>JBIOJT010000085.1:0-14433 GCA_044451055.1 Methylomirabilales bacterium (SeqCode)
GCATCCGGCAAGACCGAGGCCCATCACCACAGCGAGGGCGGGCACACACCGTAGGTGGGTCGCCCATCCCGGGGGAATACCTGAACCTCGACTACTTCGTGGGAGCACCGGCCGATCCTCCCTTTTCCAGGAACGTGAAGGTCGTGGCCTTGAAGTCGGCGCTGATCGTCCGGCTGCCCAGCTGCCTCTGCGCCGACAGTGGGTTGATCCGAAGGTCGGCCACGTTCACGATACGCTCGAGCTTGCTCACCCGATCCAGGAACGCTCCAAGGGTGTGATATTCTCCTTCGACCCGGATGTCGATGGGAACTTCGGCATAGAATCCCTTCTTCACCGGCGCCGCCGGACGGAACAACTGGAACTCCAGCCCGCTCTGCAGCCCGAGTGTGTTCACCTGGGTCAACAGCTTGGGAATATCTTTCTCCTCCGGGAGCTTGACCAGGGCTGCATCCAGCTGCTTCTCCAAAGCTTTGATTTCCTCCTCCAGTTTCGGGCGGTTGGCGGCGATCATGCGCTTCTGGTCCAGGTCTGCCTGGAGCTTCTGGAGGTCCATCTCCAACGTACCTTTGCTCTCCCAGAGGGGGAGCATGAGCAGGTACACGTAAGCCGCCACGATACCAACCCCAATGACGCCAAGGAGCAGGTAACGCTGCCGCGGGGGGACATTGCCCCACATCCTCTTCAGATTCAGTACCATGGCACGCCTCGCTCTTAACCCTTGCTTAGCTCTTGCCCTCGACGACCTCGGCCGTGATGGTAAACTTTTCCGCCGACTGACCTTCGATCGTGGTCTTCTCCGAGATGACCAGATCCACGTTCGTCAGCAGGGTGGCCGCATTGCCCAGATTGGTCATGAGCGTGGCCACGTTGAAGTTGGAGAAGGCGACGCCGGAGATCTCCAACTTCTTGCCGGTCCGGTTGAAGGAGGTGAGCCACACCTCGTTGGGGAGGTCCTTGCTGACTTCGTCCAGGAGCTTGACGGGTCCCGTCTGCGCCGCCACCAGCGTCGCGATGACCTTGATCTTATCCTCTAGACGCGTCTTCTCCGCGCGGAACGTGTCCACCTGCTTCGCCAGATCATCGTACCGTTTGACATCGGCCTGGGCCTGGCGAATGGCGCCCTCCAGGCGCTCCACATCCCCGCTCAACCAGTACCAGCCGTAGGCCATGGCCAACAGGGGGCGACCACCACGCCGAGACCGGCCAGGATGAGCCTGGTGTCGATGGGAGCGCGCCGGACGCGCTCCTCTCGCGGAAGGAGGTTAATCTTGATCATCTCACTTGTCTCCCGCCTGCCGCAGGGCCAGCCCCACGCTCACGGCGAGCTGCGGGGCAATGACCTTCAGGTACTCCGGGTCAAACTTCTTCGCGTCGGCCTTGATGTTTCGAAGCGGGTTGGCCACCTCGCAGGGGATCTCGAGATTCTCCGAGAGATACTCTACCAGACCGGGCAGGCGCGCGCAGCCCCCGCTCACCAGAACACGGTGGATCGTGTCGCTGTGTGAGGAAGAGCGGAAGAAGTCGAAGGAGCGCCGGATCTCCCCCGCCAACTCGGTGTTCACCATCTCAATGGCGGGCCGGGCGTCCTCGTAAGTCCGGCCGTCCACCTCCTCGCCCAGCTTCAGACTCTCCGCCTGCTCATAGCTCAGCCCCAGCATCTTCTGGATGGATTCCGTGTAGCGGTTGCCTCCCAGGGCGGAGTCCCGCGTGAACTCCGACATCCCCCCCTGCAGGATGTTGATGTTCATCACGGCGCCGCCCAGATTCACCAGGCCCACCACCTGACTCTTCTCCATTTCGTAGGCAATCTCAATGGCGTTCTGCAACGCGAACGCGTCCACGTCCACCACCACGGCTTCCAAGCCTGCCGTCGAGATGATGGAAAGATAGTCGTTGATGATGTCCTTCTTGACCGCCACCAGCAGGACATCCATCTCGTTGGCTTCCAGATTCGTGCTCTCAAGGATCTGGAAGTCCAGGTTGACGTCCTCGATGGCGTAAGGCACGTATTGCTCCGCCTCGAAGGGGATCTGCTCCTCCAGTTCTTCAGGCTTCATCCGGCTGACCTTGATCTTCTTCACGATGACCGAATGCCCCGACACTGCAACGACCACATCCTTGGACTTGATCTGGTTCTCGGTGAAGATCTGCTGGATGGCCGTGATCACCGTCCCCGAGTCCATGATGACCCCGTCCACGATCGTCTCAGGGTGAAGGGGCGCGATCCCGAGGCGTACTAGCTCGTGTCCTCCCCGGACCGGAATCAACTGAACCGCCTTCACAGAGCTTGCGCCGATATCCAGTCCAACCGTTTCCCTTTTTCTTCCCAACCCAAGCATGGCTGAGTCCTTTACTGTGCGTAACTTACGTGCGCTGGCTCACGTGCATACGCTGCCTATTAACGACAACTTATTGAAATGTCAAGCAAAAAATGCTCATCGGCCAACCAGGAAACTTATCACCCAATGGGTAGTGTCCACCTCCAGAAGGGCCCCCAGAGCTAGCCAGCACGGCATTCACGAACCAAGACTTGTACCGGCATCGTCCACGCCGTTGGTCGGATGCCAGCGAACGGTCCGGTCGATCCGATGATCGAGCCCTTATCCACGCCGGCCCACCGGAAACTTCCAAGCTCACAACTCATGAGGCGCTGGGGGCGGTTGAGGGCGCCTTCTCTGCCTGGTCGGTTGCCATGCGCTCTTCCTGGTCCATCAGGGTCAAGAAGGCTTGAACAACCTTCGGATCGAACTGGCGGCCGGCGCCCTCCTCGATGATTCCGATGGCCCGCTTCCGATCCAACCCACGCCGATATGGCCGATCCGAGGTCAGGGCGTCATAGGTGTCGGCCACGGCGAAGATGCGGGCGCCCAGAGAGATGGTCTCTCCCGCAAGGCCATTGGGATACCCGTTTCCATCGAACCACTCGTGATGCTGCAACACGATAGGGATGACCTCGGCATACGCGGTGATGGGTTCCAGAATCCGCGCTCCGATGAGGACATGTCGGCGCATGGCGTGAACCTCTTCCGCACCCAACCTCCCAGGCTTGTCGAGGATCTCGGGCGGTATCCCGATCTTGCCGATGTCGTGGAGCAAGCCGCCACGATGCAGGACGTCCAGATCTTTCTGCCTGAGCCCAAGGGTCCGGCCGATCCTGAGGGCTAGCTCCGTCACACGCTCGGAATGACCCGCCGTCCAGGCAGATTTGGCATCGATGGCTCGCGCGAGTGTTGTGAGGGTTCCCCAATTGAGCTTGGCCAGCTCCTCGATCAAGGAAGCATTCGACAGGGCTACGCCGACCTGGTTCGCCAGCCCCTGGGCTTGGAGCACGTCGTCCTGGCTGTGGGCGTGGGGTGTTCGATGCCCCAAGGCGATGATCGCGGACACCCGCTCTTTGAGAAACACGGGCAAGACCAACACTGACCCGATCCCCCGATCAACTCAATACGCATGACCAACTGCCGTCTCAGAACTCCGAAGCCAGACCAACACACGCTCCGTTCAGCGCCCGAATGACATCGTCGAGACTGTCTTTGTTGTTGATCTGCGGCTTGCTCTTCCCGTCCTTGCCCACACTGTAGAGGTCAAAATCCGTGTTCAGCGGATTGAGATGGTGATCCTTCCGGACACTCCCCTTCCCTGTTACGTCATTGACGTTCAGGTACTGGTACGGATTCCCCCACGGATCGCGAAGATTGCTCTTTCCAATGTCGTCCAGGCTGGTGGGCAGTGTTTGAGAATACCCCTCATAGATCAGGATGTCGTGTTCCAGTGTCCGGATATCCACCACGGCTTGAACTATCCTCGAATTGTCAAGGTACCTTTGGTAGACGGGTAGCCCTATGCCGGCCAGGGTGATCACGATCAAGACGATGAAGGTCAGCTCGATGAGGGTCAAACCGAGGCGACGCTCCTTCCCCCCCGATCGTCGAACAGCGGAGCTTCCTCTGGCCATGACACCCCAGGTGCTGGCGCACGCGTCATCGGTCACTGGTGCCCCTGTTTGCGCCCCGCCGAGAGAAAACCTGCTACGCACACGTCCCGGCCCGATTGGGTCGCATCAGCAGTCAACGCCTCTGTCTGGTCCACGCGATGCTCTTCTGGTTCTTGTACCGGATCACCCCACCGCTTACCGGCTCGTAGTGGAACGAGAACTTGTACTCCCCTTCGGAGTCCACAAAGAAGACGGTGTACAGCGTGTTGTCATCCTGGCGTCTCTTCTCTACAGCGACGATGCTCCGAGTGTAGAAGTCCTGTCCCCCCGTTCCGAAGCTGATCGTAGTTTTCGTAAGCTCCAGGAAGCGGTCCGCATACTTGGGCGCCGCGGTCTTCCAGACCCCGACGAGTTCGTCCGGGACAGTCTTGGTCCGTTCGCGCCCGCACCCAATGAGTCCAGCGAGAATGGCGACGGCGATCACAATGCGTGTTCGTCTCATGAGCGTTTGAGCAACTTTCCTAGCGACCCAGCGGTCACGTTCAGCCGACAGCTGGGCGGCTGCGAATAATTGCTCCGTCAGCCGCCAGGAAAGGTTGACTGGCATGTTCTGGAAAGGATACGTGCGCCACTGCTTAACCTCGGCCGCATGCTCAGCGAACAGCTTCCGGGCGCCGAGACTACGTGTGGGGGATGATCTCCTGCCACGTCCCACGACGAATGGGGAATCTTGGATAGAAGGTTGAATCATTATGGCAGAGCTTCTGGTTGATCATGGCCTGATCGAAGTGGATATTCGACCCGCTTCGTGCGCGGATCGTCCGCCCGATGACCGAGCCGTAGACCAGGGAATTGTATCCCAAATAGATGTTGGTGTTCTTGCCGTAAAGGCTGCCGTAGAGGCGGAAGCCGTCCTGGGTGACCCACATGAGAAAATCCGTCGGCAACCCGTCACTTTTTGTGATGATCTGCAATTGGGTCCCGGGCTGCGCCCCCATGGTCACGTAGTACCCCAGATTCGCCAGACTGTTGGTGGAGCCAATCGGCGGCCCGCTCATGTAGATCGTGACGGGCCCCCCCGTGGTCAAGAGGGTGGAGTGGTCTCCCATGCTGATGTTCGTGAAGTAGTACGTTCCGGCGGAAAGGGTGACCGTGCGGTACGCCGGCACGCTCAGGCCTCCCGTTCCGGTGTTGACGTAAGACTGCGGGCTGACGCCAGACGTCGGGGTGGGGCCAGACGTCGTGACCATGGGAAATGGCACACCGCGGTCGCTAGCGTTCGGAGAGAGGCCGGTGGTCGGGGGGCCGCCGGTCACGGTTACGCTCGAGGGCATGTAGATGTCGTCCCCCGCCTGGACATTGCCGCGATCGTGCTGTTATAGTCGATCTCCACATCACCGTTGGCACCGACGTTCCCGTGCAGTCCGCTATTCGTCGTCGGGTCGTAGGGGCCGACGCCGGAGTCGAAGCTGTCCATGAGTGTATAGTCTCGGAGCAAGAGTTCGCTATTCGTCCGATCCCACCAAGTCTGCGCCAGGGGATCCCAAAGCCAGCCGATGATCTGGTTCGGGACGGCCGCGAAGGCCGCCCACTGGTATGGGTAGGTCACCTGGTCCACGGTCACCACGAGTGTCACCACGGCATTCCCGCCACGTACCGGCACCGATGCCGCGGCGATGATATCCTTCGAATTGTCGTTTGGGCACCGGTCCAGGGGCTGGATCCGCTGTGAGGGCGTTACGAGGTTGACCGAGAAGGTCCCTCCTCCGAACGCCGTGTTCGTCTCCCCGTTCTTGGCCAGATACGCAGGGCCTCGAAAGGGGTCGTTGAGCGAGGCGATTGCCTTCTGAATCCCAGCCTCCGCCAAGACGAAGGCCGTAGCGTAGCCCTGCTCATTCAAAGCGATCTGGCTCTCGGTGGACGAGATGGTCAGGAAAGTCGTGCCAGCCAATAGCAGCACCGCCATGACCAGCATGACGATGACCAGGGCCGCTCCCCGGGGCTGCCTAGAAATTCCGAAGCCGCACATCGCTCGTCAGCGTGAAGAATTCGGCGAATATGCCAGGACGCGATCCCTGCGCCTTCAGGGTGATCGCCACCCTGCGGACGAGGCGCATTTGATCGAACGTCAACTGTTGAACCGACGCACCCGCACTCGAGGCGGGCGGGCACTGCCGTGTGGAAGGAGGAACCGTACTGGGGTCCAGAACCTGATTGTTACTGTCATAGTAGGTGAACGTCAGCACGCGTACGGCCGTGAACGTCGCCACATTCACTGACGTCCCCCCCGCTAGGGGTTGGAAGCTCCCCACGCCGAACACGTTGTGAGCCGAGTCCCAGGAATCCACTCTTCGCCGGAGACACGGGGAAACGCACTTGTCGGAAGTGCCGACAGTGTAAGTGATCTGGTCGGCCGTGCCGTCCCCTTGCCAATCCGCCACGAATGAGAAGCACCCGGGCATGGCGGACCGAATGGCGGACTGAGGAGGCGTCGTCGTCGATATCAGTGGGATGATCGCGCTCGGGTCGTACCCCGTCATCCGAATCTCCTGCGTCATCTGGGCAAGGCTGATGCGCGCGTTCTGCTGCAGGTCGCTCATCAGCTCTCCGCGGCTCATGGTGTTCTGCATGGTCGTGTACAGCAAGTACACGCCTGCGGTCACAAAGGCAAAGATCAGGGCGCCGATGAGCGTCTCGACAAGGGTCATCCCACGACAGCGTTGCCCCGAGAGACGCTCACTGGGTCCGAGTGACATACGTGACCAGACTGACGGAGCGCAACGCCTGTGCCCCCCAGGTAACTGTCACAGTGACTTTCCGGGTAGTATTATCAGTCGGATTCGGAGTCGGGCATGCGATGTTGCTCTCCTTGAAAGGGGACGTATTGCCGAAGTTCACGCAGGCCACGCTGACGGTCCCGCGCCCGCCCGGCAGACCCTGCCCGGTATCCCGCGTTCCGCTGGCCGCGATGTCGCACGTCCACTTCTTCTTGTTGTAGTCGAGGGCGGGACTGGAAGGTATCGGGGGAGTCACCGGACACGTGACGGTCAATGTGCTGGTGTCGAAGCCATCGTACCTCGACACCAGGCTGTCGAACGTATCAGCTCGGATCATGTCAATCATCTCGCGTGCTAGCATCGTGGCCTTGGTCGTCTGCCCGCCTGCATAGACCGACTGCATCGCCGAGGGGAACATCCCGGCGACGCCCAGCAGTGCAAAGGCCAGGATAGAGACAGCGAAGAGGACCTCGACCAGCGTCAGGCCTGTCAAGCCCGGTCGCACGTCCACCCTTCCTCTTATCATGGGGGACACGTTCCCTGGCACGCCCTGACCCGGCCGGTGCTGTCCACCGCCACCTGGTATGTGCCCATGAGGTTGGTGAGGGTGAAGGTGGCTCCACTTGCCATCCCGCCGGCCGTGAACGTCGCTGCTGTGGCTTTGCCGGCGGCGATCGTGACACCGGGGGGAAGACTCACCGGAGCGCCGGTTTCGCTGGTCCAGTTGAGGCTGCCTACCGGCGGCTGCTCCACCTCGACGCTGTACGCCCCTACCGGCACGGTGATCCTGCAACTGCTCACGCAGATCCGAAAACGTCGCTGAGTCGTCACCGCCCGCTGGCGTGCCAAGCGCAGGTCCCCACCCAGTTGCCAGGCTGCCCCTTTCAGCTGGAAATTCTGGACGATAGGACTGATCCTGGGGACGCCAATGGACGCCAGGATGAGAATGACGATGGTCAGGGTGATGAGCTCGATAAAGGTGACGCCGCGCGGCCACGGCGCACGATGCGGGGAATACCCAGGGGGCGCTGGTCCAGTCATCTGGATGGGGCTGTGTCCTGCTCGAACGGGGCATACGTCACGCAGGGTTTGACGCCTCGCCCGGCAGGCCCCAGATCCCCTCTCCTGCCCCGGTCGTGGTCCCCGAGACGGGGCCCTCAGAACCGATACAGCGTGCCATCCTCCAGGATGTGGATCGCAGGGCGGCGCAGCCGCTTCAGTTCCGCCAGGATTTCGCGTCGGAAGTTTGGCTTGAGGTGATAAACGTACACCGGCACATCCCGGTCGAGCTTCTCCAGCTCCTTCTCGAGACTCTGCGGGGTGAGGTGACCGCTGACATCGGCGACCTCCTGCAGGCGGTTTGGGAATGTCGTCTCGACACACACAGCCAGGAGACGAGGGACCGTGCGCGCATGGCGCCAGACCGCCTCCGTGGGGCCCGTGTCCCCGGTGTGCAGCAGCGTCCCGCCGCGACTTTGAATGAAATAGGCCACGCATTCTACCACGTGATTCACCCGGATCGCCGTGATGGTATATCCCGCCAACTCGAAGGGGCCATCTTCGGGAACCTCACGGTACAGAAGTGTGGGAAACGCGCTGGACGGAATCCGAGTGAAATCCGGCCAGAGCACATCGTTGAGCAAGTTGCGCCGCACCCCATCCAGGGTGGGGGCGATCCCATGCACCTGAACCGGTGTGGCCCGCATCCCGAAGATGTTATCGGCCAGGAGCGGTAAGCCCCCGGTGTGATCGAGGTGCGAGTGGGTGAGGAGGATATGGTCGATTTTCGCCTGGTCGTTGACCTCCATTGCGACTGTCACCGAACCGGTGTCAATCAGCAGGCGATCATCCAGGAGGAAGCTGGGCAGGCGGAAACCTGGCGCCGCCCCCCCAGAGCACCCCAACACGCGATATTTCATGCTATGGCCGTCCCGTCTGGCCTCAGCCCAAGCCCCAGACAGCCCGCGGGTGCGCCTCCGGACGCAGAGAGACCTGGCAGGGCGGTTGCCCGATCCTCACCAACCCTATACGCCAAGTGCAACCTCCATTCCGGTATATGGAACGCCGTAGGTTTTCAGGGATTTCACTCTATGGCGGATCGCAGGTCTGCCAGGAACCGTCCTGCGCGGGGGACGAGATCCGGGCGTCCCTGGTAAGCCTCGATGGTGGCCACGATGGCTGAACCGACGATCACGGCATCAGCCAGCGCCGCCACGGCTTTCGCCTGAGCGGGGGTCGAGATGCCAAATCCGACCGCCAGTGGCATCTTCGTGAATGCGCGGATACGCTGGATTCCGTCGCTCAGGTCCGTCGGCAATTGCTCCCGTGGCCCGGTGACGCCCCGCAGGGAGACATAGTATATATAGCCGCGACCTCGGGCACTGATCAAGGATATTCGCCGGTCGGGACTGGTCGGGGCGACAAGTAGGACCGGGTGAACCCCATCCCGCACCAAGTTGTCCAGGAATCCGTTCATCTCCTCCGGCGGACAGTCCGACAAGATCAGGCCGTCCACCCCGGCATCCCGCGCAGCCGCCGGGAATCGGTCGAGGCCGAAGCGGTGGATGGGATTGACGTAGCTCATAAGGACCAACGGAATCTCCGAATGGCGCCGGATGCTTGCCACAAGATCCAGGACCCGGCCCAGGCTGGCTCCAGCAGCCAGAGCCCGCTGGTACGCCCGCTGGTTCACCACACCGTCCGCAAGCGGATCGGAAAATGGCACGCCGATCTCCACAAGATCGGCACCACGGTCTTCGAACTCCCGGATGAGGGCGGCTGTCGCCTCCATTGAGGGATCGCCGGCAGCGAGAAAAGGAATCAGCCCCTTGCGGTCCTGCGTCCGCAGGCGCGCGAAGGCGCGGTCAATCCTGTTCTCGTTCATGAGGTGGTCTCTCCTATCGGCACGTCCAGCCCTCGGGCGGCCACCTCCACGTCCTTGTCCCCCCGGCCGGACAGGTTCAGGATCACGCACCTCTCACGCCCGAGGTCCGGCGCCACCTTGGCCAGGTAGGCGGCTGCATGCGCCGCCTCCAGCGCGGGGATGATCCCCTCGGTCTCGCACAGGAGACGGAAGCCCTCCAGCGCCTCGGCATCCGTGACGGAGGCGTACTCGATCCGCCCTCGATCATGGTAGTAACTGTGCTCCGGCCCCACGCCGGAATAATCCAGGCCGGCCGAGATCGAGTGCGTGACCCGGATCTGCCCGTCGGCATCCTGGAGGACATAGCTCCGCGTGCCGTGGAGGATGCCGACCGTCAGCTCGGCGAACCGGGCCGCGTGTTGGCCCGACGCAATCCCCAGTCCGCCGGCTTCCACGCCGATCATCCGCACGTCCCCATCCTCCAGGAAAGCATGGAACAGACCAATGGCGTTGCTTCCACCCCCCACACAGGCGATGAGACAGCCCGGCAGCCGCCCCTCGGCCTCCAGAATCTGGCGGCGCGCCTCTTGCCCGATGATGGCCTGGAAGTCCCGGACCATGCGTGGGTAGGGGTGGGCGCCCAAGACCGACCCCAGGACGTAGTGGGTTGTCTCCACGTTCGTCACCCAGTCCCGCATGGCCTCATTGATGGCGTCCTTCAACGTCCGGCTCCCCGAATCTACGCCGGTCACCTTGGCCCCCAGCAGGCGCATGCGGACGACGTTGAGGGCCTGCCGCCGCATGTCCTCGGTCCCCATGTAGACCTCGCAGTCGAGGCCCAATAGGGCCGCTACCGTGGCCGTTGCCACGCCGTGCTGTCCCGCGCCCGTCTCCGCAATCACCCGGCGCTTCCCCGTCCGGCGGGCCAGGAGGATCTGCCCCACCGTGTTGTTGATCTTGTGGGCGCCGGTGTGACAGAGGTCCTCTCGCTTGAGATAGATGCGGGGCCCGCCCAACCGTTCGCTGAGACGGCGGGCAAAGTACAGGGGCGTCGGCCGCCCCACATACTGGCGGAGGGTGTAGCTCACCTCCTCCTGAAAGCCCAGATCCCGCCTGGCCGACTCATATCCCTCTTCCAAAGCCTCCAGCGCGGCCATCAGGGTCTCGGGGACGTAGCGCCCGCCGTAAGGGCCGAAGTGGCCCAGTGCGTCCGGCAGGCGGCTGGCGATCGGATCAACTGCGGTCTGCTTCACGGACGGCGGCAATGAACTCCCTCACTTTCTTGTGATCTTTGCGCCCCGGACTCCTCTCCACCCCGCTGCTGACATCCACGCCGTAAGGCCGGACGGTTCGGACAGCCTGGGTCACGGTTTCTGACTTGAGGCCGCCCGAGAGGATGATGGGCGCCTTGCCTACTGCCTGCCGGGCTAGTTCCCAGGAGATCGGGGTGCCCGTCCCCCCCGCCTGGCCCTCCACGAAGGCGTCAAGCAGGAAGGCGTGGGCCGGGTACGTCCCGATGGGGCGCAGGTCCTGGGCATCCCGGACCCGAATCGCCTTGATGACCGTGAACGGGATGCGGCGGCTGAAGGCCTCGGGCTCATTCCCGTGTAATTGGACCGCCCGCAGCCTGCAGCGGTCGGCGATGCGCAGGATGTCCTCCAGCGACTGATCCACGAAGACTCCCACCGTCGTGACGAACGGCGGCAAGTCCTTCACGATCCGCTCCGCCACATCCAGATGGACGAGTCGTGGTGTTCCCGGCACGAACACGAATCCGAGGGCATCCGCCCCCGCCTCGACCGCGGCGGCCGCGTCCTCAGCCGAGGTGATTCCGCAGACCTTCACCCGGGTCACGTTGTCCCCACCAAGCTCCGCAGAGCGTTGCCCACATCCGCATGACGGAGCAAACCCTCCCCCACCAGGATGCCATCCACACCCGCCGAGGCCAGCCGCTCGACCTCCTCCGGCCGGCTGATCCCGCTCTCACTCAACAGAACCACCCCGGGCGGGACGTGGGGGATGAGGGCGAACGTCGTCTCCAGGGAGACCGCAAAACTCTGCAGGTCGCGATTGTTAATCCCCACGAGCTCCGCCCCGCACGTGAGGACCGTCTCCAACTCCTGACGGGTATGCACTTCTGCCAGGACGGCGAGTGTGAGTTCCCGACTGAGTTCCACGAGGCAGAGAAACTCCGCCGGCTGCAGCGCTGCGGCAATAAGGAGGACGGCGTCCGCCCCGGCCGCGCGGGCCTCCCAGAGCTGGTACGGCTCCACGTGGAAGTCCTTCCGCAGCACCGGGAGATCCATCGCCTCCCGGACGGCGACCAGATGATCCAGGCTTCCCTGGAAGAAGGGTTCATCCGTCAGGACCGAGATCGCATGGGCGCCCGCCCGAGCGTAGGCCCGGGCGAGATCCGCCGGCGCGAAGTCGGGGCGAACGACACCCTTGGACGGGGAGGCCTTCTTCACCTCGGCGATGACGCGGATGGGCCCGGCTCGCCGCCCGTCGTTGCCGACCTCGCGGCGCAAGGCCCTCATGAAATCGCGCGTCGGCGGACAATCGCGGCAGCGCCCCTTGAGTTCCGAGAGCGGGACGTGTGCGCGGCGATCCAGGACGTCGGCGCGCGTCCGCTGCAGGATGTCATGCAGGATGCTCATCTTGCTCTAAAGGCGTTCGGCCGTTCGACGGTTCGACGGTCCGGCTGCTCGGTGGTTCAGTTTCTGAGGAAGGGCCGAACGCTTCTGGCTCGTTAGGTCTGGCAGAATTCGACCAGACGGTTGAGCTTGTCCAGGGCGGCCCCACTGTCAATCGAGTGCGTGGCCGTCGCGATGCCCGCCGCAATGTCTTCGGCCTTGCCACCCGCCGCGATGGCCGCCCCGGCGTTCAGGACCACGATGTCCCGCTTGGGACCCTGCTCGCCCTTAAGGATCCGGCGGATGATCTCGGCGTTGTCCGCCGCACTTCCGCCCTGGAGGTCCGTCATGCGCGCCCGGGTCAGCCCGAAGTCCTCGGGCCGCACCGTGTAGGTCCGCACCTCGTTGTGCCGCAGCTCGGAGATCCGGCTCTCGCACGTGTTGGAGATCTCGTCCAACCCGTCCTCACCGTGGACCACGAAGGCCCTCACCGTCCCCAGTTCTTTCAGGACCTGGGCCATTAGCTCGGTCAGGCGGCCGTCGTAGACGCCGATCACCTGGGCCAGGGCGTGGGCGGGATTCGTCAGGGGCCCCAGGATGTTGAATACGGTCCGGATGCGGATCTCCTTGCGTGCCAGCATGACGTACTTCATGGCCTTGTGTAGGAGCGGCGCATAGCAGAACCCGATCCCGACCTCGTCCACGCATCGGCCCACCCGCTCGGGCGGAAGGTCCAGGCGGACCCCCAGTGCCTCCACCACGTCGGCGCTGCCGCACAGGCTGCTCACGGAGCGATTGCCGTGCTTGGCCACCGGGATGCCGACACCGGCTACCACGAAGGCCGTAGCCGTGGAGACGTTGAAGGTTCCTGTGGCGTCCCCGCCGGTGCCGCACGTGTCCACCAGCATCTCCCGGTCGGTCCCGGACAGCGAGGCCTGGACCCGGTGCCGCGTCTTCACCGGGGAGACTTTCTCGCGCATCACTCGAGCGAAGCCGATCAACTCTTCCACCGTCTCGCCCTTCATGCGCAAGGCGGTCAGGAAGCTGGCGATCTGGGCGTCCGTCGCCTGACCGGACATGATGGCGTCCATGACGGCAAAGGCCTCTTCCCGATTGAGATCCCTGCCGTCCACGACCTTGCGAATCGCCTCGACGATCATGCCTGCATCCCCCCTCCCTTGGCTGCGGGGATCGGTTGGGCCAGGAAGTTCCGCAGCAACGCCTTCCCGACCTGAGTCAGGACAGACTCGGGATGAAACTGCACGCCCTCGACAGGATGCGTGCGATGGCGCACTCCCATGATCTCTCCCTCGGCGGTCTCGGCCGAGATCGTGAGGCACGCGGGCAGGTTCCCCCGCTCGATCAGCAGGGAGTGGTAGCGGGTGGCCTCGAAGGGATTGGGCAAATCCGCGAACAGCGTCCGCCCGTCGTGACGGATGGGCGACGTCTTGCCGTGCATCAGGCGAGCCGCCCGGACGATGCGGCCGCCGTAGGCGGCGCCGATGCACTGGTGCCCCAGACAGACACCCAGGAGAGGCGTGCTGGGTCCGAAGTCCCGGATCACGTCGCAACAGATCCCCGCCTCAGCCGGAGTGCACGGCCCTGGCGAGAGGACGATCCGCTCCGGTCGCATGACCCGGATCTCCTCGGGCGAGATCCGGTCATTCCGGTGAACCTCCACCTGCGCGCCCAGCTCGCGGAGGTACTGCACCAAATTGTAGGTAAAGGAGTCGTAGTTGTCGATCATAAGGATCATGGCTCCAACCCCTTTGGCGGTTCGGTCGTTCTCCACTTCGGGATTTCAGAACTCTCCCGTACTGTCGAGCTGTCGAACGTCCGCCATATTACTCGAGGCGCGCCTCGGCCAGCTCGATGGCGCGCAACATCCCTCGGGCCTTGTTCATCGTCTCCTGATACTCCCGCTCGGGCTCAGAATCCGCCACGATGCCGGCCCCCACCTGGACGGTGGCCGCGCCGCGAGAGAAGACAACGGTTCGGATGGTGATGCAGGTGTCCAGATTCCCGGAGAAGCTCACGTAGCCCACCGCCCCGGCGTACGGGCCGCGCCGCGCCGGCTCCAGCTCCTCGATGATCTCCATGGCGCGCACTTTGGGCGCACCCGTGACCGTGCCCGCGGGGAAGGACGCCCGGAGGACGTCGAAGGCATCCCGCCCCTCCTCCAGCCGTCCCCGGACGTGAGAGACGAGGTGGATCACGTGGGAGTAC
>JBIOJT010000086.1:0-14174 GCA_044451055.1 Methylomirabilales bacterium (SeqCode)
GGGACGTGCCCGCCCCGCTGCGCCCCCTCCTGCGGCAGATTTTCGGGAGCCAGGAGTTCCCCGGAGAACTCGCGGGGAGACCGAACATCCACCAGCCCTTTCCCCGCATTCGGGAGGCTCTGCAAGACCGTATCCCGCATTGCCCGGATGCTTGTATCCGGCTGCTTGGCCTCGTACTGGACCTTCGGGTAGGTTGCGGCCTCCTTGGTCATGGGGCGACCCTCGTCCATCCATTTTTTCCGCCCACCATTCATGACCCGGACATCCCGGTGGCCGTAGAGCCTGAACAGCCAGTAGGCGTAGGTGGCGAACCAGTTGTTGTTGTCCCCGTAAACGACGATGATACTGTCGGGACCGACCCCGGCATTCCCCAGCAGTCGCTCCATCGTCGCCTTGCTGGCGATGTCGCGATGGGGACGTTCCTCCAGGTCGTGGAACCAGTTGAGGGCCACCGCGCCCGGGATGTGTCCCTGGTCGAAGGCCGCTGCATCCACCGAGACTTCAATCACGCGGATCTTCGGATCCTTCAGACGATCAGCAACCCACTGGGTGGATACAAGCAGTCCTGGTCGTGCGTATTCAGCCATGGTCATTCCTCCCTTCCTGCCCCCGCGTCACGAATGAACGATGCGACATGTGCAGATCCCATCCTTAAAGCCCGGGCACTGCATCATGTTTGCTAACGATCAGGCGCGCGAGACGATTGTGCCGTCCAGCTCAGATAGTTCAGAGAGGGGATCGCCTGGTGGAACTTCCCGCAGGAGGGTGAGGACCGGTCAGGCTGGAACAACCCCCCTCCCCGGTCTGTCCCAGGTTTCCTATACGACACCGTGTGGGTCCAGTATTACCGGCCACCCACTTCATGTCAAGCCCCACACACGGGCCGCAAAGGAGTCGCGATCGCCCGGCTGAATGATGGGGCGAGCGAACCCTTCCACACGATGGCACACGAGGCTTCACGAAGGCGTGGCGCAAGGCGCCGTCCCCCGCCACGCGGGATGCCTGGCTTACCGCACGTAGACGGGAATGGCGGGCAGTGCGGGCTCGGCGACGACCCGACCGTCCAGGAAGTGAAGCCAGTGGCGTCGCTCCCCGCTGCGGATCTCGACCCGGCGGAATCCCGGGGGCTCCTGCGTGATCTCCAGTTCCTGGTTGATGGAGGAGAATTGGAAGGCCAGGGCGGGGGCGCTGAGGAAGAGTGCGCCCCGATATCGCCATCGCCGCACCTGGTGCACGTGTCCGTAGCAGACCGCCTCAACTTGGGGATGACCCGCCAGGACCGCGAGGAACTCTTCCTGGTTTTGGAGGCCCAGGACGTCCAGCCAGCGGATGTAAATGGGCAGCGGCTGATGATGGAGGAAGATCCAGGTCGGTCGGTCCGGCTGGGCCGTCAATTCGGCCTCCAGCCAGTGGAGCTGCTCGCCCGCGAGGCGCCCCTCCACCTTGCCGGGGAGGATGGAATCCAGGAGGAGGAAGCGAAACCCACCTCGCTCGAATGCCTCGCAGACCGGGTCGGCCGACGACGCCGCGGCCGGCCGAAACACCCGCCGGAAGGCCGGCCGGTCATCGTGGTTGCCCATCAGGAAATGGATCGGGGCCTCCACGGGCTGAAGCAGCGCCTGCAATCGCCAGTAGGACTCCTCCGACTCGTCGCCGACGAGATCGCCACAGGCCACGATGAAGTCAGGCCGCAGCGCATTCATCATGGGGACGGCCTGCCGGAGGATGGGCGCCGTGTCCGCGCCGTGCTGCCGCCGCTCTTCCTCCGCCACGATGTGCAGGTCCGAGATGTGAAGAAAAGAGAGGTGGGCCTCAGGCACCGGATTCCCTCCGCCCAAGATCATACCGGGATGAAGTCCAGCGAGGGGACCGACGGCAGCTCGCCCGCGTCGGCCAGGAACCGCAGGAACGTCTGGAGCCCCTCCAGATGCCTCGGGCCGAGATCGAAGCACAGACTCTCCCGCAGATACCGACGGCAGGCCTCGGGCGAGAGCCCGGTGCGCTCGCAGGCCAAGGCTACCATGGCCTCCGGATGGGCCTGGCTGTAGGCTTTCGCGCTGAGAAGCGCCCGGTGGAGCGCCCGCACCTCCTGCGCCGCGGCGGCCCAGACTTCGCTGCGCACCGCCCACACGGCAAAGACGAAGGGAAGTCCCGTGAGCCCGTGCCACGCCTTCCCCAGGTCCAGGCTATTGGGGTATCGAGGGCCCAAGCGCAGCGCCTCGTCCCCGATGACCAGGCGGGCCGCCGCCCTGCCGCTCTCGGCGTCCGCCAGGAAGCGGGGCCGGACGTGATACGCCTTCTCGAGGAGGAGCTTGACGAGGTAGACGGAGGTGAGCGAGTGGCGGCTGAGGGCCACGGGGAGCGCGTTCAGCTCCTCCACCGGGCGTTCGCTCGCCAAAAGGACGCTCTCGACCGACCCGTCGCACGCAATGGCCAGTCCGGGGAGCAGCCGGTAGGCCTGAGGGCGGAGGGCCGCCTCCATCGCCGAGACGACCGAGACATCCAGGTCGCCGGTACGGAGGCGCTCGTTCAATTCGGCCGGCGTGCCGTCGTGGATCTCGCAATCGGCGTAGACCAGCCCATGCTCCAGGGCGTAGTACACCGGCTCGCAGTTGATGTAGCGAACCCGTCCCAGCTTCAGGCGCATGGCACCTCCGCGAGCCGGTGATGGCGCACCTCGCCCTCCACCAGGCTCAAGAGCACATCCTCCCCTCGCGTCTCGGCGATGAGCGACCCGACGGGATCCGATGCCGCCACGGCTCGTGCAGGCACGGCGATCAGGTCGGCCCGCTTGCCTACCGCGAGGCTTCCCACCTGATCCGCCAGGCCGAGGGCCAGGGCGCCCCCCAGCGTCGCCATCTCGAGAACCCGGGACGGCGTCAGGCGACCAGCCCTACCGGCGGTCCGCATTTCGTCCCAGAGGTCCAGGGTCGGGACGCTGGCCAGCGAATCGGTCCCCAGGCCGACCGCGATTCCATGTGCCAGGAAGTCCGCCACCGGGGCCACCCCACCGGAGAGGCGTGCATTGCTGCGCGGACAGTGGGCCACGCTCACCCCGCTGCTCGCCATCTTGCGGATGTCCGCAGGGTCTACGTGGACGGCATGGACCAGCAGCGGGCGCCACGCCAGGGCGCCCAGCCCGTCGAGATACTCGATGGGGCTTCGCGCACGCCGCCGCGGCGGCGGGACGCGGCACCCCACCGCCGGATAGAGCAGATCAGAGATGGCTCCCCGTCCCGTGGAGAGAAACTCCACCTCCTCCGGGGATTCGGCCGCATGCATGCAACACGGCAGCCGCGACCGAAGAAGCATCGTCCCGCAGGCACGGAACAATTCCTCCGACAGGCTATACGGACTGTGGGGCGATAGGCCGATCCGAAGCAGCCCGCCGCGAACTGCCTCCTGCATGGCGCGCAGATCCGCTTCCGCCGCATTGCGCCTGGCGTCGGCCTCCTCGGGCGCCAGACCCAGGATCTCCCGGTACACCACTCCCCGTAGGCCCAGCCACCGGAGGGGCGCCAAGCTCTGGCCAGCCGTGCTGACTTCGCCCACACAGGTCGTGCCGGATTCGATGAGCTGCCTCGCCCCAGCCAGGGCAGCGCTCGCCTGCGCGGCGACGGGGACCCCTCGCCGCCGTTCGATCAGGGTCACCAGCCACGCGGCGAACGGGCCATTCGCCATCGGCTGGGAGCGGTCGGAGAGTTCCAGGTGCGTATGGCAGTTCACGAGGCCGGGCAGGAGTGCGGCCTCGGAGAGATCCCAGCGGCCCGCACCGGGCCGCGCCGCGGTGAGTTCGGCGCGCGTCCCGAGGCCCACGATCCGTCCCTCCCGGATCGCTACCGCCCCATCGGCGATCGGGGGCGAGCTCACGGGGAAGACCCAGCGCGCGGTGAGCAGACGCACGCTGGCGCTAGCCAATGCGTCCGGCCAGCCGTGCGGCCGCCTCCAGCTCCTCTCGGGTGTTCACGTTGACGAAGCAGAGCAGGGAAAGATCCATCGGGCGCAACTCCTCCTCCACCACCGTACGCACGCACACCGCCGGGAACAGCCGGTCAATCTTCAGGGAATCGGCACGGATCATCGCTTCCATGTGGGGAAGGCACGTCTTGCTGTAGACGGCATGCAGGGGCTGGTATCCATCGAGTGTGCGCGGGACCACCACGTCGTATCCTGGGGCCACATCACGGAGGTAAGCGACGACCGCCGGATTGGCGAACGGCATGTCACAGGCGATGCAGAACGTCTGGGGGGAGGCGCCATGGAAGACGGCGGTGTAAATGCCCCCCAGGGCCCCCTTCTCCGGAATGCGATCGGGCCAGATCGGCACGCCGAGGTATGCATAGGTGTCCGGGTCGTTGGCGACGATCATGATCTCGGGGAACAGCGGACGGATTGTGTGAAGCAGCCGGTCGATGATCCGCTCGCCACCGAACTCGAGCAGAGCCTTGTTGGTCCCCATGCGAGTGGAGCGCCCGCCAGCCAAAATCGCGCCGGTCACGGCGCCATCGGGTGCGAGCCTGCCCATGCCCATCATGGCATCCGACCGCGAATCCGGACCTCGATCGGCGGGCCAGCATCGAGATCCCGGCAGTCTCCCACGAGGCTTCGGACCACACGCGCCAGGATCTCCTGGGCCTGCCCATCCAAGGGGATTCGCCTGCCGTCCAGGAGGACGTCCACATGCGACGGGCCGGACTCTTTGAGAAACTCCCGTTCGATGAAATCCGCCAGAGGGCCCACCTCATCCAGGCCGAAGCGGGGAGCCGGGAGCGTAAGGTCGCGGTCCGTCACCACGGCGACCAGATGATCCGTCGGCCCGCAGAGAAGCGGCATCTCCTGTGCGGCCCGGTTCACCTCGATCTTCGACATGGGACCGGACTTGAACCCCTCGGTCAGAATGAGGTCCACCTCGAAGAGCGCCTGGTGGGCGATGGCCTCCAGCGACCACTCCCCCGCGATGTCCGCGAGGACGAAGAGCGTGTCCGGCGAGCAGAGGGCCACGGTGCGCGCCCCCGCCCGCCTGTGCCGCCAGGAGTCCTTGCCGGGAACGTCCACCTCGACGGGCCCGTGGAAGTGATGCTTGATCGTCCCGATCCGCCGCCCGCGCCGCGTCAGCTCCCGGATGAGCTTTTCGAGCAGCGTGGTCTTCCCGCTATTGGATCGGCCCACGATGGACAGGATGGGGACCACAACCTATCCCTAACTGGCTGGGAGGGAGCCTTTCAGCCCCCTCCCAGAAGCGAGAGTTGCACGTTGGTGTGTTCGTCCTGGCTGCCCGGACTGCGTTGCTGTCCACGGCCCCGGCCTCGGTCGTGGGGTACTGCCTCGGCGGGAAGGGCTGCACGGCCCAGTGCCGCATTCGCCGCGCGCCGGCCAGAGACGGGTGCGGGATGGAGGATTACTCCTCCCCCGCCTCGTGCTCGATCACCTCCATGTCGCCCAGCTCGTCCAGACTCTCCTCCTCGAACTCGTTGATCTGCAGGTCGTCAGCGGGGACGCCCGCCACGGGCGCTTCCACTGCCGCCTCCTCCTCGACCGGCTCCTCCGCCTCGGCCACCGCTTCCTCGGGGACGACCTCCTCGGCGCTCAGGCTCCGGAACCACGTGGGCTTGGCCTCGGCCTCGACCAGCTCGCGGGCCATCTCACCGGTGAGCGATTCCACCTCGTAGCCCAGCTTGCCGCTGGCAATCTCCTCCAGGGCTTGATAGGTGGGCTTCACGCTCCGCGGCTGGATCAGGCAGGCCGCGCCGCGGTTCAACTGTTTGGCCCGCTTGGCGGCGACGATGACCAGCCGGTACTTGCTGTCCACGTGCTCCAGGAGATCTTCGAACGGCACTTGCGACATCCTCACTGCTCCTCTCTGCCCGGTCCCCCTCTTGAGCGGGATCAGGCCTGCAGAAATCCGAGATCCACCCGGACGCTCCGGCGGCGCTCGGCGAGAATGATAGCCTTTAGCTCCTCGGCCGCCCGGGCGAACACGTCGTTCACGACAATGTACTGGTATTCGGCGTAATGCTTGGCCTCTTCCCGCGCCCGCTGTAGGCGCCTCTGGATGTCCGCCTCGGCGTCGCTCCGCCGATGACGGAGGCGCTCCTCCAGCATGGCCCACGACGGCGGGACGATGAAGACGGAGACCGCATCCGGATGCTCCCGCCGCAGGATGGCTGCGCCCTGAGTGTCAATGTCCAGGATCACATCCTGCCCTGCGGCGAAGTGCCGCTGGAGCAGCGCCTGCGACGTCCCGTACAGGTGGCCGTGGACCACGGCCCACTCCGCGAAGTCGCCCCGGTCCACCATGGCCCGGAACGTCGCCTCGTCCACAAAGGAGTAGTCGCGTCCGTCCTTTTCGTCGGGCCGGGGCGGCCGGGTGGTGAAGGAGACCGAGTGGACCAGGTTGGGCACTGCGGCCACCACCCACTCGCAAAGCGATGTCTTTCCCGCCCCGGACGGGGCCGAAACCACGACGAGCATTCGGGCGGGTCTCACCCGTTCCGCCTCGCCGGTCCCTCGCCCCGTGGATGGCACGTCCGCCTCAGGCCCGCTCCCGAACCTCGTCCGTCCCGCCCAGCCGCTGGGCCAGGGTACTGGACTGGATGGCCGACAGGATCACGTGGCCGCTGTCGGTCACGATCAGCGTCTGGGTCCGGCGGCCGCACGTGGCATCCACCAGCCGTCCCGCCTCCCTGGCGTCGTCTCGGAGGCGCTTCATCGGCTCGGAGAAGACCGCCTTGGAGTCCTTGGACGATCGCGCGCTCAGGATCGCCACGATGCGCGGCCTGAGCACCACGTTGCCGAAGCCAATATTCAGGACCTCGGTGGTCACTGCGGCCATGTGCTTCTCTCCGGGGCCCGGGATGGCCAAGCCCCGCGGGACGGGCCTACTCGAGATTCTGAACCTGCTCCCGCAGCCGCTCGATGGATGTCTTAAGCCGCACCACCTCGTGGGCCAAGGCGGCATCGGCCGACTTGGATCCGATGGTATTCGCCTCGCGCTGCATCTCCTGGAGCAAGAAGTCCAGCCGGCGCCCCTGCGCTCCCGGTTGTTCCAGGGCGGCCCGGAACTGAGCCAGGTGGCTGCGCAGGCGGTCACACTCCTCGGCCACGTCGCTGCGCTCGGCCAGCAGGGCCACCTCCTGTTCCAGCCGCGCGGGATCGGGCAGGCGCCCATCCAGCAGCTCAGCCACCCGTTCCCGCAGTCGGTCCCGCTGGGCCTGTATCAACGCGGGGGCACGCTCCACGATGCCCGCCAGCGTCGCCTCGACCTCGGCCAGGTGCGCCCTGAGGTTTGCCACCAGGGCCTCGCCCTCGCGACGACGCATCTCCGCCAATGCGTCCAGGGCTTTGGCGAGAGCAAGCGAGAGCTCTCCCCAGCTCTCGTCCAGGGATTCGGGCGACTCCTCCACCGCGATGAGGTCGCGCTGCGCGGTCAGCATCTCCAAGGTCACCTCGCCCGGGAGGCCGAGCGCCTGCTGGAGGCTGCGCAGCGCATCCACATATTGCATGGCCAGCGGCACGTCCACCTTCAGGCTTCGCCCCCGACCATCCAGATCCTTGTCCAGCACCAGCACGTCGAAGTGGCCTCGGGAGAACCGCTCCTGGATGGCCTGCTGGATACGAGGCTCCAGGCCCGTCAGACGCTTCGGCACGCGGCAGCGAACCTCCAGGAATCGGTGATTGACCGACTGCACCTCGACCGTGAAGGTGCGGCTGCGCCCGATGGCCTCGCCGCGGCCGAACCCGGTCATGCTGGCGCGCGCACCCGCTCGTTCTTCGCTAGCCGTGTGAACCTCCCAAGTCCTTGGAAAAACAGAGTTTTATAGATTACCTTTATGAGACCAGAAAGTCAAATGCCTTGACAATCCCGGCCTCGTCCCATAAGGTTCAATACAGTTGTTTCCGGAAGTACGAAGCAGAAGTAAGGAGGATGATGCGCGTGCCGATCTATGAGTACGAGTGTGAACACTGCCAGCATCGATTTGAAATCATGCAGAAATTCAGCGACCGCCCCGTGAAGAAGTGCGAGAAGTGCGGCGGTTCCGTGCACAAGGTGCTCTCCGCCCCGGCACTGGTCTTCAAGGGAACCGGCTGGTACGTCACAGACTATGCCAATCCCGAGCGTAAGAAGGCCCTCAAGACGGAGAAAGACGGTTGTAGCAACGGCGACAAGAAGGCCGACGCCGCACCCGCCAAGTCCGGCGTCACCTCCAGCAAGAAGGACGACTGAGCGCTGCCTGTAGCCGCGAACATTCCCCACGCGCCCCCGAGGAGATGGTTCCCGGGGGCGCGCATTTTTTGCAGCCGGGCTCAGCAGCCCCTGGCCCTACACCCGAATCAGGTGCCGAGCGATAACGCCCAGGACTGCCCCCAGGCTGTCCCAGCCCACGTCCACGATCGAGGCGGTCCGGCTCGGCACGAACACTTGATGCGCCTCATCCAGCGCGCCGAATCCGGCAGCCAGGACAAAGGCGGTCAGGGCCGCCTTACTCTGCCACCCCGACCTCGGCCAGTCCAGAGCGCGGTACCAGAGGAGCGCCAGGATCGCGAACTCGGTCACGTGCGCCCCCTTCCGGACTACGACATGAAGCAGGTCGAGGGTTGCGGGCGACGCACCGGGGAAAAGCAGACGCAGGAGTGGCATCAGCAGCCGACCAGTCTCTGCCGCCGAGAAGGCGTCGGTCGAAAGGCCGCTGATCACCGCCATCCAGAGGATGAGCGGCCCCCAGCGCCAGAGGGCCGGCTGGAACTCTCCGCTTCGGAATCCGATCCCCATCACGCGGGCGGACCCAGGAGCCTCCGGATGGCCGCCAAGACCTGGCTGGGCGGCTCCGTGATCTCCTCCCCCGTCCGTCGCCGGCGGATCTCCACCACGCCTTCCTTCACCGCTCGACTTCCCACCGTGACGCGCAGGGGCAGTCCCAGGAGATCGGCGTCCTTGAACTTCACCCCGGGCCGCTCGTCCCGGTCGTCGTAGAGCACCTCCAACCCGGCCCCGTTCATTTCCGCGTAAAGCCGCTCGGCCACAGTTGCCATTTTCGGCTCTTTGATGTTCACCACCAAGAGGTGGATCTGCAGGGGCGCGATCGTTTCGGGCCAGATGATGCCGTTCTTGTCGTGGTTCTGCTCGACGGCCGCGGCCGCGATGCGGGCGGGGCCGATGCCGTAGCTTCCCATGACGATGGGCCGCTCCTGGCCTTGCTCGTCCAGATAGACGGCCCGCAGGGGAACCGAATACTTGGTGCCGAGCTTGAAGATGTTCCCCACCTCGATGACCCGCTCGATGGCAAGTGGCGCGCCGCAGCGCCCACAGCCATCGCCCGCGTTGGCCTCGTGCAGCTCGGCAAACTCCGCCGGGAAATCCCGGCCGGGGACCACCCCGCGCAGATGAACGTCCGGCTTGTTGGCCCCGACCACGTAGCAGCCGGTCCGCAGGCACTCATCCGCGATGATGCGGATCGGCAGGCCCACCGGCCCCACGAAGCCCGGCTCCACGCCGACCGCGTCACGGACCTCGTCCCGGTGGGCCGGCCGGAAGGGCCCGAGCACCCGCTCCAGTTTCCTCTCGCGCAGTTGGTGATCCCCCCGCACCAGGGCCAGGACCGGGCCGTCTTTCCCGACCACCACCAGCGACTTGATGGTGAGGGCCGGCTCGATCTGGAGGAGTGCGGAGACCTCGGCGATGGTGCGGGCATTGGGCGTGGGCACCTCCTCCAGTGTCCAGGCGGCGAAGGTCGGCGCGGGCGGGCGGGACGCCGCCAGCTCCAGGTTGGCCGCGTAGCCGCACGATCCGCACAGGGCCACCTGATCCTCCCCCGCCGGACTCTGCGCCATGAACTCGTGGGAGCCGGCGCCCCCCATCATCCCGGGATCGCTCTCGACCACGACGTACCGCAACCCGCAGCGGTCGAAGATCTTGCAGTACGCCTGCTGGTGGGCCTCGTACTGCACGCCCAGTCCGGCCATGTCCCGGTCCAGGCTGTAGGAGTCCTTCATCACGAACTCTCGGGTCCGGAGGACGCCGCTCCTTGGCCGGGCCTCGTCCCGCTCTTTGGTCTGGATCTGGTACCAGAGCTGCGGGAGGTCGCGGTAGGAGTGCATCTCGTGCGCCGCAATCCAGGCGATGACCTCCTCGTGAGTCATGCCCAGGCACAGGTCCCGCTGGTACCGATCCTTCAGTCGGAACATCTCGTCGCCGATGGCGTCCCAGCGGCCCGACTGCTGCCACAGTTCCGCCGGGTGGAGCACCGGCATGGTGATCTCCTGGCCGCCGATGGCGTTGATCTCTTCCCGGATGATGGCGTTGATCTTGTCCATCACCCGCTGCCCCAGCGGCAGGTAGACGTAAATCCCGGCCGCAAGCTGGCGCACCAAGCCGGCTCGGACCATCAGCTTGTGGCTGATGGCCTCGGCCTCGGTCGGATCTTCCTTCAGGGTCGGGACGAGTGACTTGGACCAGCGCATCGGGGACTCCTCGCGCGAGAGGTCAGACCGGCAACTTCACCAGGAGCAGGAACCCATTGACCCCCAGAAGAACGGCCAGTGCGCCGAAGATGAGGCAGGCCACCAGGACCACCCGAGACTCCGACAGGATGGCCACCGAGCCCAAGACAATGGCGATCTGGAACAGGACGCCGGCCCCTCTCCGGCAACCCGAGACCTTCCGGCGTCCCTCCCCCCCTGTTCAAACACGAAGGAGGAGGACGCTCCGGGCGTCCCCCTCCTGGAAGATGGTTGCCGTCCTGTGCAAGCCGATCAGGCCTCCTTCGGCTCCTTGGCCGCCAGCGCCTTCACTTCTTCCACCAGGACGTCGGCCAGCTCCGACTCCTTCACCTTGCGGACGATCTTCCCATCCTTGATCAGGAGTCCCACGCCGTTACCCCCGGCGATGCCGATGTCCGCCCCCCGGGCCTCGCCCGGGCCATTCACCGCGCAGCCCATCACCGCCACGTTCAGCGAGCGGTTGATGTTGAGGGCGGCCAGCCGCTTCTCGACCTCTTTCGTAACCCCCACCAGGTCGATTTCCACCCGGCCGCAGGAGGGACAGGCGATGACGTTAAGCCCCCGTTTGCGGAGGCCCAGGGCCTTCAGGATCTCGAAGCCCGCGCGGATCTCCTCCGTGGGATCCTCGGTGAGGCTGACCCGGATGGTGTCCCCGATCCCCTCGGCCAGGAGCGTTCCGATCCCCACTGCCGACTTGATGGCTCCTGCGAAGGCGGTGCCGGCTTCGGTCACGCCCAGGTGGAATGGGTACGGCACCTGGTCGGCCAGCAGGCGGTAGGCCTCGATCATCATCTTCGGGTCGGAGGACTTGAGCGAGACCTTCATCTCGGGGTAGTTCAGTTCCTCCAGGATCCGGATGTGGAACAGGGCGCTCTCCACCAGCGCCTCGGGCGTCGGTTCACCGAAGCGCTGCAGAAGGTGCTTCTCCAGCGACCCTGCGTTCACGCCGATGCGGATGGGCACCTTCCGCTCCGCCGCCGCCTTGGTCACCTCGCGCACGCGCCAGGTGGGCCCGATGTTCCCCGGGTTGATGCGGAGGCAGTCCACGCCCCCCTCCAGGCATTGCAGGGCCAGCCGGTAGTCGAAGTGGATGTCCACGATCAGTGGGATGCGGATCTGCGACCGGATCTGCCGCACCGCAGTCGCCGCATCGGTGTCGGGGACGGCCACCCGGACGATCTCGCAACCGGCGGCTTCCAGCGCCCAGATTTGGTCTACCGTTGCCTGGACGTTTCGGGTGTCGGTCTTCGTCATAGACTGCACGGGGACCGGCGCGTTGCCGCCGATGGGCACCTTGCCCACCCGGATCCGGCGGGTGACCCGCCGCGCGTACGCGCGGCTCGAGGCGATCCGGAGTGGGACCGTCTCGGTGAACGGGCTGAAGTCAATGGCCTCGCGTCCGCCGGCTTCGAACATCGTCACCTGCTTCATTGTCGCCCCAAGAGACGGAAGATGTCGTTGTAGAAGGCGAAGATCATCAGCCCCACCAGCAGGACCATGCCCAACTGCTGGGCAATCTCCCGCTTCCGGAGGCTGATGGGCTTGCCGCGCAGCCACTCGATCAGGGAGAATAGGAGGTGGCCGCCATCCAGGATCGGTATGGGCAAGAGATTGAGAATCGCCAGATTTATGGACAGGAGAGCGGTGAAGGACAACAGCTGTACCACCCCTCGCTGGACCACTTCTCCCGCCATCTGCGTGATGAGGATCGGCCCGCCGATGGTTTTCGGCGAGATTCTGCCCTGGATGAGCTTCACGAAGCCTTCAACGATGACAACCGACAGCCTGGCAGTTTCCTTCACCCCGTCGACGAGCGCACTCACCGGGTCCAGACGCTGGTAGTGCGATTCGGACGCCGGCCCGATGCCGATGAGGCCGATCTCCTCCTCGCTGGCCCCCGTTTGCTGTTTCGTCGGCCGCGGCGTCACCTCGACCTCGAAGCGCTGCCCGGCCCGATCCACCGTGAGGCGGACGGACTTGCCGGGACTCTCGTGAATGGTCTTGGCCAGCTGTTCCCACTCAACGACCGGGGTCCCGTTCAGGGCAATGATGCGGTCGCCGTTCTTGACTCCGGCCCGCTCGGCCACATGCCCCGGCAGGACCTGCCCGATCCGCGTGGACAGCAGAGGGTGGAGCCCCAGGTCCCACGTCTGCGTCTCCTGCCCGAAGATGTCCTGCGTCATAAGCGCTCGCGGGGCCAGGCGGACGTCGAAGGTCCGGCCGTCCCGCGCCACCGTGAAATCCAGCGCTTTCCCGGCCGAAGCCTGGATCGCCGCGTCCAAGTCGGTCCACCGCTCGATTCGCACCCCGTTCAGCGCCTGCACCCGATCCCCGGGCAAGAGGCCCGCCTGGGCCGCTGGAGACCCCGGATCGGGCGTCCCCATGACCGGCAGGAAATAGGGCTGCCCGACGATGGCGAAGACCCCCCAGAAGATCACCACCGGAAGGAGCAAGTTGGCCAGCGGCCCTGCCAGGATGATCCGGGCGCGCGTTGCCACACTTTTCTGCGAAAAGGATCGCGCGGGATCGGCGGCCTCGGCCGATTGGTCCGCCGGGTCCTCGCCAATCATCTTGACGTAACCGCCGAGCGGCAGGGCCGAGAGCAGGTACTCCGTCTCTCCGCGCTTCACCCCGACCAGCTTGGGACCAAACCCGAGGGAAAACTTCAAGACCCCCACCCCCGAGTGCTTGGCCACCAGGAAGTGGCCGAGCTCGTGGACGAAGATCAGAATGCCCAACACCACAATCGCTGCCAGAATCGTCATGCCTACTCCAATCACATCAAGAGTCGAGAGCCGTGAGCCTAGACGTGGAATCCAGTCTCGGCTCTAGGCTCTGCTAGTGTTCCTCCAGCCGGCGGCGGACCTCGCGGTCCACCTCCAGCACCTCTTCCACGGTCGAGACGGTCTGCCTCGGATGGGCGTCCAAGGCCTTCCGGATCAGCGTCGGGATCTCGTCAAATCCGATGCGACGGTTCAGGAATCGCTGCACGGCGACTTCGTTGGCGGCATTCAGGACCGTGGGCAACGAGCCACCGGCTTGCGCCGCCTCGTACGCCAGATCCAGGCAGGGGAACTTCTCCCGGTCTACGGCCTCGAAGGTCAGGCCGGCCAACCCTTCCAGCTCGAGCCGCGGGGCCGGGTTCGGCCGGCGCTCGGGATAGGTCAGAGCGTACTGAATCGGAACGCGCATGTCCGGGACCCCGAGCTGAGCCAACATCGAGCCATCCACGAACTCGACCAGCGAGTGGATGATGCTCTGGGGATGGATGACCACGTCCACCTGTCCCACCGGCAGGCCGAAGAGCCAGTGGGCCTCGATGACCTCCAGGCCCTTGTTCATCAGCGTCGCCGAGTCGATGGTGATCTTCTTCCCCATGGCCCAGTTGGGATGCTTGAGGGCCTCCTCCGGCGTGATGCTCGCAAAGGTGGCGCGCGGCCGCGTCCGGAACGGCCCACCGGAGGCCGTCAAGAGGATGCGCCGCAGCTGGCTCGCATCGCGTCCCCCCAGGCACTGGAAGATGGCCGAGTGCTCACTGTCCACCGGCAGGATCCGAACCCCACGCCTCTCGGCCTCGACCGTCACCAGGTGGCCGGCCATCACGAGGGATTCCTTGTTGGCCAACGCCACGTCCTTCCCCGCCGCGATCGCGCCCATGGTCGGAAGCAACCCCGCAC
>JBIOJT010000087.1:0-14146 GCA_044451055.1 Methylomirabilales bacterium (SeqCode)
CCCGACCCCCTGGTACGTTCGCTGGCCCCTCTTCGCCTTCTGCACGCTGGTCTCGCTCCTGATCCTGTGTATCTTCCTCGGCCTTCTGGCGGGCGCATTCTGCCGGGGCTGGGGCTTCGACTACACACCGACCCTCAGGCACTGGCAGGATGTCCTGGCCAATGGCCGCGCCCTGATCAACAGCCTGGTCTTCGCCGCGGTCGCCGCGACCGTCAGCTCGCTCCTGGCCATCCTGGCGTCCTACCTGGTGTCGCGAAAAACGTTTCCCGGCCGGGGCCTCCTGGATTTCGTGGCCATCCTGCCGGCGGCCATCCCCGGCGTCGTCTTCGGCATCGGCTACTCCCTGGCCTTCAACGCTCCGCCGCTGGATCTGTACGGGACGGCGGCGATCATCATCCTCAGCCTGATGTTCTGGAACATCCCCATGGGGTACCAGACGGGGATCGGGCGGCTCAAGCAGATTGCCCCCTCCCTCGGCGAGGCGGCCTCCAACCTGGGCGCGGGATCCCTGAGGACCTTCTGGGACGTCGAGCTGCCCCTCCTGAAGTCCTCGCTGGTCTCGGCGTTCGTGGTGTCCTTCATCCGGGCCGTCACCACGCTTTCCGTGATCGTTTTCCTGGTGACGAACCGGAACGCGGTGGCCACCTTCACCATCCTGAACCTGGCCAATGATGGCTATCGGGGCGCAGCCGCGGCGCTGACCACGGCACTCTTGGCCCTGACGTGCATCGTCCTGGCGCTCTCCCGGCTGCTGTTCGGCCGGAACGTGGAGCTCTTCCGGATATGAGCATGGTACCGGTGCACATCGCCATCCGGCACCTGACCAAGCGGTTCGGAGCGGTCACGGCAGTGCGGGACGTCTCGCTGGAGATCACCCGGGGCAGCTTCACGACGCTGCTCGGCCCCAGCGGCTGCGGCAAGACGACGATCCTCCGGACGCTGGCCGGCTTCTACGAGACCGATCAAGGCGACATCTTTTTCGGCGAGCGCCGGATGAACGACGTCCCATCGCATCACCGGCATGCCGCCATGGTGTTCCAAGACTACGCCCTGTTCCCGCACATGACGGTGTTCGAGAACGTGGCCTATGGGCTGAAGATCGGCGGCGTGCGGGGAGAAGCGCTGCGTAAGAGAGTGGAGCGGGTCCTGGACGACATGGGACTGGCCGGCCTGGGGGACCGGATGCCGGGGATGATCAGCGGCGGCCAGCAGCAGCGCGTGGCCCTGGCGCGGGCGCTGGTCATGGAGCCGGAGATCCTGCTGCTGGACGAACCCCTCTCCAACCTGGACGCCAAGCTGCGGGTGACGGTCCGGGCCGAGCTGCGCCAGATCCAACGGCGGGTTGGCATTACCACGGTTTACGTCACCCACGACCAGGAGGAGGCGCTGGCCATCTCCGACCGGATCGCCGTGATGCACCAGGGGGAAGTAGTCCAGTACGGAACCCCCTGGGAGATCTACTACACCCCCCAGAGCGTCTTCGTGGCCGATTTCGTCGGGACGGCTAATTTCCTCCGGGGACGGATCCGTGAGGCCGAGGCACAGCGGTTCACGTTGGAGTTCGGGGGCAGGGTGATCCGGGTGGAGTCGCCGGGGCAAGGCCTCCGGTCTGGGGAGGAGACGGTCCTGAACATCCGGCCGGAAGCGATCCAGATCACGAGCATGCCGCCAGCCGATCCGGGGTCGAACGTCCTGGAAGGTGTGGTCCGGACGCACACCTTCGTCGGGCAATGGGTTCGCTACTGGGTTGATGTCACGCTCCAACCGGAGGCTGCCCCATACGAGTTCGTCGTGGACGTTCCCGATCCCCGGGAGAGAGGGATCCTAGAGGGGCGGGTCTTCCTTGGCCTGGATCCCCGGAAGATCCACCACCTGCAAGGGGCGTGAATGCACGGAGAGCCGAGAGCCAAGAGGGCGACTGGTCGTGAAGTCAATTGGTCAATCAGTCAGCCGGTTTGGACCATTCGACCAGTGGGCCAATTGACCAGTCGACGCAGGAGTGCGAATCTTGCCCTGGGTGATCAAACGTGGTAAGGTGCGCCACTCGAAGAGCCGAGAGCTCAGGGCCGAGCGCCGGGTACCGGGTACCTAGGCAGGGAGTGGGTGTGGCGCGTGGGTGCGCCAGCGTGGGTGGCCGAGGGGCGAAGGCCGAGAGCGACAGGGGGAGGGCGATGCGTAGCGATACGGTCAAGAAGGGATATGAGAAGGCGCCCCACCGGAGCCTGCTCCGGGCGGTAGGGCTCTCCGAGGCGGACTTCAACAAGCCGTTCATTGGAGTGGCCAACTCCTACGTGGGCATCATCCCGGGCCACGTCCACCTGCAAGAGGTCGGCCGGATCGTCCGGGAGGCCATCCGAGAGGCTGGCGGCGTTCCCTTCGAGTTCAACACCATCGGCGTGGACGACGGGATCGCCATGGGGCACGCCGGGATGCGCTATTCCTTGCCAAGCCGCGAGTTGATCGCCGACGCCGTTGAAACGGTGGCCCTGGCCCATTGTCTGGATGGGCTGGTCATGATCGCCAACTGTGACAAGATCGTGCCCGGGATGCTGATGGCCGCCATGCGGGTGAATATTCCCGCCATCTACGTCAGCGGTGGGCCCATGGCCGCAGGGAAGATGGCCAATGGCAGAGTGGTGGACCTGATCTCTGTGTTTGAAGGCGTGGGCGAGTTCTCGGCCGGCAAGATCGACGACGCCGCCCTGCTGGAACTGGAGCGCAAGGGGTGTCCCACCTGCGGCTCGTGCTCCGGGATGTTCACGGCCAACTCCATGAACTGCCTGGCGGAGGCGCTGGGCATGGCGCTGCCGGGCAACGGCACAATCCTCGCGGTGGACGAGAAGCGCAAAGATCTGTACCGGGCCGCCGCACGCCAGATCATGAAGCTGGTGGAGATGGACCGGAAGCCGCGGGACATCGTGAATCGCGAGAGCATCGACAACGCCTTCTGCCTCGACATGGCGATGGGCGGCTCGACCAATACGGTCCTGCACACGCTGGCCATCGCGCATGAGGCCGGGGTGGCGTATTCCCTGGATCGGATCAACCAGCTCTCTGACCGCGTGCCGTACGTCTGCAAGGTGAGCCCGGCGGGCCATCATCACGTGGAGGACGTGGACAGGGCTGGGGGCATCAGTGCGATTCTCAAGCGACTGGCGGAGCGGGGGGACCTATTGAAGCTGGATCGGCCCACGGTGACGGGCAAGACATTGGGCGAGAACATCCGGCAGGCCGTGGTCAAGGATGCCGATGTGATCCGCCCTCTGGAGAGTCCCTATCGCACGACCGGCGGGCTCGCCGTCCTCTTCGGGAACCTGGCGCCCGAGGGCGGGGTGGTCAAGGCAGGCGGCGTGGAGCCCGAGATGATGCGGCACGAGGGGCCGGCCGTGATCTTCGAGTCGCAGGACGAGGCCCTGGCCGGGATCCTGAACGGCCAAGTGAAGGCCGGCGACGTGGTGGTGATCCGCTACGAAGGTCCGCGCGGGGGTCCGGGCATGCAGGAGATGCTCTCGCCGACCTCGGCCATCGTGGGGCGGGGCCTCGGGAACTCCGTGTCGTTGATCACGGACGGTCGGTTCTCGGGAGGGACCCGGGGCGCGTGCATCGGCCACGTCTCACCAGAGGCCGCCGCGGGCGGCCCCATCGGCCTGCTCCGGCCGGGCGACCGGATCCGGATCGACATCGACAAGCGCCTCCTGGAAGTGGACCTCTCGGAGGCCGAGCTGAAGGCGCGACGCGCAACCTGGAAGGCGCCGGAACCCCGGGTCCAGACGGGATGGCTGCATCGCTATTCCAAGATGGTCGCCTCGGGAAGCCAGGGGGCGGTGCTGCGGGCCGAGTAGCCGGTTGGAATCGCAGGTCACACCGAGGGGCGGGTCTCGGCATCGAGGTCCGCCCCTTTCTCTTGTGCGGGCGGGCAAGTCGGGCTTGATTTCCAGCGGTGATCTGTGGCAGGGTCTCACGGCCTTGCGGCTCCGGCTGCTGGGCGAGGGATCCCCTCAGAGGATGTCGGATCCTGGGTAAGGTGGATGGATGGCAGGCTCCACGGGTGGGGCGACCAGTCTCGCCGTCGCTGGCCGAGCCGATCGGGATTACTTCGCGCGCCTGATCGCCCTCTTCTGCGCCGGCTGGGCCGTGATCTATGCGGACCGGACGGTCCTGTACCCCCTCCTCACGGTGGTCGCGCGGGAATTCCACCTCAGCGGCGTCCAGACCGGCCTGATCACCGCGGCATACTTCACCCTCTACGTCTCGGCGCAACTCGCGTCCGGCCTCCTGGCCGAGCGGTTCGGCCTGAAGCGGATGCTCGTTTTCTTCTCGGTGCTTTCGGCCGTGGGTGTGGCCGGGTTCGGTCTCGCCGCGGTGAACTATGTTGCTCTGCTGTGCGTGGCAGCGCTGCACGGCGCGGGCGCGGGGGCGTACTACACCACGGCCTACAGCATCACCATCCACTCGGTCCCGAACCACCTCCGGGGGATCGCCTCAGGGGTGATCAACGGTGGCATGTCCTTGGGGCTGGTGGCCGGCCTGGCCCTCGCCGGGCCGTTCTATCAGGCGACGGGCAGTTGGCGGGTTCCCTTTCTGATGCTGGCAGTGCCCACCTTTCTCGTGGCGCTGCTGTACCGTGGAGTGGTGCGCGAGGTGCAGATTCCTGTCCGGCGATCGATCTCCCTGTGGAAGATGGCCAGCGATCGGGTGCTTCTGTGCATGAACCTGGCCGGCTTCTGCGTGCTCTACGGGTGGTGGGTCCTCCTCGCGTGGGCGCCGGTCTTTTTCCAAACCGAGCGGGGGGTGAGCCTGACCATGTCGGGCCTGTACACCCTGGTCATCGCCGTCACCGCCATGCCCTCAGGTGTGATCTTGGGCCGTCTGTCGGATCGGATCGGCCGCAAGCGGATCATCCTGGGGATGTTCCCCCTCATGGCACTCACTCTGGTTGCCGTGGCTCAGGTGCATTCCCGGTCAGGGATGCTGCTGGCCCTCATGGCGTATGGTCTGGTGGGAAAGCTCGCCTGGGATCCGCTCGGGATCGCTTGGCTCGGGGATTACATGTCCCGGACTCGCCCCGAGGCGGTGGGAGCGGCAGTGGCTCTGTTCTCCTTCACCAGCGTGATGTCGGCGGTGGTCGGTCCACCGCTGACCGGATTGATCAAGGATCTGACCGGCTCGCTGACCGGTGGCTTGTACCTGGCGGCGGCAGTCGCGCTCGTCGGATTCGCACCCTCCCTCGTTCCTGCGGACAGCGGCCGCACCGTCGTGACCCGTTGAGGCGCACGCGCTTCGCGTCGGGAGCCTTTGGGGAATGGGACTACACAGGACCAATCGCAGGCGAGCCGGCGAACGCTGGCTTTTCATCCTCACTGCTCTGATCATCGCTGCGCCCCTGGCGGTGAGCTGGGCCGGGACCGCACCGCCGCAGATTTCGGCGATCCGGATCCTGGTGGTCACGACCGAGGCCGAGGCGCGGGCCGCCGTGGCAGACCTCAATGCGGGCGTGCCCTTCGAGCGGCTCGTCCGCGAGCGTTCCATCGGTCCGGAGAAGGATCGGGGTGGCTATCTCGGCCGGGTGAATCCGGCCGGCCTGACGCCGGCGGCCCGGGCGGCACTGGCGAAGGCCGCCCCAGGGGGTATCAGTCCGATCTTCCCCACGGAAAACGGATTCGCAGTGATCCAGGTGTTGACGAGTCAGGCAGAACAGGAACTGGAGGCGAGGATCCGCCAGGAGCCCGAGGCGCAGGAACTCCTCCAGCGTGGGACGGCGCTCGGCCGGGCCGGAGACCTGGAGGGGGCCGAAGCCCTCCTCAGGCGGGCCACGGAGTTGAATCCGGACCTGGTGGACGCGCAATACAACCTGGCCATCGTGTACCGGAGGCGGCAGCAACTGGATGCAGCCATTGCGACGATGGGCCGGGTGGTCCGGCTGCGCCCGGATGACTTCGACGCCCACCTGCGCCTCGGCGTGTGGCTGTTCGAGCGGGGGGAGTACCCGCAGTCCTGCAATGAACTCGAGCGAGCGGCGACCCTCCGGATGGATTCCCGGGATGCCTGGTTGAGGCTGGCGCAGAGCTATGACGCCGCCGGGAGGGCCAAGGCGGCGGTGGGCGCCTTCCGGCAGGCGATGGCCTTCCAGGATTTCGACGATCCGGCCCTCGTCAGGGCGCTCCTCCGGGTGGCCATCCAGGCACAGGATGGTCCTACGGCTGTGGCGGCAGCGCGGAAGCTCCAGGCGCTTCAGCCCGGTCACGAAGGCTTCATGGCGCTGGGGGAGGCCCTCCTCCTGAATGCCGAGGTTGACGCAAGCATCCAGGAATATCAAAAGGCGGTGGCCTTGTCGCCGTCCTCGGCGGCAGCGCAGGCCGGGCTGGGATTGGCGTATGCCAAGGCGGGCCAGACAGAGGCGGCCGTGGAGCGCTTCCTGCGAGCCATGCAGCTGGAGCCCGGCAATTCGGCCTACTACCGGGCCTTGGCCCGCCTGTATGAGGGCCAGGGCCGCCTGGATCTTGCCATCGTGGCCCTCCGGGATGGGGTGACTTTGGCCGCCGCAGCGTCGCGGACTCTGGGAGCCCAGATGGCCGACGAGCTTGCCGCCCTCTACGACCGCGCCGGCATGAGCCGCGAGGCCGCCCAAGAGCGGCTCCGGGCACAGTCGCTGCGGACCCCCTGAAGTCGTCGGCGTGACCTCTTTTCTCTTTTCTCTGCTTGTCCTTTCCCCATCTTATTGGATAGTATGAGGCTACGCCAACCCCGAGAACCCCGGGGCCGGGCGATGCCCTGGGGGAAGGGCTCGCCATGCTGAAGGTGCGTCTCAGCCGTCCGTTTGCGAGCCGCCGAGAAGTCGAGGCCTGGCGCGACCGGGCCTTCCGCCGCCTGCCGCAGCTCAAGGTCCGCGGAGAGAAGACCGCGCTCCAGTTCGTCAACGATGTGGGCTTCTGCTTCACCCTGAGCGACTTCGGCCTCCCTGTGGCCAGCCTCTACGTGGCTGTCTGTGGGCGACGCCACCCTCGCCGGCCGAAGCACACCCATTCCGATCCCGAGATCGGCCTGACCTGGGACCTCAAAGATCGCCTCCCGGCCAAGGGCCTGACTTATTATGGGAAGCTGGTCAAGGGGAAGCCGACGCTGGTGTCGCTCGAGCTGCTGCCGGCCTTCTGCGCGTTGATCCGCGACGGGAAGGGCAGCGGCGATTACATCGTGGACTACCGCCATGGGCGGATGACCCGCGCGGCCGTGGCCATCCTGGAGGCCCTGCACGACGTGGGTCCCTTGATCACGCCGGAGCTCCGCAAGGCCGTGGCCATGCGCGACCCCGACCGGACGGCAGACTTCGACCGGGCCATGGCCGAATTGCAGCGGGGCTTGTGGATCGTCAAGGTGGAGGAAATCTACGATCCGGATTTCTACTACCGCTGGGATCTTCTGGACAACTGGCTGCCGGCGCCGGTTGCGGCATCCCTCGATCTTCCGCGGGAGGATGCCGTGAGACGGCTCGTGGCGAGCTACCTCCGGAGCGCGGCCGCATCTCAGGCGCGGTTCTTGGCGGGCCTCTTGGGTGTCGGGGTAGCGGAGGTGGAGTCGGTCCTCCGGTCGCTGGATACGGATGGGCGGATCCGACAGGAACAACGCATCAAGGGGCTGCCCGGTTCGTGGGTGGTGTGGAACGTGAAACGTGAGGCGTGAAACGTAAGGGGAGGTCGTTTCTGGTTCCGAGTCGATCACGTTTTACGTTTCACGTCTTGCGCGGCTATGACGGGTAAGGCTTGGCGGAGACATTGGCATGGATGATCTGGTGAGGGCGGTCCTGGCGTTTCGTGATGAACGGGACTGGAAGCAGTTCCACAACCCCAAAGATCTGGCGGTTTCCATCACGCTCGAGGCAGCCGAGCTTCTGGAGCATTTCCAGTGGAAGAACCCCGGCGAGGTGGAGGCGTTCCTGGGGAAGGCGGAGAACCGAAGACGCCTGGGGGAGGAAATGGCGGACGTGTTGATTCTCTTGATCTCCCTGGCGGATGCTGCGGGCCTGGATCTTTTGGAAGTGGCGCGGGCCAAGCTCCAGCAGAATGCCATGAAGTACCCGGTGGAGCGGGCCAAAGGGACCGCGAAGAAATATGATGAACTGGTTCCGTAAGCGGCTGGGTTGGGGCCTGGCGCTGGTCGCGGGAGTGGCCCTGGTGGCGGCCTGCGCCCGCGAGGTCCCCCTCGATGTGCGAGTGGATCGCCTGCTGCAGCAGCGAGCGTACACACAGGCCCTCGATCTGATCACCGCGGCCCTGCGGAAGCAGCCGGACGCATGGCCGGTCCACGATCTCCGCGTCCGGGTGCACCTCCGGGCCGGGCGGCCTGAGGAGGCCCTCTCGGCCTATGCGGCCCGCTGGTCTCGCGGCGGCCCCGAATCCCCCGCACTGTTTCGCCAGGTCGCCATCGCGCTCCTGAGAGAGGCACTCGAGGGCGGGGATGGTCTGTTGCGCACCCGTGCCGCGGCAGCGCTGGCCGGCTTCGTCTCTCCCGACCTCATGCCCGTCTTTCAAGAAACCCTGAAGAACCAGGACCCCTCGGTCCGAGCCCTGGCCGTCCAGGGAATGGGACGCATCCCGGGAGAGGAAGCCGGACAACTCGTGCGGGAGAGCCTGCACGATCCGGAGGCCCTGGTGCGCGCCGCGGCTGCCAGGGCGCTGACGGGTCGAGAGGATGCCCAGACACGAGCGGCGTTGGAACGAGCGATCCGGGACCCCAGCCGTGAGGTCGCGGTCCGTGCCGCCGCCGCGCTGGCCCGGCTGGGAGACCCGTCGGCTTTCGCGCTGCTCCGGCAGCGTCTGCGGGATCCCGAGGATTCCATCCGGATGCAGGCGGCCGAGGCCCTGGGCCATCTCGGCAATCAGGAGGCTGCGCCCGACCTGCGCGCCCTCCTGCGGGACCCGAACCCGTACGTGCAGGTGTACGCCGCCGAAGCCCTGGCCCGCCTGGAGGACCCCGTCGGGCGCGGGGCGTTGCGCAAGGCCCTGCGGAATCCCAACCAATCGGTGGCCCTGTACGCGGCGGAGGCCTTCTCGAACCTGGGGGATGCCGCCGGTGCCCCACGGTTGATCGAGACGCTGACGTCCGGCGACGATCTCTCCGCCCGCCTCTACGCCGCCTGGACGCTGGCGCGATTGGGGGATCTGCGCGGCGAGTCCATCCTGGAAGACCTGCTTCGGCATGAAGAGCCACAGGTCCGCATGCAGGCCAGTTGGACGCTGGGGCAGATGCAGGATGGCGTCGGGATACCAGCGCTCCGGCGGGCGGTGTCGGATGCAGCGCGGCCGGTGCGTTTCCAGGCGGCCTGGGCCCTGGCCGCGAAGCTGGGTGACAGCGGTGTCAAGAAAAGGGTCGAGGGCTGACGGGAGGGAAGGATGGATCTCATCGCCGTCAAGGTGATGGCGGCGTCGGTCGCCATGGTCCTGGTGATCCTGCAGGGCCTCATCATGCTCCAGCTCTACGGCAAGGCTAGGATCTTTGGTCTCCGGGCCGAGACGCTGGCCGCGTGGCACCGGCGGCAGGGCGATGTCCTCCTCGTCCTGTTCCTGCTGGTGGCCTACCAGTGCGTGACCAAGGCCAGCGTGGACTGGGAAGACTGGCGTCCCGTAGCCCATGCCATCTTCGCCTCCCTCGCGCTCGTGCTGGTCGGGGGGAAGCTCCTCATGGTGCAGGCCTTTCCCCGGGCCATGAAGTTCGTCACGGCAGCAGGCATCGCCCTGTTCGTCTCGGCCCTGGGCGCCACCGGGACGACCGTCCTCTGGTATCTCTACATGTGGCTGGTGCGCGGGATCCGCCCGAGCTACTGATGACCATCCGGGGTCTGAAAGTCGAAATCCGAAATTGGAAGGCAGCCTGCCGTCTGGGGATGATCTGTTGCTTCCTCGCCTCCTGCGCCCGCCCCTCGGCTGGACCGGTGAGCTGAACGCCAGGGAGCCTGCATCGAAGGGGCCCGCGATCACTGCGTGCCGAGGACGTCAGCGATCTCCGCCATGGAGGGTGGCTCCTTGGAATCCTTGTAGCCCGCGAGGCGGCGGTAAACTGTCGCAGCCGCCCGGGAGAACCCGTCAGGAAGCCCGGCCTCGGCAAACGTCGCCGTGCTCTCCTCCATTTCACCCACGAAGCGCCACGCCTTTCGCACGTTCCCACGGATCGCGGCGTCGGCCCGGGCCGGGAGCTCGGGAAGGGAGCGCGCCCATTCCTGCAGGAGGGCCTGGTCCACGCCCTCCTTGATGGCCAAAGCGCGGATAGCCATGAGCAGGGCCGCCGTTCCCTTCGTGTAGGCCGCGTACGCAACTTTGAGGGCAGAGGCCGCTCCGGGGGGGCCGTCCAAGATGATCGCCTCCATGGGGCCCGCCTTGAAGAGGGCTGCGATGGGCCCGGCCTCCTTGCCGGACAGGTAGAGCCGAGTCGTTCCGGACGTCTTTGGGGGCGGCCCCACGATGCCCCCATCCACGAAGCGCGTCCCTGCCTCCTCCAAAATGCTGGCGATGGCGCGTGCCGTCTTGGGGGAAACGGCGTTGGCGTCGAGATATACTCCGGCAAATCGGTGCGCCGCCACTTGTCGGGCCACATCCATGGCCGCGTGGGGCGGGCACACGGAGAGAATCACCTCGCTCTGACCTACGAGGGCGGCGAGTGTGCGGGAGTCTACCAGGCCCGCCGTATCCGCCCGGGCGCGGCTTGCCCTACTGCGTCCCTCGGACGCCCAGAGCACCTGTGGGCCGCCCGCTCGAACAATCTCCCCCACCACGCTCCCCATCTCTCCCGGATGGAGCAGACCGACCGTGACTCTAGCCATTTTCTTCCCCTCCGTTTCGCGCCTCGGCGATCGTCCACCCGTTCCTTCTGGATTCTCCTGGCGAAATGACCCACATCGGACCCAGCTTCATCACGGACACATCTCTGCCGACTTCAAGAGAGAGGACTTCACCCAGGATTCGCCCGATAGACAATCAGGACATTGCCGAACAGTCAAGCAGGAACATCTGTCTCGCGGTGCGGGTCTCGTTGTCTTCTCTGTTTCGTGACGTCTGCCCGTTGTGCAGAATGGGCACAGTATTGACCGGCCGCGACGCCTCGGATTGTGCCCGTTCGGCGCATGCTGATCAGTTTTCGCGCGAATGGGACAAAGCTCCCGGCGTCTCCTATCCGGCCTCACTCCTTCACTGATGCCGTAACGTAGTGAATCTTCCACTTCGGACCTCTGCATGATCCTGTCTGCTTTCCGGGAGGGTGGGCTCTTCCAGCGCGGGCACGCCAGTCGCATGCCGTTCCACCCAGCAGGAAGTCCGGCCAGCCGGCGACGTCACTCCGGCGGTGCCGTCGGGTACGGCAGGCCCGGTTGTTTCCCCCCATTCACTTGGCAGAGGTAGGTCGCCATCGGTCGGTGGACAATGTCTTGTCAATGCACGCCTGCGTTTCCGGTCGAAGCATCCCAGCGGGAGGAGTTTCCGCTTGACAGGCTTTCCGGACCCGTGATACGGTCCGGCGGCTCTCAGCAAATAATTCACAAGCACCCCGTGGCTTTCTCACCGGTTTCAGTGCGTCCTCGCTCGACCTCGTTTGGGGGAGGCGTTGTCTCCGCGTCCAGGGAGTGTTTGGCGTATTTGAAGAACTTCTTCGGGAGCGCAAGGAGGCGGTGATGGCCAAGCGGTTCTACACGGTCCTCATCCTACCCGATGCGACCTCACCGACGCGGAAGTTCCACATCAACAAGACCATCGTCGCGGCGGTGTCCTCCGTGGCGGCGGTCTCCGTCCTCGCCTTCGCCTTCTTCCTGTACCAGTACGTGAACCTGAACGTCCACATGCTGGAGCTGAAGCAGCTTCGCCAGGAGGCGAGCGACCGGAACATCCTGGCCGCCAAGGTTGGGCAGCTCGAAGGCGAGCTGACGCGGCTGCGCGACCTGGATCGCCAGCTTCGCGTGGTGGCCGGGCTCGAGACCGGAGAGGACGAACGGGCCAGGGTGGCGCAGGGCGGATCCGAGAGGCTCAGCCAGGCCGCGCTCCTGGACGCGGTGCAGAAGGGCACCGGTCGCCTCGCGGACTGGGTGGGCCACGATCTGGAGGCGCTGGGGCAGGAGATCAACTCGCGTGAGCGGAGCTTCCGCGAGCTGAAGGCCCTCCTGGAGGCGAAGCGCTCGGTGCTGGCCTCGACTCCGACCATCTGGCCGGTCCGGGGCACGATCACGGCCGGGTACGGCTACCGCCTGTCGCCCTTCACGGGTCAGCGGGAGATGCACGAGGGGCTGGACATTGCTGCCCCCTTCGGCACCCCCATCGCGGCCACGGCCGATGGCGTGGTGTCGTTCGTCGGACCCCTGGCCTCCTTTGGCAACGTGGTATTCGTCAACCATGGCCATGGGTTTACCACGTTCTACGCGCACAACAGCAGTGCCCGGGCGAAAGAAGGGCAACAGGTGAAGCGAGGGGAAATCATCGCCTACATCGGGACCTCGGGCCGGACGACCGGGCCGCACGTCCATTACGAGGTCCAAGTCAACGGCGCTGCGGTGAACCCCCTGAAATACATCATCGACCCGTCGGGGCCGAAGTTCGCCAACGAGGGCGAGGCTGGCGGGCAGTCGTAGGCATTCGATCGGAATCTGTGCGCGAGCCCCGGGGCATAGTCCCCGGGGCTTCTTTTTTTGTTCCTCGGATAGCCCCCGATTCCCGCCTCCTTCCTCGAGACGAAACGGTGGGGAATCGCCTCCCCGGAGGGGGGGGCCCCGGGGCTCGATCGGGCGCTCCTTGCTCCCGGAATTGAATTGCTGCCCCCCGGTTTGTCTGTTACCATACGACGGTTTCTCCCGATGAGTCCAAACGCATGGGAAGGATGTCCATGTTCAAGAGCTTGATCCACAAGATCGTCGGCACCAAGAACGAACGCGAACTGGCGCGCCTCCGCCCGAGGGTCGAGACCATCAACGTCCTCGAGCCCGAAATTCAGCGCCTGAGCGAGGAAGATTTCAAGGCCCGGACGGCGGGCTTGCGGGAGCAGGTGGCCCGGGCGGCGGTCGCAGGGAACGGGGACGTCAAGGCCGTTCTGGACGAGATCCTGCCCGAGGCCTTCGCCCTCTGCCGCGAGGTGGCCCGGCGTGTGCTGAACATGCGTCACTTCGACACGCAGCTCATCGGCGGCATGGTCCTGCACGAGGGGAAGATCGCCGAGATGGCCACGGGCGAGGGCAAGACCCTGGTGGCCACCCTGCCGGTCTATCTCAACGCCCTCACCGGCAAGGGGGTCCATGTCATCACGGTCAACGACTACCTGGCCAAGCGGGACACCCAGTGGATGGGGCCCATCTACCACGCCCTGGGACTCTCGGTGGGCGTCCTCCAGCACGAGTCCTCTTACCTGTTCGACCCGACGGTGCGCGCGTCCGACCTGAGCATGGCGAACCTGCGGCCCTGCACCCGCCAGGAAGCCTACCGGGCCGATGTCGCCTACGGGACGAACAGCGAGTTCGGGTTCGATTACCTGCGCGACAACATGAAATTCTCGGCCGCGGAGTTCGTCCAGCGCGAGCTCCACTACGGCATCGTGGACGAGGTGGACAACATCCTCATCGACGAGGCCCGGACCCCGCTGATCATCTCGGGCCCGTCGGAGGAGTCCACGGACAAGTACTACAGCATCGACCGGATCATCCCCCGCCTCCGGCGCGCGGCCACCATCACCACGGGCAAGCTGCACGAGATCGAGGCCACCGCCAGCGGGGATTACATCGTGGACGAGAAGGCCCGGACCGTCGCGCTCACCGAGACCGGCGTCTTCACGGTGGAGAAGCTGCTGGGGGTGAAGAACCTCTACGACCCGGCCAACATCGACATCGTCCACCACGTCCAGCAGGGGCTGCGGGCCCACACCCTGTACAAGCGGGACGTGGACTACGTGGTGAAGGACGGTGAGGTCATCATCGTGGACGAGTTCACCGGCCGCCTCATGCCCGGGCGCCGGTGGAGCGACGGGCTGCACCAGGCGGTGGAAGCCAAGGAGAAGGTGAAGATCGAGCGCGAGAACCAGACCCTGGCGTCCATCACCATTCAGAATTACTTCCGCATGTACAGCAAGCTGGCGGGCATGACCGGGACGGCCGACACCGAGGCGGCGGAGTTCGCCCAGATCTATAACC
>JBIOJT010000088.1:0-14097 GCA_044451055.1 Methylomirabilales bacterium (SeqCode)
CTTCGGGCACAGGCCCAGGTAGTCCTGGACCATGCTCCCGGCCTTGAGCTGGCGGAGGAAGTGATCGGAGAAGTATGAGGCCACCGTTCCGTCCACCAGTTCCGCCGCCTGCCGCGGCACGAGCCCCACGTCGCGGAGGGCATAGTCGTATGCCTCCTTCACCATGGGCTGGAAGGTCACATCGGGCCGCGCCTTGGCAAACTTGCTGACGCCGCCGGCAACCAGATACACGGGTCGCATTCTTTCGTCCCTCCCCCGGGTTCAGCCGTCCACAATCACTGACGTTTGAGGTTGTTGCGCACGAAGGCGATGGCATCCTGGGTGCTGGTCCCCGGGGTGAACACGGCGGCCAGGCCGCAGGTCGTCAGCTTGGGGATGTCCTCGTCCGGGATCGTCCCCCCGCCGAAGACCAGGATGTCATCCACGCCTCGCTCTTTCAGCAACTCCATCACCTTCGGGAACAGGTGCATGTGCGCCCCGGACAGACAGCTCAAACCGATGGCGTCCACGTCCTCCTGGATGGCGGCGTTCACGATCATCTCGGGGGTCTGTCGAAGACCGGTGTAGATCACCTCCATTCCCGCGTCGCGGAAGGCGCGGGCGATGACCTTGGCTCCCCGGTCATGCCCATCGAGCCCGGGCTTGGCGATCAACACGCGGATCTTTCGCTCGTTAGCCATCGCTCTGTCCTTTGGCCCGTGACCCCGGGATGGGCTCTCCCGGTGGGGCTCCCCTGTCGTGGCCGTCCAGGCCGGGCTTTGCGACCAAGACCCGGATCTTCCGCTCCGTCGTCATGAATCTTCCCCCTATCTCCCTGTCGCCCCGCCCCGTTTCCCCGTCTCTCCGTTTCAGATTATGTTGAGTTCGGTGTACTCGCCCCAGATCTCGCGCAAGAGGCCGATGATCTCGCCCACCGTGGCGTACGCTTTCACCGCCTCCAGGATCCTGGGCATGAGCAGGTCCCGCCCCCACGGATCATTCCCGAGGGCGGCGGCGCGGAGAGCCTCCATCGCCTGGTTCCACCGGTCCTTGTCCCGGTTCTTCCGCAGCTCTGCCAGGCGCTCCACCTGGCGCTGGTGCAGGGCCTCGTCAATCAAGAGGATCGGGATCGGACGCTCTTCCCTCTCGTCCGCGAACCGGTTCACGCCCACGATCACCTTCTCCTGCCGCTCCACCGCACGCTGGTAGGCATAGGCGGAGTTGGCGATCTCCTGTTGGGGGAATCCCAGCTCGATGGCGCGGACCATCCCGCCCAATTCGTCAATCCGCCGCAGGTATTCCAGGGCCCCCTCCTCCATCTCGTTGGTCAGCGACTCGACGAAGTAGGACCCGGCCAGGGGGTCGATGGTGTTGGTGACGCCGGTCTCGTGGGCGATCACCTGCTGGGTCCGCAGCGCAATGGTCACCGCCTCCTGGGTGGGCAGCGCGTACGCCTCGTCCATGGAGTTGGTGTGGAGCGACTGGGTGCCGCCCAGGACGCCCGCCAGAGCCTGGACCGCCACGCGGGCGATGTTGACGTAAGGCTGCTGCGCCGTAAGAGACACGCCGGCCGTTTGGGAGTGCGTGCGCAGCATCCAGGAGCGGGGGTTTTTCGCCTTGAATCGCTCCCGCATGAGGCGGGCCCACACCCGCCGGGCCGCACGGAACTTGGCGACCTCTTCGAACAGGTCGTTGTGGATGTCCCAGAAGAACGAGAGGCGCGGCGCGAACTCGTCTACGTCGAGGCCCGCCCGGATCCCCTCCTCCACGTAGGTGATGCCGTCGGCGATGGTGAAGGCCAGCTCCTGCAATGCTGTGGCGCCGGCCTCGCGGATGTGATACCCGCTGATGCTGATGGTGTTCCACTTGGGGAAATGCCGGCTGCCGAACACGATGGTATCCGTGACCAGGCGGAGCGATGGCTTCAGGGGGAAGATGTACTCCTTGAGGATGTCATTCTGCAGGGTCCCGCCGATCCGGTCGTAGGGGATGCCCATCTGCTCGCAGACCGCGATGTACATGGCCCAGGCCACCGCTGCGGTCGAGGTGATGGTCATGGAGGTGGTGACCTTGCCCAGTGGGAGCCCGTCGAGCAGCACCTCCATGTCCTGGAGCGAGTCGATGGCCGCCCCGCACTTCCCCACCTCGCCCGCGGCCATGGGATGGTCCGAGTCGTAGCCCATCAGCGTGGGCAAGTGGAACGCCACCGACAGGCCCATCTGCCCCTGCTCCAGGAGGTAGCGGTAACGCCGATTGGTCTCCTCGGCCGAGCCGAAGCCCGAGTACTGCCGCATCGTCCAGAACCGGCCGCGGTACATCGTCGGCTGGACCCCGCGGGTGAAGGGATACTCCCCGGGAAAGCCGAGGTCCCGCTGATAGTCCACGTCCGGCACATCCACCGGCGTGTACAGCCGGCGGATCGGCGTGCCCGACACCGTGGTGAATGGACCAGGGCGCTCGGGCGCCCGCTCCACGTGGGGACCCAGCGTTTCCTGCTCCCAGCGGGCCTGCTCCTGCTCAGCTTCTCAAGCTCCTCCGGATCGAACGTCATGAGCCCCCTCCGGTCGCGGCCGTTTCGAATTCCCTCCCGAGCAGATGCCTAGAGATGATGAACCGATGAATCTCCGAGGTCCCCTCATAGATCGTGAGGACGCGGGCGTCTCGGCGGTGGCGCGCCGTGGCGACCCTGAAGCCCTCCCTTTCCCTCCCGGCTCGGCTCTGCACCACGGGGACCGCCGAACAGCCGAACTGTCGAACCGCCGAACGCGCTGGAGTCAGAGGGCGCGCGCCACCAGTTCGGCCAGATCCATGGCCTGCAGTTGCTCCGTCGCGTCCTTCGCCCGGATCCCGTCCTCGAACATGCTCAGGCAGAAGGGACAGGCGGTGCCCACGACATCCGGCTTCACGCGTAGCGCCTCTTCGGTCCGCTCGATGTTCACCCGCTTGCCGATCCGTTCCTCGAACCACATCATGCCGCCGCCCGCCCCGCAGCAGAAGCCCTTCTCCCGGTTCCGCTCCATCTCCCTGGGCTGAACCCCCGGCAGGATCTGGAGGATCTCCCGGGGCGCCTCGAGGATCCCGTTGTGCCGACCCAGATAGCAGGAATCGTGATAGGCCACCGTCTGCTCCACCGGCGTCTTCGGCTGCAGCCGGTCTTGGCGCATGAGGTCGCGGATGAGCACCGTGTGGTGGATGACGTCGTAGTGCCCGCCGAACTGGCCGTATTCGTTGCCGAGCGTGTTGAAGCAGTGGGGGCAGGCCGTGATGATCTTCTTCACGCCGTAGCCGTCGAGGGTCTGGATGTTCCTCTGCGCCTGCATCTGGAACAGGAACTCGTGGCCGATGCGGCGGGCGGGATCGCCCGTGCAGCGCTCCTCCTCACCCAGGATGGCAAAGTCCACCCCGGCGGTCTTCAGCAGTTTCACCAGGGCCCTCGCGACCTTCTGGGTGCGCTCGTCAAAGGCCGCGGCGCAACCCACCCAGTACAGGTACTCTGCCGTCCCTTTCTCTGCCATGAGGGGGATGTCCAGGCCCCCGGCCCAGTCCGTCCGGCTGGGCACCGCGCCCTGGTACGGGTGGCCGCGCGTCTCCATCCCCCGCATGGCCGCCTGCATCGTCTCGGGGAACCTGGCCTCTTCCATGACCAGGAACCGGCGCATGTTGATGATCTTGGGGATCGGCTCGATGAAGACCGGGCATTCTCGGTGGCAGGCGCCGCACGTCGTGCACGACCAGATCACGTCCTCGCCGATCACGCCGCCCACCATGGGCTTGCCGTTGCCGCCCCCGCGCGCCTGGGCCAGCAGGCGGTCGCGCAGGTCGATGATGACCCCTTTCGGCGTGAGCGGCTTCCCCGTGGCCCAGGCGGGGCAGACGTCCTGGCATCGGCCGCACTCCGTACAGGCCACGAGGTCCAGCAAGTCTTTGCGAGGGAATCCCTGGACCGTCGAGATGCCGAAGTGCTCCGCCTCTTCCAGAACGACCGGCTGGATCACCCCCGAGGGCTGCGGCCGGCGCAGGGCGACGTTGGCCGCCGCCGCGAGAATGTGGCGGATCAAGGTGTACGGGGCCAGCGCGATGAAGGCGAAGGCCAGGACCGCATGCCCCCACCAGGTCACCCGGTGCAGGAGGGTCTGTTGCGAGTGCGCCAGGCCGCTGAAGCCGAGAGCCGTCACCCATCCCCCTGGCGACCAGGGGCCCCAGGGATCGGTGGTGGCCACGATTCTCAACCCCTCGACCACGAATCCCGTGACGAGGACGACGAGCAGCAGCCAGAGGAAGAGGCTGTATCCCTCGGCGTTCCGCGGCTTCCACAGTCGCTCCGGTCTGGCCACGTAGCGCCGAACCAGGGCGAGGATCACCCCTACCACCGCGGCGACGCCGAAGACGTCCACGGTCAGGGACATGAAATACAGGTAGAAGTCGCCGGAGAGCGTCGGGATGCCGAAGTAATCCTGGAGCGCCACCATACATGTGGCGACGAAGAGGATGCCAAACCCCCAGGAGATCGCCGCGTGCATGCCGCCCGCCAGCGGCTGGGTGAGCAGGCGGCGCTGGAGCACCGCCTCGGACAGGATTTCCTGGATCTGCCGGCCGATCGGCGGGATGTCCTTCTCGGGTTGGCCGACCCACAACAGCTTGACGAGGCGGTAGCAGCCGTAGAGGAAGGCGACGAGGAACGGCAAGAAAAGCGGGTACAGCCAGAGGTGGGCCGGGATGTTCCAGTAGATCTCCCGCGAAGGAATCATCCGGACGGCTCCAGAAAACTCGGGCCATCGGCGATAGGGCAAACGGTCAACCGCGTTCGATCGTTCGGGCGTTCGGCTGGTCGGGACATGCAGAGTCGCCAAGACCCCGTCCGACCAAACCGTCGAACGGTCGAGCTGCCGAACGCAGGATCGCTCATTGGCTGCCCTACCCTAGTGTCAGTTCCCTGCACTTCGCGATGAACTTCGGGAGGACCGCCTTGAAGTCTCCGACGATGCCAAGATGGGCCACCTTGAAGATCGGGGCGTCGGGATCGGTGTTGATCGCCACGATGGTCTTGGAACTCGTCATGCCTGCCAAGTGCTGGGTCGCCCCGGAGATCCCCACGGCGATGTACAGATCGGGACCCACGGTCTTCCCCGTTTGCCCGACCTGCCACGAGGCGGGAACCCACCCGGCGTCCGTCGCAGCACGCGACGCCCCGACGGCACCTTTGAGGAGCTGGGCCAACTCCTCGAGCTGCGTGAACGGCTCGGGGCCCTTGAGCCCGCGCCCGCCGCTCACGACCACCTTGGCATTCTCCAGCTTCACGCCGCGGACCTCTTCCCCCACCCTCTCGACCACTCGGGTGCGGAGGAGGGACGCATCCAGCGTGGCCGTCACGGGAACCTCTTCACCGGAGCGACCCGCCTGTTCGACCGCAGGCTCCATGGCCCGGGGCTTCACCGTGACCACGACCGGAAATCGCTGAGCCGCGAAGGTCGCGATGGTCCGGCCGCCGTACATCTGTCGCTGCAAGAGCACGGCAGACCCGTCCCCTTCGATCGCCGTCACCTCGGTCACGACTCCACCGCTCAGCCGGTACGCCAGCCGCGGGGCCAGCTCCCTTCCCTGCGAGTCGTCTGCGAGGAGGATCACCTGGGGCGCCGCGTTCGATGCGAGCTGAGCCAGCGCTGCCAGGTAGGCATCCGCCTGGTAGTCCTTCAACAAGGGATGCTCGAGACGCAACACCTGATCCGCGCCGAACGCGAACAGCCGCGCGCCGAGCCCGCTCTGACTGTCCGCCAGGATGGCCGCCTTCACTCTTCCCCGAGTGGCGTCCGCCAGTGGCCGCGCCGCGCCGAGAAGCTCCAGCGTGCCCTGCGAGGGAACGTTCCCCTGCCCGGTTGCCAGCACGAGCACATCAACCATTCACGCGTCTCCTCCTGAAAACAATCAGCAATCAGCGGTCACCGTGCGGCTCATGGCTGATCGCTGACCGCCGGTAGCTGTCCTTAGATCACCTTGAGTTCCCGCAGCCGGAGCGCCAGCTTCTCCGCGCGCTCTTCCGGCGTGTCCCCATCCAGCATCTCGCACCGTGATTCCCGCTTGGGAATGGAAACGTCCTTCACCTGCAGCCGCGCGGCAGCGGCCCCCACCCTGGCCCCATCCAGGTTCAGATCGGCGGCCTTCCAGGTTGGGACCTGCTTCTTCGCCGCGGTCATGATGTCTTTGAGCTTGGAGTATCGGGGCACGTTGGTGTCGTCGCTCAGAATGCTGGCCACGATGGGGAGCGCCCCGTCCACCAGCTCGTATCCGTCTTCCACGACTCGGCGCATCACGGCCTTTCCGCCCTTGACCTCGATCCGGCTGACGAACGTCGCGCAGGGCAGGCCCAACTCCTCGGCGATCAGCGGCCCGACAACCTTATTCCCGGTGTCTCCCGAAACACAGCCGGTCAGGATGAGGTCCGGCATCCCGATCTTCTGGACGGCTTTCGCCAAGACGTGCGCCACCCCAAAGGAATCGGACGCGAGAAGACCTGGGTCGCTCACCAGAACCCCGTCATCCACTCCCATGCCCAGCGCAGACTTCACCGCCCCCATGGCGCCCGATTCGCCCAGGCAGAGCGCCGTGATCTTTCCCCCCACCTTCTCACGGAGCTGCAGGGCGACCTCCAAGGCGTTCTGGTCATAGGCGCTGATGACCAGGGACAGGCCTCCCCGAATCTGACGCTTCGTGTTCGCATCCAGCCTGAACTGCTCGGCCGGAATCTCGGGATCGATGATCTGTTTGATGCAGACGATGATGTTCATCCGTCAGGCTCCGTGCTGACCTGGGACAGGAAGTGCGTTCGCTGGTTCGGGTGTTCGGGCGTTCGGGAGTTCCATGGGCGCCGTACGACCGAACCCTCGAACCACCGAGCTGCCGATCGTTTTATGAAAACAGGGCGCTCGCGATCACCATCCGCTGCACCTCGGAGGTCCCCTCGTAGATCTCGGTCACCTTGGCGTCGCGCATGAACCGCTGGGCCGGATAGTCCATCATGTACCCGTAGCCGCCGAAGATCTGGACGCCCCTGATACTCGCTCGCATGGCGACCTCGGAGGCATACAACTTGGCCATGGACGATTCCTTCGTGTGGCGGAGGCCCTGGTCCTTCAGCAACGCGGCGTTCAGCGTGAGCAGGCGGGCGGCGTCGACCTCGGTGGCCATGTCGGCGAGCATGAACTGGATGGCCTGGTTGGCCGCGATCGGCCTCCCGAATTGCACCCGCTGTTTCGAATAGGCGAGAGAAGCTTCCAGGGCCGCCCGGGCGATGCCCACTGCCTGGGCCGCGATCCCGATCCGCCCGCCATCGAGCGTGGCCAGCGCGATCCGGAACCCCTCGCCCTCCTGGCCCAAAAGATTTCCCGCCCGGACCCGGCAATTGTCGAAGGTGAGCTGGGTGCAACTGCTGCCTCGGATCCCCAGCTTCTTCTCCACATGGGCGACGGAGAACCCCGACGTCCCCCGCTCGACCACGAAGGCACAGATCCCCTTGTGCTTCAGCTCCCTGTTGGCGGTGGCAAAGACGATGACGTATTCGGCCTCGGCCCCGTTGGTGATGAAGTTCTTGGTGCCATTCAGGACGTACCAATCCCCCTCGCGCCTGGCCGTCGTCTGCAGGTTGGCCGCGTCGCTGCCTGCCCCCGGCTCGCTCAGACAGAAGCAGCCCACGCGCTTCCCGCTGGCGACGGGTGTGAGGAATCGTCGCTTTTGCTCCTCCGTCCCGAACTTCACCAGGGGGCCACAGTAGAGCGAGTTGTTCACCGACATGATGACCCCATGGGAGGCGCAGGCCCGACTGATCTCCTCCAGCGCCAGCGCGTAGCAGACGAAATCCGCCCCCGCCCCTCCGTATGCCTGGGGCACCGCGATGCCCATGAAGCCCAGCTCGCCCAGTTTCTGGATCGTCTCGCGGGGAAATTCGCCCAGTTCGTCCACCTTCTCCGCGATGGGCGCGATTTCCTGCTCGGCAAAATGCCGGGCCGTTTCCTGAAACAGCCGTTGCGCGTCGGTCAACTCGAAATCCATGCTGCACCCACCAGCTATCAGCCTTCAGCTCCCAGCCATGAGCTATGAGCCATGCGCTACTAGCGCCCCTTGAACGTCGGCGTGCGCTTCTCGAGGAAGGCCTTCACGCCCTCCACGTGGTCTTCCGTGGTGAAGCACAGGCTCCAGGACTTGGCTTCGATCTCCAAACCGCTGGCGAGGTCCACATGCGAGCCTGCCTCGATGGCCTCCTTGATCATGCGCAGCGCCACATCCCCCTTGCTGAGGATTTTTTCGCAGAGCTTCTGCACCTCCGCCATCAGCTCTGCGGCCGGCACCACCTTACAGACCAGGCCGATCCGCAGGGCCTCGTCGGCCGGGATCATGTCCCCGGTCATGGCGAGTTCCTTCGCCTTCTGCTTGCCCACCAGCCGCGACAGGCGCTGCGTCCCTCCCGCGCCCGGGATGATCCCAAGGGTGACCTCCGGCTGGCCAACCTTGGCCGTGTCAGCGGCATAGGCGATATCGCAGGCCATCATCAGCTCGCAGCCGCCGCCCAGCGCAAACCCGTTGACCGCTGCGATGGTCGGCTTGGGCATGGTCTCGAGCTTGCGGAAGACGCGGTGGCCATCCCGGCTGAAGTCCAAGGCCGCCACGGGGCTCATGTCCACGAACTCCCGGATGTCCGCCCCCGCTGCGAAGGCGCGATCGCCCGCTCCCGTGATCACCAGGACACGGGCCGCGCCGTCGGCTGCAACCTCGTTGAACGCCTCATCCATCTCCCGGAACATCTGCCGGTTCAGGGCGTTCAGTCGCTGCGGGCGATTCAACGTGATGGTGGCCACGCCCCGTTCGATCTTGAGGAGAATCGTCTCGAAGGCCATGGACCCCTCCCTGGAGGACGGTACTTGCGATGCACGCTCATTCAGTCAGATCAAGAGTAGTTGTAGAAACCGCGACGCGTCTTGCGTCCCAGGCGGCCGGCATCCACCATCTGGACCAAGAGAGGCGCCGGCCGGTACTTCGGATCGCCCAGCCCCTCGTGGAGGACGCGCAGGACCGCGAGACAGACGTCCAGCCCGATGAGATCAGCCAGGGCCAGGGGGCCCATCGGGTGTTTCATGCCAAGCGTCATGACATTGTCAATGGCGTCAACCGTCCCCACGCCCTCCATGAGGGCGAAGATCGCCTCGTTGATCATGGGCATCAGAATCCGGTTGGCCAGGAATCCCGGGAAATCCTTGGCTTCGACCGTGGTCTTCCCCAGGCGCTTGGCCAGATCGTGCGTCGCCGTCGCGGTCTCCCCCGACGTCTCGACGCCTCGGATCACCTCCACCAGTTGCAGGAGGGGAACAGGGTTCATGAAGTGCATGCCGATCACCCGGTCGGGCCTTTTGGTCGTCGCGGCGATCTTGGTGATCGAAATGGAGGAAGTGTTGCTGGCCAGGATGGTGGATGCCCGGCAGGTCTTGTCCAACTCCTGGAAGACCGTTTTCTTCACCGTGAACTCCTCGGTGGCGGCCTCGATGACGAAGTCGGCGTTCTTCAGTTCCAGCATGTTCGCCGTGGTCGCCAGCATCTTCAACATCTCGCCCTTCTGACCCTCACTGATCTTGCCAGACTCCACCAGACGATCCAGCCCCTTGTCGACCCGGGCGCGGGCCTGCTGTAGAATGCGGTCTTCCACATCCCGCAAGAGGACGCGAAAACCGTTCTGGATGGCGACCTGGGCGATCCCTTGGCCCATGGTTCCGCCTCCCACCACCCCGATGGTCTTGATCTCCATGGCGCCTCCTCATGACTGACGAAAGACCGACAGGGAAATCCGGGTGCCCCCCGGGTGGCGATATCCGATGAAGGCGGCTTTTTCTATCCCTGTCGCTGTTGCTACCGCTGTCCCTGTCGGATCAATTCCGTTCGAGCGCCATTGCTAGCGCTTCCCCACCGCCCAGGCAGATGGTCGCCACGCCCCGCTGCGCCCCCCGGTCGGCCATGGCATAGAGGAGCGTCACCAGGATGCGCGCTCCGGAGGCCCCGATGGGATGCCCCAGGGCCACCGCGCCACCCTTGACGTTCACACGCCCGGGGTCCAGCACCAGCTCCCGGATGGCCGCCATGGCCACGACAGAGAACGCCTCGTTGATCTCGAACAGGTCCACGCTATCCGCGGACCAGCCGGTCTTTTTCAACAGCCTGCGCATGGCCTCGACGGGCGCGATCGTGAACCACTCGGGCGCGGTCGCCGCGCCTGCCACGCCGGCGATGCGCACGAGCGGCGTCAGGCCCAGCGTCTCGGCGCGGCGTGCCGACGTCACCACCAGGGCCGCGGCACCATCATTGACCGAGGGGGCATTGCCGGCGGTCACCGTCCCGCCCTCCTTGAAGGCGGGCTTGAGACGGCGCATCTTGGCCAAGTCGCCGCGCTTCGGCTCCTCGTCCTCGGCCACAATCTCGGTCTGGCCCTTCCGGCCAGGGATCTCGACCGGGACGATCTCCGCCGCAAACTGTCCCCCCGCCTGCGCCGCCAGTGCCCGCGTGTAGCTTTGCGTCGCGTAATCGTCCTGCGCCTCGCGCGTGAAGCCGTATTTCTCCGCGCACAGCTCCCCACACAAGCCCATGGAGAACTGGTTGTACACGTCCCACAACCCATCGAGGACCATGGAGTCGAGGAGCTGCGCGTGACCCAGTCGGTAGCCACTCCGCGCGCGGTCCAGCAGGTACGGGGCGCGGCTCATGCTCTCCATGCCGCCAGCCAGCACGAGCTCCGCCTCGCCGACCTGGATGCGGTTGGCGGCCAGGATCGCGGCCATCATGCCGGAGCCGCACACCTTGTTCACCGTGAGCGCCCCGGCCGTCACCGGCACCTTGGCCCCAATGGCGGCCTGGCGCGCCGGGGCCTGCCAGGCCGGCCGACAGGACATTGCCGAAGATCGTTTCGTCCACCTGTGCCGGCTCCACCCTGGCGCGTCGCAACGCTTCCCCGGCGGCGATACTCCCGAGCTGCGTCGCGGGTACCGCGGCCAGGCAGCCGTTCAGGCTCCCGATGGGTGTCCGGGCTGCGCCCACGATCATCACGTCCTGCATGACCTTCTCCTCTGCTTCTCCGCTCCTTCCCCTTGCTCTCGCGCTCCCTGTTCCCTTGTCGCCCAAACTCCGCCTCTCCGGTTCCCAGTTTCTCGCATGTTCTCCCGCTCGCCGCACCCCGCCCGCTCGGCCCGATCACCGGGCCTGAAACTCGACCGGCCGGTCCGCGCTGATCCCGTTCAGGATGAGACTGGTCAGGCTGTCAATCACGGCATCCAGCGCGTACCCCTGCAGGTTCCAACGCTTCATGTCCCACACCGCGCACAGGAAAAGGATACAGACAGCCAGGAGGTGCGGTTCCTTCACGACAAAATGGCCGGCGCGGGTCCCCCGCTCCAAGATCTCCCGGAAGATGCCCACGTAGGAGCGATCCACCTCGAACAGGCCCTGCAACCCCTGACGGCCCAGCACGTGAGACTCCTGGTACAGGAGGAGCACGGCGTCCTCGCACTCGTCGTAGATCTTCAGCGTCTCTTCCAACGCCACCTTCAATTGCAGGCGTGGATCCTGGATGCCGATCGTGGCTCGGAGCATCCGCGCCTCGAAAGTCTCCAGGATCCGGCGATACACGAGGTGCAGGATGTCCTCCTTGGTCTTGATATAGCTGTAGAGGGTGCCGATCCCGAGGCTGCAGGCCTCAGCGATCTCACGGACGGTCGTCTGGTGAAACCCCTTGTGAGAGAACAGCTTCAGAGCGGCGTCACAGATCTGCGCGTGCCGCCTGCCGATCAGGTCTTGATCTTTGACGACCGTTTCGATTTCCTTTGCCGAATCGCTGTTCCCCATACCCATGCTTGAAAGGATGTGGCCCGAACGAGCGCTCGATCAGCTACAAAAATCGTATAAAAATTGACTAGTTGTGTCAAGGCATTTCCCCCGATTTCTCGAACGGCGTTGGAGCGGAATTTCCGCGTGTACCGATTTCGGCTCTCATCCTTCCTCCGCGCTGTCTTCCCTTCCCCTGGATGCGTTGTGCCCGCCTGAAACAAGGCGCGGCCTCACAATCATCGAGGGAGAAATCTCACGGGGCTTTGTGGTGTGACGGCCGCTCTCGACGGTGTGTCGTCTCGGGTCGAGGCGGGCCAGATCCTGGGCTTCCTCGGGAAACTCGGAGAGTCTCAGGCAGCGAATGTCAAAGGCGGGAAGAGCCTGGGCCTCCGCTTCGGCTGAAGCCGAAGGAGAGGAGAGGTTCGTCAAACAATCAACAGAACCAACTGGGGCGGACCCTGCCCCTTGCGTAGCTCAACCTCTTCATTGACGGACTTGCCGAGTAGCGCCTTCGCCACAGGCGTCTCTGGCGTCACGACCCGAACTGTCCGTGTCCCATGCCCCAGCGGGACCTCCATGCCGCCACAGACGGGCAGGATGAGATAGAGGCACTCGACCGGGCCTTCGGCTCGGCCGATCCCGACGACACACCCGAGCGCGGCCCGTTGCGGCGCCTCAGGCAGATGGAATTGTTTGAGCGTGCGCAACCAGAACTCTCGCTCCTGGATGTTACCCGCCAAAGCGTTCGCTAGGTACGAGGCCTCGATCCCCGTCACCTCACGCTTGCTTTTCATCACGTGGGGCGAATCCAGCGTGGCCTGCTTCGCCACGGCATAGCCCGAACCCAGCCGTCGCAGCGTCTCCTCGACCTGCGCAATCACCTCGTGGAGCAATTTCACCTTGTCAACCTGGTGGTGGTTCACGCCGACCCTCTCGTTCTGTGCTCCACTGATCCATCGTTACCCTTACCAGACGGATCACTCGCCCCGCTCCCTTCGATTCCGCATACCGACTTCAGGCCCCCTACGGGTGCGCCGCATTCCCCGTCAGCCTGCCGTCCCCCCTCGCACCTCTAGGTGCTGACCTGGTTCCGCCCGGCGTCTTTGGCCCGATAGAGGGCTTTGTCTGCCGCCTTGATGACTTGGTCCGGCTTCGCGTTACGGTCGTTGCGCTCGCCTACGCCGATGCTGACCGTCACCACCACCGCTCTCCTGGGGCCGTTGCGGGACCTCGGAGCGTCCGGCTTCTTGCGGGGTCGGTCCGGTCCGCGGAGGGCGAAGCATGATGCCTGAATTGTCTTTCGCAGCGATTCGAGATGAGGGATCACGTCCGCAGTTGATTGACCCGCGAAAATCACCGCAAACTCCTCCCCGCCAAAGCGGAACGGCTTCCCCCCACCGGAGACGCCTTCGAGTTTCGAGGCAACCATCCGCAGGACCTGATCACCCACATCGTGCCCGTACCGGTCGTTGAATTGCTTGAAATGGTCAATGTCCACCATCGCCACCACGTACCGGTCCCCAAGCTTCGCGAGAGCTTCATTCAGCGCTCGCCGCCCCGGCAGCCCCGTCAGATCGTCGTGGTAGGCCATACGGTAGGAGGTCTCGAAGACCGCCACCACAAGGATGAGGCCGGCTGTGGCGAAGTAGTTCGTAGCAAGCCATCCCGTGCGGCTACCCTGCAAGGCGACGAACGAGGCCATCAGCGCCCACAGGAAGCCACCCTCGATCGCGTTTCGATGCAGGGCCACCCTGATCCCCTGCGCGAGCAGGGCCACACCGAATGCCAGCAGGGCCGGTTGTGGTATGAGGACCGAGGATGCCAAGTTCACGTCCACGAACTTGTGATCCAGCCAACCAACCGTGCTACGCTGCGCAGGAAGGCAGAGGAAAGCGACGACGAGACACTGCACCAGAATCGGGACGAGCCGTGCCAGGCCCCGCAGGTTCAGGATTCCCCGCTCGCTGATCATCGCGAACGCCGCGAGGTTCAGCGGGAGAAGTATCGCGACGGCATCGAACACAATGCGGCCGACACCCGCCACCATGCCATCGCCTGCACTAAACTGCTGCAAGGCTCGATCGGCCAGAGCCAGCACCACGATGGCGAAGACGACCCGACTTCGATTGAACAGCCACCCCAGAAAGACCCCCGCCCCCGCGACGACGTAAGGATAGGCGCGGACATAAGGATGCATCGAATCCGACAAGGCACCGGGGCGGAGAAAGACCAAGGCCGCGAGCAAGAGCAAACCGCCGGGCAGCA
>JBIOJT010000089.1:0-14043 GCA_044451055.1 Methylomirabilales bacterium (SeqCode)
GAGCAGGCAGTTTCTTAGGAGGGTCCGTGGGGAGGGCTGAGCCCTTGCCGCGGGTCCTGTGCAAGGGCGAGGGCCTTCCCCGCGAACGAAGCAGCGCGGGGAACGGTGTAGCCATTATTCCGCGCTGCGTAGTACGGTCGCAGCTTCCGGCTCTCCGAGGGCACGCTGTCGGAGAACCGGGCCTGCCCCTAGACCAGACGCTCCGCGGCGAAGTTCCAGCATTCCGATCACTTCGACAGGATCGCAGGAGTGCCGGCGACTCCGGCGGGGCGATGCTACTTGGGGGAGGGTACCCCGTCAAGTGACTTCCGATTCCTGCTCCGCCGACCTCTTCCAGCGGACGCCCGTCGTACGGCGCCAGGGGTCCTTCTTTGGCTGCCTGGGTGGACTCACGTGGACCGGAGCGGTGGGCGAGGGGGATTGGGCGAAGAAAAGAGGAGATCTCCCGGTCCCGCCGATCTGAGAGGGCTTGTGCATGGGCCATTGGTCGGGGGATGGACAGACAATGGGACGCGGCAGACCTATCAGCCTTGTGTCCCGCGGAGCCGGTGACGATCGCGTGCGGGGTGTGGGTGCCCGGACGCAGCGTCAGGGAGACTTCTCGTACGTGACCGAGGATTTCAGGCGGTCTTCCGGGATCGCGTAGTAGGTCCGCAGAACGGCCTCGGGATCGGGGGAGAGGGTGTAGCCGGAGCGCTCGAGCATCCGCCGAGCCTTGTAGTTCGCGCGATAGGTCCCCACGATGATTCGCCGGACTCCCCGGACCTGCGCTTCGAGGTGCTCCCGCAGGCGGGTGCCAATTCCCTCGCGCTGATATTCCGCGAGGACGTAGGCGTGGCGGAGAAGGGCCGTGTCCTTCGCGTACTCCAGCCCCATGACGCCCACCAGCGCGTCCTCAACGAAGGCACCGTACCACGTCATTCGCTGTGCCTCGGCCTCCCACTGGGCCGGCGTCATCTCGGGATCGTGAAACTCCTCGACGGGCAAGAACTCTCGGTACCAGCACGCGGCCGCATTGATCACGACGAGCGCCGCCTCCCGGTCGCCGGCTGTGAGGGCGCGGATCTGCGGTTGGGCCATGGTCGGAAGTATCGCATCTACCGCACCGTCCGAGCAACGGGATTCCTCGCGTGGGATCCCCGATCCCACGGGGCCTAGGGGCCCTTGCCGTCGAGCGATGAGAAATCGCTAGGAGATCATCCCCTGAAGTGGTATCCTCCTCACCTTACCGCGACGGAAGCCGGAAGGATCCAGGCCCTGACGCGGGACGACCAGACTAGGGCAGGTCCTTCGGCCTGAACGGCGGCCTCTCCGGCGATCCCTCCGTTAATTCCCCAAACTCAAACAAGCCGGATACAACAGCGGTCACACCTGATCCCTGCGCGGACATCGTGTGCCCGCGGAAAGCACAGGGAAACACATGTCCTTTGAAGAACTTGGACTCCATCCAGAACTGGTGCAGGCCACCCAACGGTTGGGGTTCGAGCATCCCACACCGATCCAGCAGGCGGCGATTCCGCCCTTGATGCAAGGCCGGGACGTCCTGGCCACCGCCGTGACGGGCAGCGGGAAGACCGCCGCGTTCCTCCTGCCGATCCTCCACAACCTGCTGGAGAAGCGCCGGGGGACCACCCGGGCGCTGGTTGTGGCCCCCACCCGGGAGCTAGCCGCCCAGATCGCGGACCACCTCCGCGAGCTTGCGGGGCACACCGGCCTCACGGGCGCGGCGGTGTACGGAGGTGTCGCCATGGAGCCGCAGGTGCAGGCGTTTCGGAAAGGCGTGGACGTCCTCATCGCCACGCCTGGCCGGCTGCTGGATCACTTTCAATACCCGTACGCGCGGCTCGAGAAGCTCGAGTATCTGGTGCTGGACGAGGCGGACCGGATGCTGGACATGGGGTTCCTGCCGGACATCCGCCGCGTCCTCCAGCATCTGCCCAAGAAGCGGCGGACGCTCCTGTTCTCGGCCACGCTGCCGGCGCCCATCGTGGAGCTGGCGGACGACCTGTTGGAGAATCCCGTGGCCCTGAACGTCGAGCGAAAATCGGCTCCGGCGGCCGGCATCACCCACAGGGTCTATCCGGTCCCGCATGAGATGAAATCGTACCTCCTGCTGAAGCTCCTGCGGCAGGGCTCGGCCAAGAGCGTCCTGGTCTTCACGCGGACCAAGCACCGGGCCAATCGCCTGGCCGATTTCCTGGAGCGAAACGGCATCGCCTGCGCCCGCATCCACGGAAACCGCAGCCAGGTACAGCGGACGGAGGCGCTGGCGGGCTTCAAGAAAGGCGTCTTCCGCGTCCTCGTTGCAACGGACATCGCGGCCCGTGGCATTGATATTGAGGCACTGGGCCTGGTCGTGAACTTCGACGTTCCGCACCTGCCGGAGGACTACATCCATCGAGTCGGGCGCACGGCCCGGGTCGAGGCGACAGGCGACGCCTATACGTTCCTCTCGCCGGATGAGGAGGGAGCCTTCCGCGCCATCGAACGGCACCTCGGAAAGCGCTTGCCGCGCGAAAAGGTCGCTGGGTTCGACTATGTGAGCCGGCCCACGGAACGGCTGGAGGTCCCGCTTGCCGAGCGGATCGCCGCTATCCGCAAGCGGAAGGCAGATGAACGGGCCCGGGCGAGGGTGAAGGACGAGCGGCGCGCCACGCAAGGGCTCTCGACACATCCGGGCGGAGCCGCGTCTGCATGGGGCAGTCGGTCGGGCAGTGGGCAGAGGCGTTCCGCGAAGGCCGCGCCAGGTCTGAACCGTGCGGAGGCCGTGCTGGCCTGGGCTCGCCAGGCAACGGAGTGGCCCGACCACGGTCCTGGGGGAGGACGCAGTCATCGGCCCGGGGAGGGTCGCCCGGCATTTCGTGGCAAACCAGGTTACCCTCGCTAAGCAAGACCGGTAACTTCTCCAAAAGAATTCCCTGGAATGCAATTGCACTTTGGATGACAGGTATCATTCCTCTGCAGTCGAGGAGGATGAGGGGCATTCTTGATCGAGCCAATGGGTGGAGGGCGATTCGGATGAAGGCTATTGTCGATCTCTGCGTCGTTCCCCTCGGGGTGGGCGTATCCGTGTCCGAGTACGTTGCGGCGTGCGAGCGGATCTTGAAAGAGGCCGGTCTCAAGACCCAGCTCCACGCCTACGGAACGAACATCGAAGGGGAGTGGGACGCGGTCTTCGCCGCGATCAAGCGCTGCCATGAGACCGTCCACGCCATGGGCGCCCCGCGGATTTCCACGGTGATCAAGCTGGGCACGCGGGTGGATCGCGACCAGACGATGGACGACAAGGTGCGGAGCGTTCAAACCAAGCTCGGGTGAGGTGAGGGTTTGGTCAACGATTGCCGATGCCCAGTCCGCCGTGAGTGTCGCTTGACACGAGGTAGGGGCACTGGTAGCGTCTCAGTCGCAGCCACTGTCGCCGGGAGCCGCCGGGTCGTGAAGGGTTGCATGCCGCGAAGCGTGGCGGATGTCGCTTGCCGACGATGGTCTGGCAATTTGAGTCGTACCAAGGCTGTGGGAAGCAGGCCCGACTGATTCTCGTCCCGGGCCGCAACACCACCGGAAAGCGCCTCCCATGTTCCCGAGCGGCGAAGACAAGGACTATTACGCGATCTTACAGGTGCACCCGCGGGCCGAGCCTGAGGTGATCGAGGTGGCCTATCGCCGCCTGAGCCGCAAGTACCACCCCGACGTGAGTGGGCAGGCCGATGCTGGCCAACGGATGCGGGAACTGAATGAGGCCTTTGAGGTCCTGAGTGATCCTGCGCGCCGCCGTGCGTACGACCGTCACCGATCGTTCGGGGGCCGCCCGACCTCCGCCCCCATGCCGGTAGGCTTCCCTGACTTGCTGAAGGCCCTCCCGCGTTACATCGGCTTTGCCATCCTCGTGGTCGTGAGCATTCGACTGCTCCCGTTGCTTCTCCGCCCCCAAATCCTGGCGCCCCTGGCGCTGGCCATCTTCCTCTACTTCTTCTTTCGCCGCTTCCGCCGTGGCTGACCTCATCCCATGCCGCGCAGTACGTACGACACGCCCGAAGAGGCCATGCGAGAAGTGACGAAGGACATCATCCTCCGGGCCATCAAGATGGCGAAGAAGAAGGGGAGGACCATCACCATCGGCAAGGCCGCCCGGGGGAGAGGGATCGACGTCGCCACGCTTGACCCGCGCACGCCCGAGGGACGGAAACGACTCGAGGCGTTCCTCACGCCCGTGCGCCGGCATTACACCTGGTCTGGGCTTGGCGCCCAGGACGAGCCGAACGCGATCAGCTGGCGCTCGTTGAATCTCCCCCTCTGGCGCCGGGCGTTGGTAGGGCTCCAGCTCGCTGTCTCATTGTTCATGAAGGGGACACCGCTGAAGAACAGGCTCTACCGCTGGATGGGGGCACACATCGGGAAGAACGTGGAGATCATGCAGGTGGCGTGGCTCGATCACTACCGCCCCGAGCTGATCTGGATCGGTGACAATACGCTGATCGGCGCCTTCACCAGGATCACCGTCCACGCCTACGACGGAGCAGGCTGCTTCCGCTACGGCCTCGTGGAGATCGGGAAGAACTGCCTCATCGGGGGAGGGACCGGCATGGGTCCCATCAAGATCGAGGACGGGGTCCGGACGCTGCCTGGGACAACGCTGTCGCCATACCTGGCCCGGGTGCGGGCCGGCTCTGTCGTCGGCTACAATCCCCCCGCCATCCGTCTCCCCGGGACGGCCGATACCGCTCAGCCGGAAGCCGGCGCGCCGGACATTCCGGAATAGTCCCGCCTCCACGCACGTCATCTCGGGGACGGTCCATTGAATTATCGATGAGTCCGGACGCGAGATCACCCAAGGACAGTCCAGACTCCATCACCCTGCTCCTTCGCACCCCCCTGCTACGCGGGGATGATCGGCAGAAGGATGCGTGAGGGATGATCCGCGTCGTGGTAGACCGTTTGGGTGGCCGTCCGGAGCTCCGCGTCCAGGCCGAAGGGATTGCCGGTGTTCGGGTTCCGATCGAACTGGGGAAAATTGCTGCTGGAGACCTCCACCCGGATGCGGTGCCCGCGAAGGAAGCAGTTGCTGGTGGCCCAGAGGTCGATGGTGTACTCGTACACGCGGCCCGGCTCGAGGAGCGTCGGCTGCTCCCACGAATCGCGGTACCGCGCCCGGATGATCCCCTGGGCGACGTTCATGGCATAGCCGTCGGGAAAAACATCCACCAGCTTGGCGGTGAAGTCAGTATCGCGCGCGTCGGAGGCGGCGAACAACGTGACGGAGATGGGTCCCGTCACCTCTAGGTCCGCGTCCAGCGGCGGGCTGCTGTACACCAGGACGTCGGGGCGCTCCTCGGCGGGGCGCTGATCCCGCGGGCCCATCGTGATCGGCGTGACGTCCTCTCCACAGCAAGTGCTCCCCCCCAGCGTGGGCACGGGGTTGCTCGGATCGTAGACGTAGGTGTCCGGTGGCTCATGCAACGGCGCCGCCGTGCCCAGGCCGCCATCGCCATGGAGGGAATTCGCCTTCCCCCGGCTGTGGAAGTAGTAGCGCGTGTAGCGCGCGCTCGGGATCGGCCACGTGTCAGCCTCGCGCCAGCGGTTCCGCCCCATCACGAAAATCTTCACCCGCGGCTCATCCAGGATGCCGTTGTCCATCCCCTTCAGCCAGTAATCGAACCAGCGCAGCTCCTCGCCCCGGAGATCGATGAGAGACGCCGGGCCGAAATCGATGTCGCCGGTCTTCGAGCAGGTTCCCCGATCCCCCAGGCAGTGGATCCAGGGTCCGATGAGGACCTTCTGGCCCCGCCGCGCCCTGTCGCTGTCTCCCTGCTTCGCCACCCCCTTGAAGTTGTTGAGCGTGGACTGGAGGAAGACGTCGTACCAGCCGCCGAACCCGTACGCCGGCACATCGATCTCGGGATACCTTGGCTCGATGTTTCCCAGCCGCTCCCAGTAGGCGTCGGAGCTCGGATGACGGATCCATTCCTTGTAGAACTCGTTGGGCCGCCCGGCCGCCTCATCGCCGGTGATCAGCGGAAGGTGCCAGAAGAGCCGCGACAGGTGCACCTCCTCCGGCATCCAGAGATACTGCGTCCGGTTCGTCCGCGTGTGCATCTGGATGGCGCCCCAGCGGAGGTTGAATCCGAGCTGGAAGGCGCCCCCGGTGTACACCCAGTTGTGATAGAGGTTGGAGAATCCCACGCGGGGCGCCTGGGCGGCGAGGTGGGGATTCCGGAGCGGGGCCGGCAGCCACTGGGTCAGGCCCGCGTACGACGCGCCGCTGGTGCCCACCCTGCCGGTGGACCAGGGTTGCTTCCCCGCCCACTCCTGGGCATCGTAGCCATCCTCTGCCTCGTGGGCGAAGGGCGTCCACTCTCCCTCCGAGTCGCCCCGGCCCCGGACGTCCTGGATCATCACCGCGTACCCCCGGGTCGCGAAGTACACGGCGTCCCGAACGTCGGGCTCCCGGTTATTGTTGTAGGGGGTGCGGATGAGGATCACCGGGAAGGGCCCCGGCGCGTCGGGCATGTAGATGTCGGTTGATAGCCGGACGCCGTCACGCATCGGCACCATCACGTTGCAGCGCATCCTGATCTTGTAGGTCGGCCGGGACATCATGGCGCTTGTCATCTTGCGTTTCCCCCACACAAGAACACACCGGACACCAGTTTGCACATAGCTACCGGATTCCTGGGAACAACTCAAGGGGTTTTTGAGGCGGGACGGCCCAGGTAGAGGACCGCCAGGATGTGACGATCGAGGGCGACGGCTTCGGCGCTGGGAGAGAGGATGATACCCAGCCGAACTTTCCCATTGGGATCCTCCATGCAGGTGCGGAGCAGGCGGGGGACGATGGTCCAGACGCGCCTTTTCCGGGGGAGGTGGTTCGTCTTTCGACGAAGGATCGGCGGAAAACCAAATGCAATCATGATTGCATTTGGTCGAACCATGTGCAATAGTACTTGCGTATGGTCATACGTAAAGAGTGGATTCGGAGAATCGAAGGGGCTTGGGCCCAGCGGCCCATCGTGTGGCTGGCGGGGGTCCGCCGGGTGGGGAAGACGTGTCTCGTCCAGACCCTGGCGGAGGTCGAATACTTGGACTGCGAGCTTCCCCGCGTGCGTCGCTCCATGGAGGATCCCGAAGGCTTCTGGACGAGTCTTGGACGGCGGCGGGTGGTTCTGGACGAGGTCCACCGGCTGCCGAATCCCTCGGAGCTACTTAAGATCGCAGCCGATCACTTCCCGAAGATCCGAGTCCTCGCCACCGGGTCCTCGACCCTCGGGGCCTCCGCCCGGTTCCGGGACACGCTGGCCGGGCGCAAGCGGCACATCCGCCTCCTGCCTCTGACGCTTTCCGATCTTCCCGCGTTCGGCAACACCGACTTGCGCCACCGGTTCCTCCGCGGGGGGCTCCCACCGTTCTTCCTGGCGCCAGAGGTTCCGGAGCGGGACTTCCAGGAATGGATGGACGCTTATTGGGCGAAGGACATCCAGGAGCTGTTCCGCCTGGAGCGGCGACAGGCCTTCCAGCGATTCGTGGAGTTGACCCTCGCGCAGAGCGGGGGGATGTTCGAGGCCACGGCCTTCGCCCGCCCCTGCGAGGTGAGCCGGACCACGATCGCGAACTACCTGAATGTCATCGAGGCCACCGGGGTGGCATACGTCCTCCGGCCCTACAGCGGGCGTCGGAGGAGCGAGATCGTGGCGGCCCCCAAAGTGTACGGCTTCGACACCGGATTTATCTGTTACCACCGGGGGTGGGAGAGGCTTCGGCCGGATGATCTGGGGTTCCTGTGGGAGCACCTCGTGCTGAATGAGCTGCTGGCGGCGCTCCAGGGCGAGCCCGTCCACTACTGGCGGGACAAGATCGGCCACGAGGTGGATTTCGTCCTGCGGCGCCGCGGAGAGCCGCCCTTCGCCATCGAGTGCAAGTGGTCCGCAGAGGAGTTTCGGGCCGGCAACCTGCGCGCCTTCCGAACCCATCATCCCGGCGGGGAGAATTTCGTCGTGTGTGAGGATGTGGACCGGGCCTCCGTACGAGATGCGGATGGGGTCCGGGTGACCTTCGAAAATCTGGCCGGCCTTGTGCGCCGGCTGACCTCACCGGCACGAGCTCGCAGGGTCCGCGGCAGGCGGTGACCCCGTTCCCGCAGTTCCCACCGTCAGTAAGGAAAAGATCCGGCCAAGTACGTCGGGTTACAGCCTCACTCCTGCCCGCATTCCATGGGGCAGCCGTCACGCAGCCGGAAGGGAGCCTTCACGGTCGGCTCGGCGTCCTGGCGGGGGCCGCAACGGTGGGCAGGGACGGCTGCGGCGAGAGACGGGTAGCGAACGTCGGTCGTCTCCAGCCGCTATGCAACGGGCCAGGCGGGCGTCAGGAGCAGAATCTCGTCTTGACAAAGCAGAAGAGGCAGCCCCCCAATCGCGGGACACCGTGGGAAACCTGCGCCTGATCGTGAGGAGCGGGCGCAATTGGGGTATGCCGGATCCGCCCCGTCCGTTCAGAGTCTGCAGGGGGTCTCCCGGCGGACCTCGACGGCCAGCCGTCGGTACATCCCGAGCGCCATCAGCGGGAAGTAGTCCCGATACAGCCCGTAGGTCAGGTAATACACGCCGGGGAAGCCGGTGCCAGTGCAGGCCGCCTCGTCCCAGGTGCCGTCGGCTCGCTGGCTCGCCAGCAGGTAGCCGATTCCGCGCGCGACGGCCTGGTCATCGGCGCGTCCAACCGCGATCAAGCCCATGATGCCCCACGCCGTCTGGGAAGGTGTCGCCGGGCCCTGGCCTTTCAGCGAGGGATCCTCATAGGTGGCGCACGTCTCTCCCCACCCACCGCTCGGGAGCTGGACCGCAGTCAGCCACTCGGCGGCCTTCCGGATGAATGGCGCGCTCATCTTGCAGCCGACCGCCCGGAGCCCGCGCAGCACCTGCCACGTCCCATAGATGTAGTTCACGCCCCACCGGCCCGGCCAGGAGCCGTCCGCCTCCTGGGTCCGGCCGAGGAACTCCACCGCGGCGGCGACGCAGGGGTACGACAGGTCGTAGCCTACGGACCCGAGGAACTCCAGCACGCGCCCAGTGAGGTCCGGCGTGGGCGGATCGATGATGGCGTTGTGATCGGCGAAGGGGATCCGTGCCAGGAATACTCGCGTGTTGTTCTTGTCGAAGGCGCCCCAGCCGCCGTCCCGGGACTGCATCGACAGCAACCAATGCAGGCCCCGGAGGCAGGCCCGCTCGCGGATGAGCGCCTCCTCCTCGGCCAGCGCCGCCTGACGCAGGGCCAGCATGACCATCGCGGTGTCGTCGACGTCCGGGTAGAAGGCGTTGTGGAACTGGAAGGCCCAGCCGCCGACAGGGCCGGCCGGGTTCTTCACGCACCAGTCGCCTGGGCGGCGGATCTCCTTGCTGAGCAGCCAGTGCGTGCCGCGGCGGAGCGCCGAATGGGCGCGGTCGAGCCCGGATTCGGCGAGGCTGATCATGGTCTGGGCCGTATCCCAGTTCGGGGAACGGCACGGCTCGATCCGAAGCCCGCCTCCCGCGGCGGGACGCTCCAAGGCCTCCAGGTGATCCAACTGCTCGCGGAGCAGCGGGTCCGCCGGGGAATAGCCCAAACACGTCAGCGCGATGATCGTGTTGACGAGGCCGGGAAAGATCGCACCCAGGCCGTCCGAGTCCCGGAGCCGTTCGAGGATCCAGTTCTCGGCCAGGCGCAGGGCCCAGGCCCGCAGCCAGGAAGGGCCGCGTCCCTCGAGGCGTTTCAGGCCGGTGTCGCAGAGCCGAAACAGCGCGCTCCAGGACAGGAGGCCGTCGGCCGGCATCGCCTCGCGGAGCGGGACGTAGCGGCGATCGTCGGGGAACAACTCGTCGAGGCGGGCATGTGGCGGGCACGCGACCTTCGGCCGGTGCGCCCAGATGATCGACAGCGGGATCACGATGGCCCGCGTCCAGGCCGACATCGCGTATATACTGAAGGGGAACCAGTTGGGGAAGAGCATCAGCTCCGGGAGGATGGATGGAACCCCCTCCCAGTCGTAGAGTCCGAAGAGCGCCAGGTAGAACTTGGCGTAAGTCTTGATGCGGTGAATCCCTCCCAGCTCGCAGATCCGGGCGCGTGCCCGGACGAGCGCCGGATGCTCCGGCGCGAAGCCGGCGAACTTCAGGGCCCAGTAGGCCTTCACCGTGGCCGAGACGTCGGCAGTACCGTTGAGGTAAATCGGCCAGCCGCCGTCGGGCAACTGCGCGGCGAGAATGGTGCGGGCGAGTTCCGGCACCTTCGGCGAGTCGCCCTGGCCGACGAAGTTCAGGAGCATGATCGTGTCGCACTCCACCGTCGTGTCCCCGCCACTCAGTTCGCCGCACCAGAAGCCGTCATCGGGATTCTGCCGGCGCAGCAGCGCCGCCTGAGCCTGGTGGATCCCCGCGTCCAGGGGACTCGACACCTGCTCCGTCCGAGCAACGGGGCCGGCCGGCCGGAGGTGCTCGGCCCAGTGCACGGGTTTGCGGAAGCGGGCTTCGCTGAACGGCTCGATCCATTCAGAGACGATGCGTGGGAGCATGTCGTGTCAACCCTTTCTGAGTTCAGCTTCGAACCGCTGAGTGCAACCGAATGCCTTCACCGCTGCTTGGGGGCCGGGAAGTCGGCGGGGCACCGGCTGACGAACACCTCGAAGAATGCGGAAAACTCGGAAAACGTCTCGCCGAACTGCCGAATCCGGCTGGGGGCGCCCCTCCCGTAGCGCGCGAGGAAGAGGCGGTAGGCCAACTGGTAGAACTTTTCGTCGTTGCGGAAGGCGACGCGGCCACGCTGCGTCAGGAGAAGGCGCACCTCCCTTGCGCTGCGGGTGCCCCCCACTTTCCGGACCAGCCCCTTCCGTACCAGTTTGCCGACCGTCTGGGAGACGGCGCCCTTGCTGACACCGAGAGAGTCAGCCAAGTGCGTCACGTTGATACCCGGCACGCGCCCGATGGCCTCAATTGCGTACATCTCTGCCGGGTAAATCCGCCGCCCGGTGCCGAACTCCCGGGGGAGGTTCAAAAACGCGGTCCAGTGCCCCAGGAGGCGGGCAATCAGGGTCGCCATGTCGTGGAATGCGGACTGCGTCGAAGGCATGGAACGACAATGTATAGGAGCTAAACCGTCGCTGTCAAGGGTTCTCTCGACAATGTCCCCTCAACTGCCCGAGAAGAGTGCGGGCCGATGTCGAGGGAAGGGTCTCAGAGTCGCGGGTAGAAGCCCTCGGCGATCCGCTGCAACCCTTTCACGTCCTCGATCACCAGACCGTTCTGCGTCTCGGCGATCAGCTTGTCGTCCCGCAGTTGCCGGAGGGTGCGGGAGAGGGTCTCGCTCGTCAAGTTGAGGTGGCTGGCGATGTGCTTCTTCAGGCCCGGGAGCGCCACGGTCGCGCCCTGCTGGGAATGGACCTGCAACAGGTAGCCGGCGACCCGCCCGGCCGCATCCCTGAGGACGATGCCCTCCAGGAGGGAGACGAGGGAGCGCACCCACATCGCCATGCTGGAGAGGATCTGCAGGCACAGCCGATGATCCTCCTGCAAGGCCTTGCCGAGCGGCTCGGCGGGGAGGAGGACGCAGGCCGAGTCCTCGACGGCCTCAGCCGTGGCCGGACAGGGGAATCCGCCGAACACGGCCACCTCGGCGAAGGTCATGCCGGGCCCGGCCAAGTGCAGGACATGCTCCTTGCCGCTGGCGGCGAGCTTGAAGATGCGGACCAGGCCTTCGCTCACGATGAAGATTCCTGGGGCCGCGTCCCCCTCGCGAAAGATCACCTCCCCCTTCCTGAACTCTCGCGGCACGGCCATGCGCACCAAGCGCTTCCGACCACTGCCGTCCACCTGCGAGAGGAAGGAGCATTTGGCGAAGACGCCGGCGATATCAAGAGGCAAGGAGGACCCCCGACAGGGTTTCGTGCGACTTGATCCAGATCAAGGACCAACCGTCTCGGCGGGGGCATTATATGCCAGCAGGGCCGGAGCGCAAGGGGCCCCGGCAGGGAAGACCCATCCGCGAGAGAAGGAGCGTTTAGCATGACATGGCGCAAAATGATTCAGATCGACGAGGAGCAGTGCGACGGCTGTGGCGAGTGCGTGACCGGCTGCGCGGAGGGGGCCATCGCGATCATCGACGGGAAGGCCCGGCTCGTGAGCGAGGTCTACTGCGACGGCCTGGGTGCCTGCCTGGGTCATTGCCCTCAAGGTGCCATCACCATGGAGGAGCGGGAGGCCGAGGCTTTCGACGAAGTCAAGACGCGCGAGCACCTCGAGCGCTTGCGAAATCGGAAGAGCGGGCCCGGCCCACTTCCTCTTGCGGCCGCGCCGCACCAGTGCCCCGGTTCGATGGCCAGGAGCCTGGGAACCAGCGCGGGGGCATTCAAAGCGGGCGAGAGCGGCCCGATCGGTCCCCAGTCTTCCGAACTGACCAACTGGCCGGTCCAGTTGACCCTGGTCCCACCCAACGCGCCTTACTTCCGCGGGGCGGACCTCTTGCTCGTCGCGGACTGCGTCCCGTTCGCCTGCGCCGATTTCCACCGACGCTTCCTGCGCGGCAAGCCGGTCGTCATCGGCTGCCCCAAGCTCGACCGGGCCGAGTCCTACGTCCAGAAGCTGGCGGAGATCGTCCGTACGGCCGAGCCGCGGAGCCTGTCCGTCGTCCACATGGAAGTTCCCTGCTGCTCGGGTCTCACCCGCGTCGCCCAGGTTGCGCTGGGCATGGCCGAGAGCAACACGCCGCTCACGGATGTTACCGTCGGGATTGGCGGTGAGGTCATCACCTCCGTAGAGGCGGCTCCTTTGACGTTGCGGCCATGAGTGGGGGATTGAGCGCTCCCCTTCTTTCCCCTCTCCCCGCAGACGTGGGAGAGGGCCAGGGTGAGGGGGACATTTGGCATGGCGGCCCTCACCACACGGCATACGCGGGAGAAGATTGAAGGGTGATAGAGATGATAGCCGATGATCTATGCGAATTCTACCAAGGGAAAGTGGACCAGCGTATGGTCCGCGCCAGGTTTCATTTCAAAGGCACCACGATCTATGTGGATGATGTGCCAGCCTGGGTGTGCGAACGGTGCGGAGAGCAGTACTTCGACGCGCCGGTCTACAAGCGTTTGGAGGAAATCGCCAAGCACCGGCGCCGGATCAAGAGGACGGTTTCCTTTCCCTTGGCAAGATACGATATGGCCCTTCGGTAACTCCACCTTCCTGGTGTCACTGGCGGAGTGGGCCTCAAGCACCTGTCTCCTGGTTGTTCCCGAAGACCAAGAATTGATCCCAACCCCCATCCACGAGATCTGGATCACCGCTGCGGTTGCGGCGGATTGTACCTCGACCGCGAGCTGGGCATCCTCGCCATCCTCCACTTCGGCCTCCTCGCCAACCGGGGGCGCACGGCCAAGCTGGCGCGGTGTCGGGCGCTCCTCGCCGCACCCTCGCCGGATCTTCCCGCGGTACCGGCGTCGATGCCCGCCCGGATGCGCCGGCTGACCGGCGTGGACCTTACCCGGTGTGCCGTCTGCCAGCAGGGCCGCCTGCGAGCCGTCGCCGTCTTCCGGCCGGGCCACCTCCCGGCCCCCGCCCTGGACACCTCATGGGTCCGCCCTCGGCGGTCCGCCTGCCGATGGTGCCGTCGCCCCGCCGTGCGCGGAGGGGCGGCGGCGTGTGTCCCCTCGTGTCTCCGCCGGCCCTCCGGAGGCTCGGACTGCCTCCCCCGGCCTTCGGTCCTCCCCCGGTTCCCGCGGGTGTCCCTGTCGTGTGCGCTTACAAGGCCCTTCCCTCCGCCCCAGGGTTCGGATACAATCCCCATAGCTTGTAGGCCAGCGGTTCAGTTCAACCCGTTTTACCCGGCGGGCCCGCTCCCGCGGTCGCGGGGCTGTCCTGCGCGAGGCCCGCCGGATAAAAGCTTATTCGTTCGAACGGACCGCTGGCTCGCATTCGCTCGCCGCGGCCGCTCAACATGAGCGTTAGACGGACGGCTGCAAGCCCCAGTGGGATTGCTGATCAGGCCCCGTTCGTCAGGCCGGACAATTCCCAAATTGAGCATCGGAGACCTGTGGAA
>JBIOJT010000090.1:0-14010 GCA_044451055.1 Methylomirabilales bacterium (SeqCode)
CCTGGATCATCTTCGTGGCCTACATTGCCCGCTACATGGCCTTCGCGCTGAAGTCCACGTCGGCTGCCCTGGAGCAGGTGGGGGACTCCCTGGAGGAGGCGGCGCGGGCCTGCGGCGCGACCCACTGGCAGGCGATGAAGGACGTGGTCCTGCCCCTCATCAAGCCGGGGATGGTGGCGGCGTTCTTCCTCATCTTCCTGCCGGCGCTCCGGGAGCTCACCACGTCGGTGCTCCTCTACGGCCCGACAACGCGGACGATCGGGGTGGCCATCTACGCACTCAACGAGGACGGCGAGACCGTGTACGCCGCCGCCCTCTCTGCGGTGGCGCTCGTCATCATCGTCGTCGGGCATTGGGTGATCAAGCGCATCACGGGCACCACCAAGATCGGCGGGGGAGGGTCGTGACCATGGCGCACGTGATCCTGCGGGACATCAGCAAGCGGTATGGCCAGATCGTCGCCGTGGACCGGCTGAATCTGAAGATCGAGCGCGGAGAGTGCCTGTCGCTGCTTGGGCCGTCCGGGTGCGGCAAGACGACGACGCTGCGGATGCTGGCCGGCTTCGAGGACCTGGACGAGGGGGAGATCCTGGTCGGCGACCGCATCATCTCCTCCAGCTTCAAGAGCTACTACCTTCCGCCGGAGAAGCGGGACTTCGGCATGGTCTTCCAGGCCTTCGCGGTCTGGCCGCACCTGTCCGTGTTCGACAATGTGGCCTTCCCGCTGCAAATCCGCAGGCTGTCCCGGTCGGAGATCCAGGACAAGACGATCAAGGCCCTGACCTACACCGGCCTCCTGGACGCTCGGGGCAGCTTTCCGAACGAGCTGTCGGGCGGGCAGAAGCAGCGGATCGCGTTGGCCCGCTCCATCTCGTTCAATCCGACGGTCATGCTCCTGGACGAGCCGCTCTCGAACCTGGATCCGAAGATGCGCGAGGTGATGCGGTTCGAGATCAAGGAGCTGCAGAAGCGGTTCAACTTCACCATCATCTACGTCACCCACGACCAGGCCGAGGCCATGGCCCTTTCGGACCGGATCGTGGTGATGGACTTCGGGGCCCTGATCCGGCAAGATGACACGCCGGACAACGTGTACCTGAAGCCCGCCAACAAGTTCGTCTTCAGCTTCATCGGGTTGTCGAACTTCCTGGCGGTGGAGGTGGCGGACGGCCGGGTCTACATGCAGGGCGCCCGAGAGGCGGGGCCGGTGACGCTCGCCGTTCCCTCTCATGCGTCGGGGAAGCCGCCCACGCTGGCCTGCCGGCCGGCGGAGATCGAAATGGTCCCGACGGGGGGCGTGCGCGGGGTCGTCACGCGCCGGGTCCTCCTGGGCGACATCATCGATTACCGGGTCCAGGTCGGCCCGATCGAGGTCCGGGTGCAGCGGAACATGCGCAAGCCCGTGTTCAACGAAGGGGATCGGTGCGGGCTCGTGTTCTCCACCCTGCACTGGTACGACGAATCCGGGGCGCGGGTGCCCACGCCGTAAGGCGGGGCGATCGCAGCCCAAGCCGATTCGGCTCGCGGGGCGGCTGGGAGGCAGGCAAGAGAGTCATGCCCAGGTTCATCCTGATCCGGCACGGGGAATCGGTGTGGAATGCGGAACGGAGGATCCAGGGGAGCCAGGACGTGGCGCTGTCCCCGCGCGGCAGGCGACAGACCGACCTGCTGGTCCAGCGCCTCCAGGCTCACGTGACGAGGCCGGTGGGTGCGATCTGCACCAGCCCGCTCCGGCGCGCCGCCGAGACGGCCGACCGGATCGCCAGCGTCTTGCATGTGCCGGTGATTCGCGAGCCCGATCTCCGCGAGATGTCGCTGGGGACGTGGGAGGGAATGACGGTCGCCCAGATCCAGGCCACCTTTCCGGACAGCTACGAGCGATGGCTGGAGGATCCCGTGGCCTTCGCGCCGCCAGGCGGCGAGGCGCTGCCGGCGTTTGGGCGGCGCGTGGAGCGCGCCCTGGAGCGGATGCGACAGGCTCATTCCGGAGCCGATCTCGTGATCGTCTCCCACGGCGGGGTGATCAAGGCGCTGCTCTGCTTCGCCTTGGGTCTCGATATCCGATATCTGTTCCGGCTCAAGCAGGACAACACCGCGGTCAGCCAGGTGGAGCTGGACGGGCAGGTCGGGCGGGTCCTCCTCATGAATGACATCTGCCATCTGAACGGCACCGGAGGCACCCTCGCCGACCGCGACGTCCTCGCCGACTCGGCGGAGGTTGCGGACCCTGCCTTCTGACCCCGCGAAGCCACCCCGGGAGCGATCCATCCCCATGGATCTCAGATCCTTGTGCGCCTTCATCTTCGACCTGGACGGCTGTGTGTACACGGGCAACGCCCTCGTGCCTGGCGTGCAGGCGTGCCTCCAGCAACTTCGCCAGAAGGGGCGTCGGATCCTCTTCCTGACCAACAACTCGCGGGAGGGAGGAGTGGAACTCCAGGCCAAGCTGGCGCGACTGGGAATCCCCGCCCTCCGGGAGGAGATCCTCTCAGCGGTAGAAGTCGTCGGGCCCTTCCTTCGGGACCGATTCGGTCCATCGCGCGTGCTGGCGATCGGGGCCGAGACGCTCCGCCGCTTGCTGACCGAGGCGGGGCATTCCCTGGTCCCGCCGGAGGCGTACCGCGACGCCCGGGTAGTGGTGGTGGGGCACGATTTCGACTTTGACTACCGGAAGCTGGCCGCTGCCTCACGAGCCGTGGCATCCGGGGCCGCCTTCGTGGCGGTGAACGTGGATCCGCGTTTGCCAGTAGAAGAGGGCGAGTTCTACCCGGGGTGTGGCGCCCTCGTGGAGGCGGTGGCGAAGGCGGCCGGGACGCGACCCGAGGTGGTGGGGAAGCCGATGCCGTACATATTCCGCGCCGCGTTGGCGCGGCTAGGCGTCCCGCCGGAAGAAGCAGCCATGATCGGCGACAGCCTGGCCTCGGATGTGCGCGGCGCCCAGGCCGTGGGACTGCGCACCATCTGGCTGGCGCCACAGGGTGCTGTCGCCTCCGAGGTGCAACCCGATCTGATCATCCACGCCTTTGCCGAGCTGACGGGACGGCTCTGACGACTTCCCGTTGCGTCCGATAGGGCCCTGTGGTATTTGTCTGTGGGTCGCGCTCAAGAGTCGGACCCCGTCTCGCCAGTCCGGACATACGCCCGACGGCTACTGGAGCGTGGAGGCTGGCTTGCATCAAAGAGGGGATCGCGAGAGGGACAGCGGGAAAGGAGGAGGGGATGCGGAAGGTGTTGATCGTTGCCCTGGCTATGGCGCTGTTGACCACAAGCTGCTACACCCTGAACTACAGCAGCTCGGCATCCTCCAAGCCGGTCTCGTTCACCGGGGAGGTGAAGGGTCAACGCACGCACTTCAGCGAAGAGAAGTGGATTTGGTACGCCCTATGGGGGTTGGTTCCGATTTCGGACAATGATATCGAGAAGAGCCTGATCGAGCCGCGCGCCACGGGAGGCGCCGTGCAGAACCTGTCGATCACGAGCCAATTCGGAACCATGAATGTCCTCGCCAACATGTTGACCTGTCTCATCACCATCTGTTCCAAGACCGTCACGGTCGAGGGCGACGTCGTCCGCTAGATAGACACAGCCTGCAGCCATAACGCCCGGGTTCCCCCGTGTACAGGGGACGATCCGGGCGTTCTTCTTTGGGGGCGATCAGGATTCACCTGTTGGCAGACAGGACACGCGTTGCCGGCCGGCTTGGGTTTGAGGCTTATGGCTAACAGTTCATGGCGGCCCGGCTCGATACATGAAGCGCCGCATGCGCCGCGGCGCGTTGGGATGCTCCAGAGGCTGAGGCGGCCGCAGGGCAGACGAGCTGCGACTCAAGAGGCCACTCCCAACCTCAATACATGAAGCGCCGCATGTGGATGTTCAACAGCAGGCCCAGGCACAGCATGGTGACGAGGAAGGATGAACCGCCGTAGCTGAGGAGGGGGAGCGGGATGCCGACGACGGGCATCATGCCCAACACCATGGCGGTGTTGATGAGGACCTGGACGGCCAGCATGGCAGAGACGCCAGCCGCCAAGAGGGCCGCAAACAGATCGGTGCAGTCTCGGGCGATCTGGAAGCCCTTGGTGATGAGATAGAAGTACGCCAAAAGGACCACCAGGCAGCCCAGAAAGCCCCACTGTTCCGCCAGGACGGCGAAGATGAAGTCGGTGTGGTTCAAGGGCAGGAAGTTCAGTTGGCTCTGGCTGGCGGCCAGCCAGCCCTTGCCGAAGGCCCCGCCGGATCCCACCGCAATCTTGGACTGCGCGATGTGGTAGCCGGCTCCAAGGGGGTCCAGGTTGGGATTCAGGAAGACCAGGATCCGTCGGCGCTGGTAGTCCTTCAGGACCATCCACAGGACCGGGGCCACGGCCGCGCCGCCGGCGGCAAACGGGATCAGGTACCGCCAATGGAGGCCGAGCATGAGCATGATGCTCAACGCGATGAATGCCAGGAGGAGCGCCGTCCCGAGATCCGGCTGTTTCAAGACGAGGAGCATGCAGAGACCGGTGAGGGCGGCGGGCAGGAGCATGGTGCGCGGCTCGCGAAGTTTTTCTCGGTGGTCATCGAAGTACCGGGCCAGGAACAGGACCAGACCCAACTTCGCGAACTCGGACGGCTGAAACGCGAACCCCCCGATGCGGATCCAGCGATGGGCCCCCAGGCCGGCCTTGCCGATCAGGAGGACCAGGACGAGCAGGACCACACCCAGCCCGAAGATGACATAGGCGAAACGGGCCAGGGTCCGATAACTCACGAGACACGCTGTGACCAGCGCGACGATCCCGATCCCCACCCACATCATCTGGCGCAAGTACAGGGTGCGGCGAAACGTAGAGACAGCCATGGTGTTGGCGCTGTAGATGGTGAGGATCCCCAGGAACGCCATCCCCAGGATCGTCGCGGCGAACCACCAGTCAAAGTGCGTGGCCAATCGTCTGTCGAACATACAAGCCTTCGGTCATCAGCCTTCAGCGGGCCAAAGAGCAACCACCCCCTGATCGTCGGCCGCTGATTGCTGCTCTCTCAGTCCTCTATGTCCGGCTCTTTGGCCTCGGCGGTCCCCGCCCCCGGGCGAGGGAAGGGCTGCCTCGCTCCAAAGGCGGCCTCGTACACCGCCTTGGCCACGGGCGCGGCGACCAGCCCACCGAACCCCCCATTCTCCACCAGGACCACTACCGCGATCTGCGGGTTGTCCACGGGAGCAAAGGAGACGAACCACCCGTGGTCTTTGAGGGCCGCGTGGCCTTTCTCGTCACCCTTCTTCACCACCTGGGCCGTGCCGGTCTTCCCCGCAATCAGGATGCCGGGCACCTTGGCCCGGGCGCCGGTGCCCTCATTCACCACGCTCAACATGGCCTGACGGATGAAGGCCAAGGTTTCGGGCTTGACGGCGACCTGGCGGACCGCCTCGGGTTCGTACTCGTCCAGGATCTCGCCAGAAAGAGAGGTGATCTTCTTCACCACCCACGGCCGGTAGATCGTCCCGCCATTCGCGATCACCGACACCATCCCCAGAAGCTGCATGGGCGACGTCACGACCGGCCCCTGGCCAATGCTGGAGATCACGGTGTTGCCCGGGGTCCACACGGGCTGCCCGCCCCGTCTGGGTTGCGGGTTGGGGAGGTTGCCCTTGGCCTCGTCCCCCAGGCCGAGCCCGGGGGGCTCGCCCAGGCCAAAGGCCTTGGCGGTGCGCACGATCGGGTCGATGCCAACCCGCAGGCCGGCCTGGTAGAAGTAGACGTTGGCGGAGTGCGTAATGGCGCTCTTGAGGTCTAGGACGCCGAACCCTCCCTTCTTCCAATCGTCGAATTTCGCGGTCCCCAGGTAGAAGTGTTCCGGACAGTTGAACTTCGTCTCGGGCGTCAGGGCTCCACTCTCCAGGCCGGCGATGGCCACCATCAGCTTGAAGATCGAGCCGGGGGGATACTGGGCCTGGAAGGCCCGGTTCTCCATGGGGTGCGTCCGGTCGGTGGCGAGCTTCTCCCACTCCTCCCCCGTGAGGCGCTGGGCGAAGAGGTTCGGGTCGTAGGACGGGCGACTCACCATGGCCAGGATCTCGCCAGTCGTGGGGTTCATGGCGACCACGGCCCCCTTCTTGCCGGCAAAGGCCGTCTCTGCTGCCTCCTGGATGCGCTTGTCGATGGTCAGATAGACGTTGGCCCCGGAGTGCGGCTCGATCCGGCTGACCAGGCGCAGGGCACGGCCGCGGGCATCCACCTCTACCTGCTCGCCGCCGTCGATGCCCCGGATGAACGCGTCGTAGCGCCGCTCCACTCCGGCCTGGCCGATGTTCTCCCCTGGGCGGAAGTCCTGGTATTCCTCCCGGGCCAGTTGTGTCTGATTGACCTCGCTCACGTAGCCCAGGAGGTTGGCCGCGGCGCCACCGATGGGGTAAGCGCGAACGGGACGGACGTGCAGGCTGATCCCGGGTAGATCCAGCCGACGCTCCTCCACGGCGACCATCATGCCTTCGTCCAGATCCTTGCGAAGGAGGAGCGGCTGATAGGGCCGCTCGCGTCCTTCGTGGAGGCGCGCTTCGATCTCACCCGGCGATACCCCGAGGATCTCGGCCAGAGTGGCCGCGACCTCCTTCGTGTTAATCACGTCCTCAGGCGTGGCGTAGAGATCGAAGGTAGGCCGGTTCTCGACGAGGATCTCGCCGTTTCGGTCCAGGATGAAGCCGCGTGGCGCTTCCACCGGCCGCACCCGCAGCCGGTTGTTGGTGGACAGGGCGAAGTACCGATCCCCTTCAAGGATCTGGAGATACCAGAGGCGAAGTAACAGCACCAGGAAGCCGACGCCGACACAGAGGACGGCTGTTCGGATGCGCGGCGTGATGGCCTGAGCCGGAGGGGGGAACAGGGGTTCCATGTGCGTCCCGACCTTAGGTCGACCGGATCAGGGCGGCACGGATCCGCGGCAGCCAGAGGATGAGCAGACCGACCGCCGCTGTGTAGAGGGCCTCGGGTGCGATCACCCGGAGCAGTGCTGGCAGAAGCAGCCGGGGGCCCAGGAAGAACGTCAGGAGGCCCAGGGTGATGCCTCCCGCAGCGGCGCTGCCCCCCAGGAGGATCCAGAAAAGCGCCAGGGGTTTGTCCGTGTACATAAGGTGACCGAGCCGGGCAGCCAGGAATCCCAGGAGGCTGTCAGTGAATGCGTGCAGACCCAGCGGTCCCCCCGAGAGTCCGTCCTGGCAGAGGCCGATCAGGAACCCCAGGACGGTCGCTACCTCGGGGTTGCAGCCCTGGCTGACCAAGAAGACGAGGAGAAGGAACAGATCGGGCCGGATACCCCACACGCTCAATGGACCGAGGAGCACCGCCTGCGCCATCGCACAAAATAGCAGGCCGGGGAGGAACCACGTCATGGCCGACTCGCCGTTCCTGATTCGAAGCCTTCACGGACGTCGAGGTTCGTCAGGATGAAGACTTCCTCCAAGCGGCTCAGGTCCACGGCAGGCTGCAGCGTCGCCTCCTGGAACAGGGCGCCACTGTTCCGCTCCACCGAGGTGATTCGACCGATCAGGAGACCCTTGGGGAACACGCCGCCCATGCCCGAGGTCACCACCTCGTCCCCCACGGCCACGTCGGCCATGAGCGGCAGGTAGCTCACCCGGGCGCCCGCGCCCAGATTCCCGGAGACGATGCCGGTGACGCGCGTCCGCTGGATCAGCCCGCCGACGGCGCTCACCGGGTCGGTGAGCAGCTGGACCCTGGCAGAGGTCAGTGTGACCTCTACGACGCGACCGACCAGCCCGTCGGGGGCCAGCGCCGGCTGATTGCGACGGATGCCCTCCAGGCTTCCGCGGTCCAGCAGGATCGTCTTGAACCAGTTGGTGGCATCTTTCCCCACCACGCGGGCCGTGAGGAACTCCGCCTGCGAGGCCTGGCGCATCGCCAGCAAACGTTCGAGGCGCTGGGTCTCCATGGCCTGGTCTTGCAGCTGTTCAAGACGCCGCTTCAGCGTCGTCGCCTCGAGCTGGAGCCGCTTGTTCTCTTCCCGCGCGGCGCGCAGGTCGACATAGTCTCGCCAGACTCCGGTGACGCCCTGGATGGTCGCAGCCGTGACCTTGATGAAGGGGGATACGACGAAAAGGAGAGTCTGTCGCGTGAAGGTCACCACGGCGGTCTCATGGCGGACCTGTAACGTCATGAGGAGGAAGGACAGAACGAGGGCGCTGGTCAGGATGGCGGCCCGGCGGTATCGGGCCAAGAGGCGCAACAGCAAACTCACGGATCAGGTCTCCACAATCGCGACCGGCTCGCCTCGGGCACCTGCTCGTCCCCCCCCCGATTCCACTCTTGCGGGGGAGCACCTCCGGCGGCGTCGTGTCTCCATCCGGGTGAAACCCGGACGGGGGTCTTGGCGACCTACGATTCCAGGCACACGGTCTTGAGCAGGTCCAGCTCGTCCAGAACCTTTCCGGTCCCCAGGACGACGCAGGACAGCGGGTCATCGGCCACGCGGACCTTGAGGTGCGTCTCCAGGGCGATCAGCGTGTCCAGCCCGTGTAACAGGGAGCCCCCGCCCGCCAGGACGATGCCCTTCTCTGCGATGTCGGCGGCCAGCTCGGGCGGGGTACGCTCCAGCGCCGTCTTCACCGCGTCCACGATGGCGTAGATGGGATCGTGCAGGGCCTCGCGGATGTCGCTATCGTTGATGGTCAGGGTCTTGGGGATGCCGTCCACCAGATCGCGTCCCTTGATCTCCATCTTGCGGGGCTCGTCGAAGGGGTAGGCGGAGCCGATCTGGATCTTGATGTTCTCCGACGTGCGCTCGCCGACCAGGAGATTGTACTTCCGCTTCAGGTACTGGGTGATCGCCTCGTCCATCTCGTCACCGGCGATCCGGACGGACTGACTGTAGACGATGCCGGACAGGGAGATCACCGCCACCTCGGTGGTGCCCCCGCCGATGTCCACGATCATGCTGCCGCTGGGCTCCTGCACGGGCAGACCGGCGCCGATGGCGGCGGCCATGGGCTCCTCGATCAGGTACACCTCGCGGGCGCCCGCCTGCTCCGCGGAATCGCGAATCGCGCGCTTCTCCACCTGCGTGATCCCCGAAGGAACGCCGACGATGATGCGGGGGCGGACCAGCGTCTTGCGGTTGTGGATCTTCACGATGAAGGCGCGAATCATTTGCTCTGTCACGTCGAAGTCAGCGATGACGCCGTCCTTCAGCGGGCGGATGGCCACGATGCTGCCGGGGGTGCGACCCAGCATCTCCTTGGCCTCTTTTCCGACCTTGAGCACTTGATTGGTGCCCCGCTTGATGGCGACGACCGACGGCTCGCTGAGGATGATCCCCTTGCCCTTGACGTAGATCAGGGTGTTCGCCGTGCCCAGGTCAATGGCGAGGTCATTGGAGAACATCCCGAACAGCCAATCGAAAATCATCGTATCTCCTTTCATGCTACGCGAGCTAGACGGTCGCAGGCCTCGGCGCGAGACGCTGCCAACGGTCAAAGTCTTTAACATACCGCTTGAGAAAAGACAAGGAGTTTTGCGATTCCCGGCCTCGGAAAAGCCCTTGCCAACAGCGCGCTCCATGCGTTATCTTTGCCAATCGGCCTTGGCGGGTACAAGGGATACACGCATGCTCAAACGAATGCGGGAAGGCAGCGCGTACTTCATCAAAGGCGTCATGCTGCTCGTCGTGGTGGCCTTTATCGGGACCATCTTTGTGGTGTGGGGTGTCAAATCCACGCCCGGGGATCTGGGCCGCCGGGGCGTGGTGGCTACGGTGTCCGGCACCGAAATCTCGCTCGATGGCTACCAGCAGGCGCTTCGACAGCAGATGGAGGTGTACAAACAGCTCTTTGGCGACAAGATCGACCAGAATATGCTGGAGTCCCTGGACTTGAAGCGGCAGGTGGTGGAGCAACTCATCCGCCAGATCCTGGTCCTTCAGTATGCGGAACGGGTGGGGGTCGGCGTGAGCGCGGAAGAGCTGGCGGACGAGATCCGCCGGATGCCGGCCTTTGCGGGGAAAGATGGGTTCACTCGGCAGCGCTATCTGGACGTCCTGCGGGCCAACCGCCTGACGCCGGATCGGTTCGAGGCCGACCTGCGCCGGGGGATGATAGAACGGAAGGTGGAGGTCCTGATCCGGGGGGCGGCGAAGCTGTCGGAGGCAGAGGCCAAGGAGGCTTACCGGCAGATCCACCGCCAGGTCACGGTGGAGGTAGTCCAGCTTCCCGCGGGGGAGGAAGGGAAAAAGCTCGCGGACAAGATCACCATTGATATAGGGGGGGGCAAATCCCTAGCCGCGGCCAGCCGGGACGCGAACGTTACCGCGAAAACGTACGGGCCGTTCGCGCTCGACGCCCTCCCCAAGGACATCCCGGACCCGGAGGCCTTCCGACAGGGTGTCAGCCTCCTAAAACCCGGGGAAACCAGCCCCCTCGTCACGGGCCAGAAGGCGTCCTATCTCATCCACCTGGTGAGCCAGCAAGACCCGTCGGAAGCCGACTACGAAAATAGCAAAGATAAGGAAGCCTTCCGCGCCCAACTGCTTCTCCAGAAACGTGCGGCGGTCTTCGCCGACTGGCTTCTGGAATTGCGCCGCATGGCGAAGGTGACGGTAGACCAGGATAGCCTGTAACCCGAATGGCTACCAGGGGGAATGCGCGGTCGTGGCCCCGAGGGTACGGAGTACCACAGAGCCGCCGTGCTTTTGGGACCAGGGCGGTGGACTATCGTGGGACGTACCGTGCCGCGCGAGAATAGATCCTCTGCCACGCCTCGTTTTTGGTGATCACCTTCGAAGGTGGCGTCGGCTCGGCTTGCAGCCTTTGAATCCGCTGGAAATCGTGTACCCAGCCCACCAGATGCGCCAGCAGCAGACCTGTCAAGACAAGCCTCGCGAGAATCCATCCCGGGCGAATCCATCCCACCGGGGGGTTATTTGTAGCAGGGGTAGCGACAAGGCTGAACTCCACCTGTTCGACCGTAGTCTCGATCGGCATGGCCTATCGTCTCCTTCCAATCCAGACCAGCCACCCGCAGCTTACATCACAGGGGGGCCCTGCCTGGGGGGCATCGACTATACTCGTTCTGCCTTCCTCCCGTGCGGTGGTATCCCTGGGGGACAGGTGACACCTATTGCACGGGTGCCTCTCGTGCTGGATGACGGGAATGGATGAATGCGTTACGAACCTGGGAATCGGCGAGGCAGCCGAGCGTGGTCGATTGTCGGGGATTGTCCCCGGAAAGTTGGCGTAAGGTACTGGAGGATTGTACTTCCGTCAACAAAAATCTTGTGGGTAGGTAGTTTTATATCAACAGGTGATGATTATTTACTAGTATTCTCAATTACTTACGAGGAGTTTAGAATCAGCCATTGACACGAGACTTCGGATCGTTTTTCGTGCGCTGTTGTTCTGGTGGTCCCTCCAGGCATTATCTGGGAAGCCAAACGTCCGACGGGTATTATCTTCTATTTGCGGCCGTTGAATTGGAAGGCGGTCTGGCGTGAAGTAAGAGTGGAAGGTGGAAGGCCACGGGAGACAACAAGATTTCCGGGGAGGATCTCGTTGACCAAATGACAACACGTAACGATTCGGACTCGTATGAGTACCCCAGACTTCGGCCCGTGGAAGCCTTCCCGGCCATGATTTCCGGCCAAAAGGCCCTTTGTTTGCGGGACCCCATGCAATACTCCGAGGCAGTGGTCTATGTGCCGGCTCAGACTGCTTCCATCCTGGACCTTCTCGATGGACAGCATTCGTTGCTGGACATCCAGGGGGCCTTTGTCAGGCGCTTCGGTAGCCTGCTGTTTCTGGAGCAACTTCTCCAGATCATCCGCTCGTTGGATGAGCATCTGTTCCTGGATAGCCCACGCTTTGCTGGCCATCGAGCGGAGGTGGAAGAAGGATTCCGCCGTGCCAGATCTCGCGCGGCCTTACTAGCCGGGAAGAGCTATCCGTCAAACCCAGGCGAGCTCCGCCAGCAACTGGACGGCTACATGATAGCTCCGGACGGCCCTGGGGGCACGCCGCCCAGCCCATCAGCCGCATCGCTCGCCGGCCTGGTGGTTCCCCACATCGACTTTGCCCGCGGTGGCCCCTGCTACGGCTGGGGCTATCGCGAGCTGGAGGGGGCGCCACCGGCGGACCGCTTCCTGATCCTGGGGACCGTCCACGCCCCTATCATGCGGGCCTTCTCCCTGACCAGGAAGGCCTTCGAGACGCCGCTGGGAACGGTCGAAGCGGACCAGGATTTCCTGGACCACCTCCTGGGTGCGGCGGGAAACGGCTATCTCGACGACGAGTTGGCCCACCGGGGGGAACACTCCATCGAGTTCCAGGCGGTCTTCCTCCGGCACCACACACCGCCCGGCCGTCCGGTGCGGATCGTGCCCGTCCTGTGCGGGTCGCTTCACCGGTTCGTCGAGGATCGTCGCTCACCCCGCGAGGAGCGGGAGAGCGAGGCGTTCGTTGCGGCCCTTCAGGAGACGTTGGCGACGCTGGGAGGGCGCACTGTGGTTATAGCCAGCGCCGACCTGGCTCATGTCGGGCCGCAGTTTGGCGATCCTTACCAGATCACGCCCGGCCAGCTTCGCGAGGTCGCCGACGCCGATCGGGAGATGCTGGAGTCGGTCGAGGCGGGGGACGCCGAGGCGTTCTTCCGCGCCATCGCGCAGGATGGGGACCGGCGTCGGATCTGCGGCCTGCCACCCGTCTACACCCTCCTGCGGCTCCTCCCTGGCGCATCGGGGCGGCTCCTGCGCTACAGTCAGTGGCCCGACCCGCAGGGGACGGTGACATTTGCCGCGGTCGCTCTGTACGCCTGAACGTGACGCGGCGGTCGCGCGACCGCATAGGCTGGAGCTTCACGAGCGGGACGGGAGATCGCTCGCCGACGGAGGAGCCCATGGATTCCACACGCAGCCTGGCTTCTTCAATGCCACCGCTCATACGGCTCACCCGGGATCTCGAGCGCTGGGGAATCCTGTTCCTCGAGGTGGCCCAAACCAAGGCGCCTTCGGTTGTGGAGCAGGTTCTGGGCGGCCTGGTCGAGTGGATGGGGAGCGACCTCCTGGATGGGTGGCTGCGTTTGCCGATCCCCCTCTTTGAAGAGGTGAGCGGCCTCTCGGAGGAATTGCTTCAGGCATGCCAGGCCTACCTCGCCTGGCTCCGGCGGGCGCCGCGACCTGCTCCCGCCGAGGGCCGCTGCACCCATGAGGAGATGATCCGATCCGTGCTGGATCGGGTTCAGGCCCTGGTGGAGACATCGGGCGGAAGCCCACACGGCAGCTAGAAGGCAGGGGAGCTCAGAGGCTTAGGCGTGGCGCCATCCAGTTCCTCGCCTTCGAGCACCCCAGCTTCCCGGTGCTTCTTGGGAGTGAGATGGATATTCGGCGCTGGATCATGAGGCGGATCTGGGGCCGCGGCCGCAGCGTTCGGTACATTTTCATCCATCCGACGTGCGGGCATGATGACGTCGAGGCGGGATATCTTCCGGAGTGGGGTCGCCCGAAGTTTCTCTGTCGCCGTTGCGGAGTCGTCTTTGACGAGGCGAGTGTGCGCCTGGGATGGCCGGACGAGAAGGCGCCGTACGAGGGGTAAAGCAGGAGCGGACAGCGTCGGTGGTTCGGGGAGGTATCACCCGGAAAGAAATACGGGACCCGACTTCGGATCCCGTTCGGCGTTTCTGGTGGAGCTGGGGGGATTCGAACCCCCGGCCTCGTGACTGCCAGTCACGCGCGCTCCCAACTGCGCCACAGCCCCAGAAATGCAGATGAGCTGAAGGTGCTTCGGCTTCGAACCGGAACCGATTCGCCCCTCAGCTCACCCCTCTTATACCCAGCCGGCGCCCAAATCGTCAAGGGAAAAAATCCCTGCTCCCCATTCGGCACGCCGCATTCCGCAATAGGCCTATTTACTTGACTCAACCAGCTACTAGGACTTGTGTCTCGACAGCGAGACGAACGGCACCGGCTCCACTTGCACGGCTTGCTGCGCCAGTCGGTAGAACAGCTTCCCTCGCGACGCGGACTTCCGGCGGTTGA
>JBIOJT010000091.1:0-13997 GCA_044451055.1 Methylomirabilales bacterium (SeqCode)
GTCCCGATGAGGAGTCTCAGCCCCGAGGAGATCCACTCGCTCAAGGAAGGGGGAGCGATGGGGCTGGCGCGGGCGGCCGAACTCAACGGCTACCCGGATCCGGCCCGCATCCTGGAGGCAGCCCGCGCTGGAAAGATCGACCTGTATGCAGATCAACGACAGGCGATCGAGCGGATCGACGCGGCCGCGACGGTCAAGGCGCAGGCCCTGGGTCGTGAGATCCTTGCCCAGGAGGCTACGTTGGAGACGGGCTTTCGGACAGGGCATGTCATCGAGGCAGATCTGGCCGGGCAGGTCGAGGACATCGCCCGGAAGCTGGCGGAGCTCCGCCTGACCCACCTCCGGGCGCATCTCCTGACGGCGGCCCTCCTCCGTCCCGAGCAGATCGAGGAGTACTATCAGTTCCGAGGATACGTCGCGCCCTCGTCGGGGCGCGTTCTGGGCTATTGAGGCACGCGACGGGGGACCGTGTGAAGACAGTGATTGCAGGTGCGGGGGCGCTGGGGAGCGTTTTCGGGGGGTACTTTGCCCAGGTGGGAGCAGACGTCACGCTCATCGCCAGGAGGCCCCACGTTGAGGCCATCCGGGCCCGAGGGCTCCTGATCGGTGGCAGGCGAGGGCCTCAGATCGTCAGGGACGTGAAGGCCGTCGTGGATCCGGGTGAAGTGCAGTCGGCCGATTTGCTGATCATGTGCGTCAAGAGCCGGGATAACCAGGAGGCCCTGGCCTCGCTCCGCCACCTCCGGAGAAAACTCGGGGCGGCCATCTCGCTGCAGAACGGCGGGCGCAAGGACGAGGAGCTTGCGGAAGCGTTTGGACGGGAAGCGGTCGTCGGGGCAACCACGCTGGTCGGGGCTTCGATGCCGGAGCCGGGACGCGTCCTACACACCAACGATGGCGGCACCTGGATCGGCGAATTTGACGGGCGCCCCTCGGCCCGGGTCGAGGCCATCGCCGACCTGTTCCGGAAGGCCGACCTTCCCGTCGAGGTTCGCCCGGACATCCGGACGGCGATCTGGTGCAAGCTGAACCAGATGGTGCCTGCGGCCGCGCTGTCCTGCGTCACTCGGCTGTGCATCCATCAGATCTACCTGGATCCGGGGCTGGCCACCCTGTTCGTCGAGCTCTCCCGAGAGGTGGCTCAGGTGGCGGAACGGCTGGGGATTCCCCTGGCCGACTTTCGCGGTTTCACCGTCAAGACGGTGTGCACGCTCCCGTTCGAGGAAGCGGTGCAATCGGTCGTCGCCCGGGGGCGCGCCATGCACGAGCAGGGCATGACCCAGGTGAAGATCTCGACCCTTCAGGACCTCGAGCGGGGCAAGCCCACCGAGGCGGACCAAACCATCGGCTACGTCGTGCGCCTGGCGGCGGACCTCGGCGTGGCGCTGCCCACGGTCGGGCTCTTGTATCGAGTGATTCAGGGCATGGAAGCTTCCCAGCGTGCCTCCAGCCCCTCGGTATGACTCAAAGCGGGAGGAAGCCAGGATCGGCGTACTGACTCTCTCTGGAATTTTCTTCGTGAGATCTGCGGAATCTGGGGTAAAGTATCGGATGGTTCTTCCAAGAGCTCTCGATCGCCAGGACACCATGATCACGGATTTTCGACACAGCCTGCGGGAACGGGTCCTGATCTTCGATGGGGCCATGGGGACCTCCATCCAGGACCGGAACCTCAGTCCCGACGACTTCGGTGGGAAAGACGGGTGCAACGAGTTCCTCGTCCTGACGAGGCCGCAGGTCATCCGCGAGATCCACGCGGGCTTCCTCGCGGTCGGCTGTGACGCCATCGAGACCAATAGCTTCGGGGCCAGCCGCCTGGTGCTCCACGAGTACGACCTGGCGGACAAGGCCTACGAGATCAATTGCGTTTCAGCGCGACTGGCGCGCGAGGTGGCTGCCGATTTCTCCACGCCGGATCACCCTCGCTTCGTCGTTGGCGCGATGGGTCCAGGAACACGCCTGCCATCATTAGGGCAGATCGGCTTCGACGACCTCGTCGCCATGTACACCGAGCAGGCGCGGGGCCTGATGGATGGCGGGGCCGACGTCCTCCTCATCGAGACCTGCCAGGACATCCTGCAGGCCAAGGCGGCCATCATTGGCTGCCAGGACGCCATGCGGACCGCTGGCCACCGCCTGCCGCTCATGGTCCAGGTGACGATGGAGAGCACGGGGACCATGCTCCTGGGGACGGAAATCGGTGCGGCCCTGACGACGTTGGAGGCATACGACCTGGACGTGATCGGCCTGAACTGCGCCACGGGCCCGCAGGAGATGGTGGAGCACATCAGCTTCCTGGGCCGGCACTGCCGCAAGGCGATCTCCTGCCTGCCCAACGCCGGCCTCCCCAAGATGGAGGGAGGCCGGGCGAAGTATCTCCTCACACCGGACGAGATGGCGGCCTTCCACCAGACCTTCGTGGAGGAGCACGGAGTCGGAATCGTGGGCGGCTGCTGCGGGACGACGCCGGCCCACCTCAAGCGCGTGGTGGAGGTGATAGGCCGGCGCGCTCCCCGGCCCCGGACAGCGGAATACGTGCCCGCCGCCTCCAGCCTGTACGTGAGCGCCCCGTTCCGGCAGGATCTGAGCTTCCTCATCGTGGGCGAGCGGACCAACGCCAACGGGTCGAAGCAATTCCGCGAGTACCTCCTGGCGGGCGACTACGACGGGATGGTGGGGATGGCCCGGGAGCAGGCCAAGGAGGGGGCCCACGTCCTGGACGTGTGCGTGGATTACGTCGGCCGCGATGGAGTGGCGGACGTGAACGAGGTTGTCCGTCGCTTCGTCACCCAGTGCACGCTGCCGCTGGTGATCGACTCCACCGAGGCTCCCGTGATCGAGGCTGCCCTGAAGCACATCGGCGGTCGCGCGGTCATCAACTCCGTCAACCTGGAGGACGGGGAGGAGGGCCGGCCGGCCCGAATCTTCCCCATGGCCAAGCGGTACGGCACGGCGGTGGTCTGCCTGCTGATCGACGAGGAAGGCCAGGCGCGCACGCTGGACTGGAAGCTCAAAGTGGCCCACCGCCTGCACGATCTGGCGGTCAACCGCTACGGCCTGGAGTCTCCCGACCTGATCTTCGACGCGCTCACCTTCCCCCTGACCTCGGGCCAGGAGGATCTCCGCAAGGACGGCATCGCCACGCTGGAGGCGATCCGCCGGATCAAGCGGGAGTTGCCGGGCGTCTTCACCATCCTGGGCGTGAGCAACGTCTCCTTCGGCCTGAAGCCGGCGGCGCGGCAGGTCCTGAACAGCGTGTTCCTGCACCTGGCCATCGAGGCGGGCCTGGATGCGGCCATCGTGAACGCCCAGCGGATCCTGCCGATGAACCGGATCGACCCGCGACAGCTCGAGGTGGCGCGGCATCTCATCTTCGATGAGCGTAGCGACGGCTACGATCCTCTCACGGAGTTCATGGGGCTGTTCGAGAAGGCGGGGTCTGGCAAGGCGGTTGCCGCGACCGAGGCACCTAGGACGCTGGAGGAGCGGCTCAAAGCACGCATCGTGGATGGTGAGCGGCCGGGCCTGGAGGTGCTCCTGGACGAGGCGCTCGGCAAGTACGATGCGCTCACCATCATCAACGAGATCCTGCTGGAAGGCATGAAGACGGTCGGGGACCTGTTCGGCAGCGGGCAGATGCAACTCCCCTTCGTCCTGCAGTCGGCGGAGGTGATGAAGGCCGCGGTGGGCTACCTGGAACGGTTCATGGTCCGGGCCGAGGATCAGAGCAAGGGGAAGATCGTCCTGGCCACAGTCAAGGGGGACGTCCACGACATCGGCAAGAACCTGGTGGACATCATCCTGAGCAACAACGGCTACACGGTCCTCAACCTGGGGATCAAGCAGCCGATCCACAACATCATCGAGGCGGCATTACGGCACCAGGCCGACGCCATAGGCCTCTCCGGCCTCCTCGTCAAGTCCACCCTGGTGATGAAGGAGAACCTGGGAGAGCTGAACGCCCGGGACCTGTGGCGATTTCCGGTGATCCTGGGCGGCGCCGCCCTCACCCGGGGTTACGTCGAGGAGGACCTGCAGTCCCTTTACAAGGGGGAGGTGTTCTACGCCGGGGACGCCTTCGATGGGCTGCGGTTGATGAGGGAAATCGTCTCGCGGGAGGTCGCCGAGGTTCCGGATCGGGAGGCAGGCTTGCCCCTTCCGAGGGTTGCGCGGCGGCCCTCTCGCCCCATCCCCCAGCCGGCAGAGGTGCCTCTCGGGGTCAAGAGCGACGTGCGGACGGACATCCCGATCCCGGTCGCGCCGTTTTTCGGCGCGCGGGTGGTGACCCAGATCCCCCTGGCGGAGGTCTTCAACTTCGTCAACGAGGTGGCCCTGTTCCGGACGCAGTGGCAGTTCCATCGCGGGAAGGGTCCGGGGGAAAAATTCGACGCGCTGATCCGGGATCACGTGCGGCCGATCTACGAACGCGTAAAAGCCCGCTGCCAAGCGGAGCAGATCCTCCAGCCCCGCGTCGTGTACGGCTACTTCCCCTGCCAGTCCGAGGGGAACGACCTGATCGTGTACGCGGAGGACGGCCGGACGCCCCGGGTCCGGTTCACCTTCCCGCGCCAGCCGCGGGGCCGGCACCTGTGCATCGCGGATTTCTTCGCCGCCGTGGACTCGGGCCGGATGGACGTGCTGGGTTGCATGCTGGTCACGGTCGGCCGCCGGGCCTCGGAGGTCACGCGAGATCTCTTCGCGCAGCACAACTACACCGATTACCTGTACCTCCACGGTCTGTCGGTGGAGGCGGCGGAGGCGCTGGCCGAGCTGTGGCACAAGCGGATCCGGGAGGAGCTGGGCATCACAGGCGAGGATTCGCCCGATCTCACGCGCATCTTCCGGCAAGGCTACCGAGGCTCTCGCTACAGCTTCGGCTACCCGGCCTGCCCCAACCTGGAGGACCAGGCCAAGCTCTTCACGTTGCTGGAGCCCGAGCGGATCGGGGTCGAGCTGTCCGAGGAATTCCAGCTCGACCCGGAGCAGTCCACCTCGGCCATTCTCGTCCATCACCCGGAAGCGAAGTACTTCAACATCACCTGACGGAGGGGGGCGGCAGGGCCATTCGCTTCGAACCTGGAAGCAAAAAGGAGGAGCCAGCCATGACAATGTCCAAGGCATTCCACCCCCCAGCCCGTCTCTTGCTCGGGCCCGGCCCCAGCAACGTGGAGGAGCGCGTGCTGCGAGCCATGAGCGCCCAGGTGATTGGGTATTTCGACTCGTCCATGCCGGAGATCACGGGAGAGATCCACCGGCTGCTGAACGTGGTCTTCGGGACCGGGAACCGGGCCACCTTCCCGATCTCCGGCACCGGCTCGGCCGGGATGGAGGCGTCGCTCATCAACCTCATCGAGCCGGGAGACAAGGTCCTTATCGGCCACAACGGCTTCTTCGGCGATCGGATGGTCCAGATCGTGGAGCGTTGCGGTGGCGTCCCGTTCCCGCTCGGAGCCGAGTGGGGGAGGCCAATCCTTCCGGAGCAGATCGAGACCGCGTTGAAGAAGGAGACGGGCATCAAGGTCGTCGCGCTGGTCCATGCCGAGACCTCGACCGGCGTCCTCCAGCCCCTGGATGGCCTGAAGCAGATTGTGGCGCGATACGGCGCCCTCCTCCTCGTGGATGCGGTGACCAGTCTGGCCGGCCATCCGGTCGAGGTGGACCGGCACGGGGTCGACGTGTGCTACTCGGGCACCCAGAAGGCCCTGAGCGCGCCGCCGGGTCTGGCCCCCCTCACCCTCTCCGAGCGCGCGGTGGAGAGCGGCCGGAAACGCTCGCACAAGGTCCAAAGCTATTATCTGGACGTGGCTCTGTTCGAGCAGTACTGGGGGACCAACCGGTTCTACCACCACACGCCTCCCGTCACGTTCTATTACGCCTTGCTGGAGGCGCTTCGGATCATCGAGGAAGAGGGACTGGAGGCTCGGTTCGCGCGGCACCGCCTGAATCATCTCGCCCTGGTGGCGGGGGTGGAAGCGATGGGGCTCACCATGCACGTGGAGCCGGCCTATCGTCTCTGGACTCTGAACGCCATCCGGATTCCCGCGGGCGTGGACGATGCCAAGGTCCGCGGCCGGCTCCTCCAGGAATTCGGAATCGAGATCGGCGGTGGATTGGGGGACCTCAAGGGAAAGATCTGGCGGGTGGGCCTGATGGGGAAGAACTCCACGGCGAGTAACGTCATGCTCTTCCTGGCCGCCCTGGAACGGGCTCTTCGGGAAGAGGGCTTCCCCTGCGCCTCCGGCATCCCCGCCGCCGAGGAGATCTATCTGAAACATCCTCACTCGCGGAATACTGCGTAGCCCGATCCTGCGCAGATCCAACCTCCCCGGCGTTTTCCGAGCCTCCCGGGGATCGTATCTTCCTGTGGAGCGGCCCGCTTCGCACCGCGAAGGGGCAGGTCATGCGGGCGGCCTTTTCCCGTCTGAACGGCTCGGTAAGAAATTTCACTTTGAGAAAAAATAACTTGACATAAATTTTCAGTCAGGAGTAGTTTACCTGGCCATGCCTCCCCGGCGCTCGGTCCAGGACAGGAACGGCCCCCGCATTCCAGGGTGCTTCATCCGCATTCGCAACGGCTTCAGTGCTCTGTCCCATGGTGAGCGGCTTGTGGCGGAGGCGATCCTCCGGGACCCCCATGCCGTCACCCTGGAATCAGTGACCGATCTCGCCCGCCGGAGCAACACCAGTCCAGCCGCTGTCAGTCGCTTTTGCCGCAAGCTGGGTTTCGGCAACTTCCCCCGCTTCAAGATCAGGCTCTCCCACGACTTGGCATCACCCATGGCTGACATCCACGAGGATGTCACGGTCGGCGACAAGATTGGACGGATCACCCGGAAGGTCGTCCACGGGAACATCCAGACCCTCACCGATACCCTGCAGGTTCTGGAGGAAAAGACCGTGGCCGTGGCCGTCGATCTCCTCAGCACGGCCCTCCGCATCACTTTCTTCGGCCTCGGGGGGTCGGGGATTGTGGCGCAGGATGCCGCCCACAAATTCATGCGCACCGGCAAGCCCATCGTGGTCTACACCGACAAGCATCTCCAACTGATCCATGCGTCCCTCTTGGAGGAGGAGGACGTCGTCGTGGCGGTGAGTCATACGGGCCGCAATCGGGATCTCCTGGATGTGCTGAGGGTGGCGAAGGCGACGGGGGCGCGGATCATCGCGATCACCCATTACGGGCCGTCGCCGATCGCCAAGCTGGCGGATGTCATGCTATACACCATGGCCCGGGAGACGGCCTACCGCCGGGAGTCGCTGTCCTCGCGCATCGCGGCGCTGACCATCGTGGATGTTCTTTACGTCGGGGTGGGTGTCCGCCTCCACCAGCAGGTGATCAGGAACATCAAGCAGATTCGCCAAGCCATTCTCCGGACCCGGCTCTGAACTGAACCGCGGAGGGGACCGATGCAACCGCGGCTCCCGAGGAGGGTGCGGCACTCGCGGCGAGACACCGCGAGCAGATGAGGGAGGAACGGTCATGAGGCGTTGGATCGCGGGAGCGGGCGCCGTCATCTCACGAGGAAAGGGGAGAGACATGAAGACACGACGAGAAGTTCTGCGGGATTTGAGCGCCCTCACCATCGGCGCTGCCACCTGGGGGCTGACGCAGGGCACGGCGCGAGCCCAGGCGCGGAAGTTTCCCGGGGCAACGCTCAACGTCCTCTCATCGTCCGGGCACCAACAGTTCAATCCCCTGTGGAACAAGCTGAACGAGCTGGAGCAGGAGACTGGGATCAAGGTGTCGCTGACCCGGGTTCCTACTGCTGAGATCCGCCAAAAGATCATGCAAGACCTTGTCATGGGTGCCGGGCAGTTCGACATCTACGACACCCCGGACGACACGATCTTTAGTGCCTCGCAGTACCTGACGTCCCTGGAGCCGTACATCAGGAAAGACTTCGGCTCGGTGGAGGCCTGGGGAAAGTATACGGTTCCCTGGGCTCTCAAGGCCGCCTCAATTCGCGGCGATATCCGTTGCCACCCTTTCTACAGCGGCAGCGTGGCCGGGGCCTACCGGGAGGGTCTCTTTGCGGATGCGAAGAATCGGTCCGATTTCAAGGCGCGATTCGGCTACGACCTGCCGACGCCCCCCAAGACCTGGAAAGAGTTGATCGATGCGGCCCAGTTCTTCACGCGACAGGAGAAAGGTGAACAGCTCTGGGGGATAGTTTTCCCTGGGAAGCAGGACCCGGGTCTGAACGTTTTCGAGATGCTCGTGTTTGGGGAAGGGGTTACCTACTTGGACGAGCAGAACCACTCCCTGTGGGGGCCGAAGCATCCGGAGAATCAGCCGACGGTTACGAAAGTGGCGGAGCTGCTGCAAGACCTGATTTACAAGTATAAGGCCGCGCCGACCACGATCCCGGGGATGGCGAGCAATGAGTGCGTGGAAATGTATCTGAACAGTAAGGCGTCCATGATTGTCGACGTCCTGTATTTCTCCTGGGACGAGATCCGGTCCAAGAAGGTGGCTGATCGGATCGGCAGGTCGATCAGCTTCGAGGTGCCCGGCTCGACGGGGGCAGGGAAAGGAGGGATCCCCTTCTACTGGATGTTTGGGGTCAGTGGCAAGAGCAATCAGAAGGACGCCGCCTGGGAGTTCCTGCGCTGGTTCATGCGCGAAGACAATCTCAGGCTGACCCTGACCAAGGGGATCGGGGTTTACGTTCCCACGGATACCCGTCTGGGCGACTGGGCGGCCTCGCAGAACATCCTGCCCCCGGCCGTGGTGGCTGCCCTCAAGCGGGCCCAGGTTTATCAGCTGAACCCGCAGATCGGCCAGGTCCGGAACACGGTCCGGATCCACGTGGAAAAGCTGGACCTCAACGCGCTGAGCCCGGCGGAGTTCACCAAGGAGTCGGGGAACGCCGTCGAGCAGTTGATGATCAACACGGGGTTGGCCAAGTAGCGCCATGCGCTGGATCGAGACGGACAAGGTCAAGGGCGACAATGGGGCGGTGCCGGCCGTAGCTCGGATCGGGGCGGGCACCGCCCTGCCTGTCCTACGACAGGGAGTCCAGCGCTCCTGGGATGCCGGCATGTGGTGGTTCCTGCTTCCGGCGGCATTGGCTGTCCTGGCGGTGGTGGTCATTCCGCTCCTGCATGTAGTCTACCTCAGTCTTTTCGACTACAACATCATGCAGTACTCCTACCGCTTCATCGGCCTGCGCAACTACGCCAAGATCCTCCACGACGCCGGGTTCGGTTGGGCGCTCCTCCGGACGTGGTGGTACGTTTCGGCGGTGGTGGGGACGGACTTCGTATACGGGTTTCTGGTGGCCCTGCTCGCCTGGCAGCTCCCTCTGGGTTGGTCAAAGGTGTTTCGTGCCGTCGTCATCCTGCCCATCCTTCTCATCCCGGCGGCCGCGGCGATACTCTGGCGTAGCGTGATCTACACGCCGCCCTACGCGGTGTTCGATCACCTCTTCGGCCTGCCCACCTCCGTGTCGCTGCTGGCCTCGACGTCCACCGCCCTCTGGGGGATCATCCTGACGGCGATCTGGGGATGGTCCCCCTGGGTTTTCCTGCTCCTCTTGGCCGGCCTGGAGGGCCTCCCGGCGGAGCCCATGGAGGCGGCCCGGATCGATGGGGCCAGCTTCCCCCAGCTTGTCTGGTATGTCATTCTCCCCATGATGAAGCCGGTGATCTTCATCACCTTGAGTCTGAAGGCGGTCGATTCCTTTCTCTCGTTCACCTTCCCCTGGGTCATGACCGAGGGCGGACCGGGGGGATCGTCCCACCTGCTCAGCACGTATATCTTCGAGCGTGCCTTCAAGTTCCTGGACTACGGGTACGGCTCTAGCCTGGGCGTGGTGATGCTCTTCATTGCCGTGCTCACCTCCACGGGCATCATCGTTTATGCTTGGCGGCAGGGGTATGTCAGCAATGAAATATCCTAACCCCGGGACCCTCGCGAAGGGTCTGGGTATCGTATTCGTTCTCCTCTGGGTGGGTATCCCATTCTTCACCCTCGTGTCGGTGTCCCTGACCCCGGAAGGGGCCGCGGCCGTCGTGCTAGGCCTGCCCGGGAAACTCTCCCTGATCCACTATCGAAACGTGCTCTCCGGGTTTCAGAGTCTGTGGCTGTATATGGAGAACAGCGTCATAGTCAGCTCCCTGTCCACGCTGGTCTCCCTGGTCTTGGCGTTGCCCTGCGCCTACGGCCTGTCGCGCCTCCAGCGGTACGCGGCCGCCCGGACGGTTTACCTCGCAGTCTTCGTCCTGCGCATGCTGCCCCCCATCACCCTGATCATTCCGTACTTCATCCTTATCGGAAAGCTGGGGCTCCTGGACAGCAAGGTGGGACTGATCTACGCCCTCCTGGCGCCCGCGCTCCCCCTGGCTATCTGGACCAGCAAGACCTTCTTCGACACTGTGCCGGCGACGCTGGATGAGGCTGCGCGGATCGACGGGGCGAACGCCTGGCAGGTTTTTTCGCGCGTGGCCCTGCCCCTGATCGGTAGCGGCGTCGCGGTGACTGCAATCCTGACGTTTCTCACGGTCTACATTGATTATATTTTTGCGGTCACGTTGACGAGCCACCAGGCACGGACGTTGCCGGTCTACATCGCCGGCTTTCAGACCGAGTACCGCTTCTATGTGGGCGACATGCTGGCTGCGACGCTCGTCGGGACCCTGCCGATGCTCGGACTCTTCCTGATTGTGCAGCGACACATGCGGCGGGTCGTCCTGGCCGGGGTCCACTGAGGGGAAGGAGGCGACGGTGCGCGAGAAAGTCATAGGGCTGCGGGAGGCCGTGGCCCTGATCAAGGACGGCGACATGGTCGCCATCGGGGGGCATACTTTGCGCCGGCATCCCATGGCGCTCATCCACGAGATCATCCGGCAGGGCCGGCGGGGCCTCCACCTGCAGGGATGGAACAACGGGATTGATATGGACATGCTGATCGGCGCCGGCTGCGCCGCGTCGGTCGAGACCTCCTACATCGGGATCTCCGCCTTCGGCCTGGCCCTCAATTTCCGCCGGGCCTGCGAGCGAGGGGGACTGAACGTCATCGAGCATTCCGAGACCACCGGCCTGGACATGTTCCGGGCCACGGTCATGGGAATGAGCTTCTTTCCCACCAAGACCCCCCTGGGATCGGACCTCATGCGGACGAACCAGCACCTGACCGAGGTCGCCTGCCCCTTCACCGGGGAACCCTTTGCTGCGGTCCGGGCGGCTCGCCCCGATGTCGCCATCATCCATGCCCACACCGCGGACAAGTACGGGAACGTGCAGCTCGACGCGCAGCGCTGGAACGATCAGAGCGCGGACGTCCTGATCGGGAAGGCGGCGCGCACGACCGTGGTCAGCGTAGAGCAGATCGTGAGCGACGAGGAGATCTACCGGAACTCCCTGCTCACCGTCCTTCCGCGGAAGTTCGTCGCGGCCGTGGTGGAGACCCCCTACGGGGCGCATCCCTGCGCCTGCGATGCCCGCTATGACTACGACTTGGAAGAGGTGGAGAGATACTACGAGGCCTCCAAGGGCGAGGCGACGTTCAAGGCGTACCTGGATCACACGGTGCGGAGCGTCGCCGATCACATGGGATACCTGGAGCGAATCGGCGTCGAACGGCTGATGCGGCTCACGCGGACGAGGGTGGCGCGATGACAACTGCAACCTATACCGTAGAAGAGTTGATGGCTTGCGCCGTCTCGCGGGAACTGAAGGACGGGGAGCTAGGCTTCATCGGACTGGGCACGGGAGGGCGTGCCTTCATCTACGCCGTCGGCATCCCGAGTGTCGCCATCGAGTTGGCCCACCACCGGGGGGTCGACTTCATCGCCCAGTACGGCGTGAAGTTGGAGCCCCGCATCCCGGAGGTGCCCGACCGCTTCACCGACGCCAATCTGCTGGCCTGGCCCTGCCGCGCCATGATCCTGGTCGAAGACTGCCTCGATATGTTCCGGCGCGGCATGATGGACTGGGGCTTCGTTTCGGGGGCCCAGATTGATCCCTACGGGAACCTGAACAGTGTCTGCATCGGCGACCAGAAGCAACCCAAGGTGCGCCTGGTCGGGGCCATCGCCCAGACCGATCACTGTGCCCACGCCCGCCACACCATGATCATGGTCCCGCACGAGCGGCGGGTCTTCGTGGAGCGGGTGGATTTCATTTCGGGTCTCGGGTTCGGGGACGGTCCGGGGTACCGGGAGCGGTACCAACATCACGGGGGGGGCCCGGGGAAGGTTGTGACCAACCTCGCGATCCTCGATTTTCACCCGCAGACGAAGCGAATGCGGGTGCAGTCCCTCCACTCCGGCGTGACACGGGAGCAGATCGAAGCGAACACCGGATTTGCCCTGGAGTTCCCGAACCCGATCCCGGTGACCCCTCCGCCCACGCCGGCGGAGGTGGAGCTGATTCGCACGCAGATCGACCCACGTGGCGTGTGGCTCCAGGCCAAGGTGTCCTGAGGCGGGAAAGATGCCGACGCGGGCTCACGATCCGCTCCTGCTCGGGCTGGACATCGGCACGAGCGGGGGGCGGGCCATCCTGTTCGACCGTGCCGGCCGCGTGGTGGCCCAGGCGAGCCAGGCGTGGGCGCCGCGCCTCCCCCGGCCCGACTGGGCGGAGTTGGATGCCGAAGCGGTGTGGAAAGCCTCGGTGCTTCTCCTGCGCGACGTGGCCGGCCGCCTCGGGCTGGATCGGGTAGCCGGCGTGGGGCTCTCGGCCCAACTGACGACCCTGTTCCTCGACGCCGCGGGCTCGCCGGTGCTTCCCGCGTTCCCCTGGATGGACCGCCGGGCCGCGGCCGAGGCCGCCTTCCTGCAGGTGGAGGCCGGGCAGGAGCACCTGGCCGAGGTGGCGGGCCGCCGGGCGGCCCCGGAGCGGCCGGCGGCCGTTTGCCGGTGGATCCAGCGACACGAACCGGCCGCCTGGTCCCGGGTCGCGTCGGTCTGCACGGTCAAGGACTTCCTGGTCCTGCGCCTCACGGGGCATCTGGCCACCGACGAACCGAATGCGTCGTACAGCCTCCTCTATCACGTGGCGAAGAAACATTGGGATGCGGGACTGTGCCGGCTGGCAGAGATCCCCCCGGACCGCCTCCCGCCCGTGCTGCCCTCCGCGGCTGTGGTGGGAACCATCCACGGGCAGGCGGCGCGGGAGACGGGACTCCCCGAAGGCGTCCCGGTGGTCGCCGGCGGTCCCGATGGCACGCTGGCGGCCCTGGGCGCGGGTCTCATTGGGCCGGGCATGGGCGTCGACGTGGCCGGCACCACGGACGTGGTCTTCGCCTGTACGACCAGACCCCGAATGGACCCTACCGGTGGGCTCGTGACGAACGTGCATGCCTGCCCGGACCGCTGGGTGCTGGGGGGGCCCACGACGACGACCGGCGGCGCCCTCACCTGGTTTGCGGAGCGGGTCGCCGGCACCTCCGATTTCGCAATCCTGGACCGGGAAGCCGGCGAGGTTCCCCCGGGATGCGAGGGCCTCGTGTGCCTGCCCGCCCTGGTGGGGGAGCGAACCCCTGTCTGGGATTCCCGGGCGCGCGGCGCGTTCGTGGGTCTCAGCCTGGGCCACGGGCGGGGGCACCTGGTCCGCGCCATCCTGGAGGGTGGCGCCTGCATCGTCCGGCGGGTGGTGCAGGCCATCCTGCGGCTCGGAGAGCGCGTGGACGAGGTGCGGCTGGTGGGCGGGGCCGCCGGCAGCGATCTGTGGGCTCAGATCAAAGCGGACGTCCTCGGCCTGCCGATCCGCCGAATGCCGATGCGGGAAGCATCCGCCTTGGGCGCGGCCATTCTGGCGGCGGCAAGCGCCGGGTTCTTTCCGGATGTGCCGGCCGCGGCCCGGGCCATGACGGGCGGCGGGGAAGTCATCCAGCCGCGCCCCGAACTCGGGGGGGAATACGACGAGGTGTATGCGGCGTTCGAGCGGGCCGGCGCCGCGCTGCGCTCGGCGGAGAGGATCGCATGATCCGACGGATCGATCACGTGGGGGTGCTCGTGCGGAGCATCGCGGAGGCCCTTCCGCTGTACACAGA
>JBIOJT010000092.1:0-13970 GCA_044451055.1 Methylomirabilales bacterium (SeqCode)
GGATCTGGAACAGGCTCGTTCCCGCCACGACGTGCATCCGCATGCGGAGCACGTACAGCATCAGCGGGACCATGATGAAGCCGCCCCCCACGCCCATCATCGCCGCGAGGATGCCCGCGAGGATGCCCATCGCGACGGGCAGGAGCAACGATACCTCGATTTCCGACTTCGGAAACCAAACCCGGAACGGCAGGGAGTCAACCCGGGTGCGCGCGGGGATGGGCTGGAACCTCCGCTCGGACATGTAGGCGCCGCGCCGCCACGTCTGGATCGACTCGACCAGCATGATGCTTCCAATTCCCCCAAGCAGGACGACGTAGAGCACGCGGATGACGGTATTGGCGGGGCCGAACTGGTTGAACCACTCGAGCAGCCGGACCCCGATGAAGCTACCGATGGATCCGCCGGCGAAGAGCGTGAGGCCCATCTTGTAATCCACCGTTCCCGCTTTGGAGTGGGCGATCGAGCCGGCAGACGAAGCCGCCACGATCTGGGCCGCATCGGAGCCCGCCGCCACCATGGGCGAGATACCCACGAACATGAGCAATGGCGTGAGCAGAAAGCCGCCGCCAACGCCGAACAGGCCGGACAGCAGCCCAACCATCCCGCCGACGGCGACCATCACCGGGACGCTCACGCTAATCTGCGCAATGGGGAGAAAGACATACATGGTCCACCCCTTCGGTCGAGACAGCAACGCCCCGTCAGTCATCCACCCAACTGGGCCAAGCCGGTTGCCCTGAAACCTCTCCAGTGCGACGCGAGGAGTATTGCCGAGGCAGGGTGTCAACCCCGCCACGGGTATTTCGCCATTGGAGGAAGTGGTGTGCTGGCTGGTCCATGGAGAATGAGTAGTCCGGCTGATCCCGGGGCGCCACCCCTCCAGCCCTGCCGCTCGATCTATCGGCCATCTGATCGCTTCACCTGGAATGTTGTTCAGGCCCATCCTCAGGCCTGCTGGTCCTTCCGTGGCAGACCGTGGCAGGGAGGATGGGTCGCGCCTTGACGCCAACTTCGGCATTAGTGAAGGCAAGGAGCTTGCCGTTCAGATGGCGGGTCGAACCTGCCCAGAAAAGACGGTTTCAGGCCGTCGGACGGTAAAGCCGGGGACCGTGTGTTACCCGAAGGCAACACCGTCGGGAGAAATGGTTACCATGGAGTAACGCCTCTCGCGGAGAGGCGCTTCAAGCCCTCCGACTCGTACCGATTCTCCGCGGCAAGCAAGGGGTTGAGCCGAGAGTTCGCGGGTGGCAAGCCCACGTCGAACCCCGCGCCGGTCCGGGGCTATTCGCAAGACCCTGTTGAGCCCGTTGCCTATTGTGGGCGGATGGCTGAACCGGCAGCCACGTCAGTCCAACGTCGAAACGCGGATCCGAGTGTTTGGTTCGCACTTTGCTTCCTTCTGTACCCGTGCGTCACCCGCCCACGAGGAGGGGGAGGTAATGTCTGTCATCACTATCTCGCGCGGCACACAGAGCGGCGGACAGCGCCTCGCCAACTGCCTGGCGATGAGTCTGGGCTACCACTTGATCAGCCGGGAAGTCCTGGTCGAGGCCGCACAACGGTACGGCGTGAGCGAAGAGAGCCTGGCCCGGGGCCTGGAACAGCCGCCTTCCTTTTGGGATCGGTTTCGCATTGATCGCCAGATTTACCTCACGGTAATCCGGGCCACCCTGTGCCAACTGGTCCGGGAGGACAACGTGGTCTACCATGGCAATGCCGGCCACCTGCTTTTGCAGGGCGTCGACCACGTGCTCCGAGTGCGAGTCATTGCCCCCCTCTCGTACCGGATTAAAGCTGCCATGGGGAGCCACGGGTTTGACGAAAAGGCCGCGGAGGCATACATCCACAGAAAGGATGAGGAGCGTGTCCTATGGACCCGCTTTCTGTACGGGGTAGAATGGCGCGACCCTTCTCTCTACGACTTGGTATTGAACCTGGAGAAGGTGACCATCGAGATGGCCTGTAACGCCATCGTCTGCATGGTGGAGCGTCCCGAGTTCCGCATGACCGAAGAAAGTCTGCGTCAACTGGAAAACCTCTACGTCGCCAGCCACGTCAAGGCCCGGCTCTTCCTGAACCCGAGGATCGGCGCCGCTGCAGCCAAGATTGATGTGAGCGCCACTTCCGGTGTCGTGCACCTGGCGGGGGTCCTCCCTGGTGAAGACATCCTGCAAGAGGCGCTGGCAACGTGCCGTGCCTTACCGGAGGTAAAGGACGTGCGTTCCGAGTGGTTGGGAAGCCACCTGGAACCTGTCTAGCCTCGGGCGGCCACCAACTCCCACGCTTCGCCTCAACTTCTCTCGGATCATTCGCTGCCTCAGCTCACGCTCCGGGCTTCCGTCGCCGATGCGGGACCCGAAGCTGTTTCTTCACATGCCATCTCGGTGGCGTCGAAATGAGGGCCTGTTTGATGGTGCCATATTCCATTCCGCATGTCATGCAGGTCGCAAGCTCATGAGAGCGCGATCGCCCGTCCGGCCCTGATTGGGGGAAACTCATCGCCAACGCTGGCCGTAAGCGCCCCAACCGTTCCCTACCCACGGTCAGTGGCACCCCCCTTCCGGGTTTCCCCGGCGTAACACGACACATTACCCAAGAGAAACACTGGCAGGAATTGCCATCCAGACCCCGAATCACCAACCAATGTGCCGGGCAGGCTGAACTTTCGCTAATGTCTGAAGTCCAAGGGCAGTTCTCGGCGATCCGCTCCATCATGTGCCACTCCCCAAGGAACAATTGTGAATTGAGGCACATGTCTTGCTTTTCACCATCCACAGCCGACGGCGGAAAACCGCCCCGCGCGAGTACGTTAATAGGAAGGGGGTGACACGAGACAAAGGGACAGACTTCAACCAACGGAAGATCAGGGATTGGCGACCGATAAGGACGGCCGTCACGGCAAGGAGGGAGCGTATGCCAAGTTTTGTGATGCCGGACAAATGCGACGGGTGCAAGGCGCTCGATAAGACCGCCTGCCAGTACATCTGTCCGAACGACCTCATGGTTCTCAACAAGGAGAAGATGAAGGCCTATAACCAGGAACCCGAGATGTGCTGGGAGTGTTACAACTGCGTCAAGATCTGCCCCACCCAGGCGATGGACGTGCGCGGCTACGCGGACTTTGTCCCCATGGGCGCGTCGGTCGTCCCCCTGCGATCCACCGACAGCATCATGTGGACGGTGAAGTTCCGCAACGGCACTTTGAAGCGATTCAAGTTCCCCATCCGCACGATCCCTGAGGGCCAGGCCCAGCCGGCCGGCGGCTTCAACACACAGCCTTCTTTGGATGGTCCGGCGCTCTTCACTGAACCTGACTCCCTCGGCCTGCCGGCCGTGTGGACCAAGAAATAGAAAAGGGGGACAACGATGGCTGACTTCCGTACGGTTGAGGTCGAAACCGACCTCCTGATTCTTGGCGGCGGCATGGCGGCCTGTGGGGCCGCCGTCGAAGCCGCCCACTGGGCGAAGGAGAACGGCCTGAAGGTGGTTCTGGTGGACAAGGCCGCCATGGATCGATCCGGCGCCGTGGCCATGGGCCTCTCCGCCATCAACCAATACGTGGGTCTCAGGGACGGGCAGAACAGTGTCAAGGACTATGTGGACTACGTCCGCAACGACCTCATGGGCATCGCCCGCGAGGATCTCGTCGCCAACATCGCCCGTCACGTGGACTCCTCGGTGCATCTGTTCGAGAAGTGGGGCCTGCCCATCTGGAAAGACGAGAAGGGCGCCTACGTCCACGAGGGACGATGGCAACTCATGATCAATGGCGAGTCCTACAAGGTCGTCGTCGCCGAGGCCGCCAAGAACGCTTTGGGAAAGGACAACATTTTTGAACGGGTGTTCATCGTCGGCCCCATCATGGACGGCGACCGCTGCGTCGGCGCCGTGGGTTTCTCGGTGCGCGAGAACACGTTCTACGTCTTCAAGGCCCGCGCCACCCTGGTGGCCATGGGCGGCGCGGTCCACGTCTTCAAGCCGCGGTCTTCCGGCGAGGGCCAGGGCCGCGCCTGGTATCCGCCGTGGAACGCAGGGGCCTCGGCCTACTTCACCATCAAGGCCGGCGCCGAGATGACCTGCCAGGAAGTGCGCTTCATCCCCGTGCGGTTCAAGGACGCCTACGGCCCGGTGGGCGCATGGTTCTTGCTGTTCAAGTCCCGCGCCACCAACGCCCTGGGCGAGAACTACATGGAGACCCGCAAGGACGAACTCAACAGCTGGGCCCCCTACGGGCATGTCAAGCCGGTGCCCGCCAACCTGCGGAACTACCTGATGATGCTTGACGTGATGGAGGGCAAGGGCCCGATCTCCATGCGCACGGAGGAGGCCATCACCAAGATCGCCTCCAGCGTCAGCGACCCCAAGGAAGCCAAGAAGAAGTTGAAGGAGTTGGAGTCTGAGGCCTGGGAAGACTTCCTCGACATGACCATCTCCCAGGCGATTCTGTGGGCGGCCACCAACACGGCACCCGAGGAGAAGCCCTCGGAGATCGCCGCCGCCGAGCCCTACTTCATCGGCTCCCACTCCGGCGCCTCCGGCGCCTGGTTGAGTGGTCCCGAAGACCTGGCGCCCCCGGAATATTTCTGGGGCTACGAGAACATGGCCACGGTGAAGGGACTCTTCTGTGCGGGCGACGCCTCCGGCGCCTCCTCGCACAAGTTCTCCTCCGGCTCCCACGCCGAGGGCCGCATCGCAGCCAAGTCGGCCATCCGCTATCTGGTGAAGGAGAAGCCGCCCAAGCCCAACGTGAACGGCGCCAAGATTGAGGCCATGAAGGCGGAGGCTTATGCGCCGATGGAGAATTTCGCCAAGCACGTGGGCGCCACCACTCAGCCGGACGTGAATCCCAACTACATCCTGCCCAAGATGTTCATGATGCGGCTGCAAAAGCTCATGGACGAGTACGCCGGCGGCGTGACGTCGCAGTTCACCACGTCCGGCCCGTTGCTCACCAGGGCGCTGGAGTTGCTGGCCTTGCTGAAGGAAGACTCGGCAAAGCTGGGGGCGGCCGACCTTCACGAACTCATGCGCTGCTGGGAGAATGTCCACCGCATGTACCAGGCGGAGACGCACGTTCGCTCCATGCTCTTCCGCGAGGAGACCCGCTGGCCGGGCTACTACTTCCGCACCGACCGGCCGAAGATGGACGATCAGAACTGGCGCGTTTTCGTGAACTGCCGACTGGATCCCACCAGCAACAAGTGGGAATTGACCAAGCGGCCGATTATCTCGATCTTCGCCAATGCCAAGGAGCACGAACTCCTGGGTGGATAAATGCAGTGAGTCTCCTGGCCCCAGGCGCTGGAAGGCGCCTGGGGCCAACCTCCTGCGGAGAGGTTCGATATGGTCTATGAGAGACAGGGCCGACGGTGCCCCCACTGCGATAAGTTGTTGCAGTCGTTTGCCCTCCCCGACAACACCGGTTGGGAGGGGCCTGTCCACTGGGCCTGCTTCAACGATGATTGTGATTATTTTCGGCGCGGCTGGAATTGGATGGAGGAACGGTTCGGGGTGAGGGCGTCCTACCGCTATCGCGTCGACCCAGCCACGGGCAAGGATTCCCCTCTCGCCGTCTGGTCTTCCACGGCGCTACGCGACCGGATCCTCGGGGACTCCGTGGAGGACCCTTCCGATAAGAGCGAGCGGGTCCCGGCGAGAGCAGCCCGATGAGCACCGCGGCCACACAGATGCCCGAGATCCTCCGCCAACAGCGGCGACTGACCCCGGGCGAGTCTTTCTGTTTCAAATGTCACTCGGAACTGGCGTGCTTCGGCGATTGCTGCGCCGACGTCAATATCCTGCTCACCCCTTTGGATGTGCTGCGCCTGGCCCGCCGCTTTGGAATCACAACACGAGAGTTTCTCGAGATCCACACCCTCGTACCCATCACCAAGGACTTGCATCTCCCGCTGGTCATGCTCCGCATGGAGGATGACCCGGGGCGGCGCTGCCCATTCGTGGGCGCGCAGGGGTGCACCGTCTACGAAGACCGCCCCTGGGCGTGCCGGATGTATCCGCTGGGGATGGCCCTGCCGCCGGCGCGCGCGGGGGTAACGCCGGAGGCCGTGTACTTCGTCTTCGAGGAGAATTTCTGTCAGGGACGCGGCGAGAAGAGTCCGTGGACCGTGAAGGCATGGCGCGCCGATCAGGGCCTGGACGCGCGGGATGCCCTGGAGGCCGGCTTCCAGGAAACCGTCTCCCATCCCTGGTTCATCGGTGGCCGCCAACTCGACCCCAGGCGAATGGAGATGTTCTTCACCGCTTGCTATGACTTGGACACCTTCCGCGGACTGGTCCTCTCTCCCGTCTTTCTCTCACGATTCGAGCTGGAGGACGGGTTGGTCGAGCAACTCGCCCATGAAGACGAGGCGCTCTTGCGCTTCGCCTCCCGGTGGCTCCGCTTCGCCCTCTTTGCCGAACCCACGATGCGGGTGCGTGACGATGCGCCGGCACCCCGGAGGACCCCATGAGCGCAACGAGCCCGCTCCCCCTTCTCGTGGTGGGGGCAGGGATGGCCGGCATCACGGCGGCCCTGGAGGCTGCCGAGGCCGGTCGGGAAGTGGTGCTGGTCGAACGGGAGGCCAGCGTGGGCGGTCGCGTGATGCGCACCCACCACTACTTTCCGAAGCTCTGCCCACCCTCGTGCGGCATGGAGATCAACACTCGCCGACTGGAGCGTAACCCCCAGGTCCGGGTGCTCACCCAGACGAGCATGGCCAAGGCTACCCTGACCGCGGGCGGGTGGGCGGTCACCCTCGCCCAGACGCCAGCCTACGTGAACGACCGGTGCACCGCGTGCGGGGCCTGCAGCGAGGTGTGCCCGGCCCACGTTCCCGACCCCTTCAATCTGGGAATGACGCAGGTGCCGGCGATCCGATTACCCCACCCCAACGCCTGGCCGCGCCGCTTCATCCTGGACCGCGCCGCCTGCCCGGAAGCGTGCCGGGCCTGCGTGGAGGCGTGTCAGTACAACGCCATTGACTTGGCCGCGACAGGGCGTGAGGAATGCATCGAGGTGGGCGCCATGGTCGTATCTACCGGCTGGCGTCCTTACCCCCTGGAGCGGTTACCCGAGCTAGGGGGTGGCGTCTTCGCGGACGTGATCGCCAACGTGCAGATGGAGCGGTTGGCATCGTCGTCAGGACCCACCTGCGGGAAGATTCTCCGCCCCTCCACCGGGCAGCCACCGCAGCGGGTGGCGTTCATCCAGTGCGCCGGCTCACGTGACGTAAAACACCTCCCCTATTGTTCCGCGGTGTGCTGCCTGGCCTCGCTCAAGCAAGCGCTGTATGTGCACGAGCAGCTTCCCACCGCGGAGGTCAGCATCTACTACATCGACCGTCGAACACCCGGGCGCAACGAAGACATGCTCACGCGTCTGGCCGCCACCACAGGGGTGACCCTCGTGAAGGGCAAGGTGGGCAAGGTGGAGCGCGGCGAAAACGGGGATCTCGTCCTGCGGGTGGAGGACGTGGAAGCAGGCCGTCTCAAGAACGCCCATGCAGACCTGGTGGTGCTGGCCACGGGGATGGTTCCGAACCTCCGCGACGATTGCCTCCCCTTCGACCTCCCGCGTGATGAGGACGGGTTCGGCCTGGAGAGCATGGAGAAGGGAGTCTTGGTGGCGGGGGTGGCTCGCCGCCCGGAGGACGTGGCGGCCACGGTACGGGATGCCACAGGGGCCGCGGCGAAGGCTTGCGTGGCGACCCTGCGGAGGTCTTAGGTGGAGCGTATTGGCGTATTCTTATGCACGGGATGTGGGATCGGTCAATCCCTCAAGATAGAGGGCCTCGGCGCCGTCGCTAAGGAGCTGCGAGCCGCCGCCTGCATCACCCACCCGTGCCTTTGCGCCCCGGAGGGGGTCGAGGCCATCCGCTCCGCACTTGCGGGCGGCGAACTGGGGGGGATTCTGCTCGCCGCCTGCTCGCCCCGCGCCAAGCAAGCCGAGTTCCGCTTCGACCCCACCCGGGTGGTGGTGGAGCGGGTGAGCCTTCGTGAGCAGGTCGTGTGGTCGCACCCCGCCGGGGAGGAGGATACCCAGCTTCTCGCGGAAGACCTCCTCCGGATGGGCATGGTGCGCCTGGCAAAGACGGCCACCGTGAAGCCACTGGCCGAAACCATCGAACGCACCATATTCGTGGTGGGTGGGGGTCTAGCGGGAATCGAGGCGGCCCGCGCCGCGGCCGGAACCGGCCACCCCGTGGTCTTGGTCGAGGCCCAGGAGCAACTCGGGGGACACCTAGCCAGTGTCAAACACCTGGCCCCGGACCGCCCCCCGTACGACGCCCCGCACCCCAACCGACTGCCCGAACTCATCACTAATCTTACGGCCCGCCCGGAAGTCCGCATCTTCACCTCCTCCCGGATACGGGGGATCGCGGGGCAACCGGGGCAATTCCGGGTGGAGATGGAGACCCCGCAGGGTGTGCAAACCTTCCTGGCGGGCGCCATCATCCAGGCCACGGGGGCCCGTCCTTACGATGCGGGGAAGCTCTCCCATCTAGGATACGGGCGCTCCCCAAACGTCATCACCTCCCACGAGTTGGAGGCGATGCTCCGTGAAGGCATCCTCCGTCGCCCCTCCGATGTTCGACCGCCGCAGCGGGTGGTCTTTATCCAGTGCGCCGGCTCCCGCGATCCACAGCACCTTGCCTACTGCTCTGCCGAGTGCTGTGCGACCACGTTGAAGCAGGTGGCCGTCATCCACCGGGACTTCCCAGGGGTGGAGACCGCGGTCCTCTACCGCGACATGCGGACCCCCGGCCAGCTTGAACGGTTCTACCAGGCGGTGCAGGAGAAGCCGGGCAGCCTCTTCGCCCGTGGAGAGGTGGATCGGGTCGAGGGCAACGGCGCCGGGCCGCTGACAGTGTACCTGAAGGACAGTCTGCTGGGGAACGCGGTTGCCCTCCCGGCCGATCTGGTGGTGCTGGCGGTTGGCATGGTTCCCAATGCGGCCGATGGGGAGGCCATCCGCGCCCTCCACGACGCGCAGAGGCGCGCGGCCACAGGCGACTCGGAGACGCAACGCGCCGAGGCGCGCAAGGCCGTGGAGGAGCTCGGCGCCCACGAGGGCACAGAGATCCTGCACCTCGACTACCGCCAGGGACCGGACCTGCCGGTGCTCAAGTACGCCTTCCCCGATTCTCACTTTATTTGCTTCCCATATGAGACGCGGCGCACCGGAATCTATGCCGCCGGAACCATGCGCGCTCCCATGGACGCTGCCCAGGCCGCGGAGGACGGTTGGGGGGCTGCCATGAAGGCTGTCCAGTGCGTCGCCGCCCTCTCACGCGGGGAGGCGGTCCACCCCCGATCCGGGGATCTGGGCATCCCCGACTTCTTCCTCCAGCGCTGCACCCAGTGCAAGCGCTGCACCGAGGAATGCCCCTTCGGCACCCTGAACGAAGACGCGAAGGGGACCCCGCAGCTCAACCCATTGCGCTGTCGCCGCTGCGGCATCTGCATGGGCGCCTGCCCCGAGCGCATCATCTCCTTCCCCGACTACTCCGTGGACGCGGTGGCGTCCATGATCAAGGCCATGACCGTGCCGGAGGACGTGGAAGAAAAGCCGCGCATCGTGGCCCTGCTGTGCGAGAATGATGCCCTTCCCGCGCTGGACGTGGCCGCAAGTCAGCGCCGCCGCTGGAACCCCTGGGTACGGGTCATCCCCATTCGCTGCCTCGGCTCTACCAACATCGTATGGATCGCCGACGCTCTCTCCCGCGGCATTGACGGGATGATCCTCATCGGGTGCCGCTACGGCGACGACTACCAGTGTCACTATATGCGAGGCTCCGAACTCGCCCACACCCGGCTGGGAAACGTGCAGGAGACCCTCCAGCGGCTGGCGCTCGAGCCCGAGCGGATCAAGGTCGTGGAGCTGGCCCATGACGAATACGGGCACATCCCCGAGATCCTCGACGAGTTCGCCGCGGATCTCGAGAAGATGGGGCCGAACCCCCTCAAGGGCTTCTAGCCGAGGTGTGAGATATGGCCACGCTTTCCGCAGTCGCCCCTTCGACTGCCTTCTTTGAGGAGCTGAGGCGGCGGGGCGGCGCCACGGCGGCGCGCTGTTATCAGTGCGCCACCTGCTCCAGCGTCTGTGGGCTGGCACCAGAAGATGCCCCGTTCCCGCGGCCCCAGATGTTGTGGGCGCAGTGGGGTCTCGCCGATCGACTGGCGGCGCACCCGGCCGTCTGGCTGTGCTACCAGTGTAACGACTGCACCCGGCGCTGCCCGAGAGATGCCCGCCCGGGCGATGTCCTCCAGATCGTTCGAGCCCTCGCGATCGAAGGGCTGGCCTTTCCCAGGGTGCTCGGGCGGCTGGTGGGGCGTGCCGCCACCGCCTGGCCGCTCTTGATCGGCGCCCCGATCCTCTTCTGGGTCGCGCTGCTGGCCGGCACTGGGCTTCTCTCGGTCCCCAAGGGTCCGCTCGTCTACGGCGACTTCGTGCCCCACTGGCTCATCTACGCGGTGTTCTTTCCGGTAGCAGGCTGGGTCGGATATGCGAGCTGGGTGAGCGGGCGTCGCTTCTGGACTCTACTGGGTGATGGGTCGCCGCGCTCTGGCTCATTCCTGAAACACCTCATGCCGGTGCTGGCAGAGATCGCAACCCACAAGCGCTTCGCCTCTTGTGAGGCGGCCCGACCCCGCCGCTTCGGACACCTGTTCTTACTGTGGGGGTTCATTGGAGCGGCCATCACCTCGGGCCTGCTGGTGGTGGCCCTCTACGGCTTCCACACGGAGCTGCCGCTGCCGCTGGAACATCCCTTCAAGATCCTCGGCAATGTCTCCGGGGTGCTGCTGGTCGTGGGCGGCGTCCTGTTGGTGAGAAACCGCCTGATCGACGGCGAGCGAGCGGGCACCTCCACCGCCTTCGACACGTTCTTCCTGACCGTGGTGTTGGCGGTGATTGCCACCGGGGTGCTCTCCGAAGTTGGGCGCTTCGCCTTCCCCGCGGAGCTCGCCTGCGCCCTCTATGTCGTGCACCTTGGGGTGGTGCTGAGTCTATTCCTGACCTTCCCTTACTCGAAGTTCGCCCACCTGCTGTACCGCACGCTGGCTCTCGTTCATGGTCGGATGACCACGCCACCTGCTCCAGCGGAGGGCTGAGTAGAGGGTGATCCATGGGCAAAGGCCGCCTCTGCCGAGCTCTTGGGCTTCTGGTTGTGGGATTCAGCCTCACCAGTGCGGTTCCAGGGTTTGCGCAAGGGCAGCCGGGATTGCAGAAGCCCGGACCCTTACTCAGCGGGCCCCACAGGCAATTGCCGTGCAGGGCTTGCCACGGCGCTGCGCCAGGGCCGGTGAAAATCGGCCCCGACTCACCGGTCGGCCGAAAGAGCGTTGTTGGCACATGTGGAAGTTGCCACCCACGAGAACAGGCCGTGTACGCGGAGAGCTCCCACGGCCGCGGTGTAGCAAAAGGTGACGCCGTCTCTCCAACCTGTATATCCTGTCACGGGGCACACGGGATCAGTCGGGTGCGCGACCCGGCTTCACCCACCTCGCCCACCCGAGTGGTTTTCACCTGTGCAGAGTGCCACGAGGATCCGGCAGTCCTGCGGGTCGCCAATCTCCCGTATGCCGCCGTCGAACGCTACCAGGAAACCTTCCACGGTATTGCTCAAGCCCACGGGATCAGCGAGGTAGCCACGTGCGCCTCCTGCCATGGGAACCACGACGTGCTTCCAGCCAGCGATCCCCGTTCGCATGTCTACTCGGCCAACCTCGAAGATACATGCGGAAGCTGCCACCCGGCGGTGACGGCGGACATGGTGGCCGCGGTGCAGCATCCGGGCGGGCGACTTGGGTTCTGGGTCCTCCTCGACAACCTGCGCATCTACTTCCCAACCGCAAGCACGGCGGTCAACTCCCTGCTGGTCTCGGGGATGGGCGCGCTGGTGGGATTCCTCTCTGGACTGTTCGGTGTGGGCGGCGGGTTTCTCATGACCCCGCTCCTGATCTTCATCGGCATTCCCCCCGCGGTGGCTGCCGCCACCGACGCCGCCCAGATCACCGCCGGAGCGACCTCCGGGGCCCTCTCGCACTCACGTCTGGGCAACGTGGACTACAAGATGGGCCTGGTCATGGTCCTCGGGGGCTGGGCCGGCGGGTATATAGGCGTGCAACTGGTCCACCTACTCCGTGCCCTGGGCAGTTTCGATTTCGTTCTCCGGCTCGTGTACGTGCTCATCCTCGGCTTTATAGGGAGCACAATGTTCTGGGAAGGGCTTCGCACGCTCTGGGGGCGTACGGCCTGGGGCGAGGCATCCCCCAGCCGGCTGGCTCATGCTTTATCGCGCTTGCCGCTCCAGATCGCCTTCCCCAAATCGGGCCTGCGGATCTCCGCATTGCTCCCGGTGTCGGCGGGCTTCGCAGTGGGGATGCTCGCCGCATTCCTGGGCGTCGGGGGTGGGTTCATCATGCTGCCCACCATGATCTACATCATCGGTATTCCCACTCGCGTGGCCGTGGGGACGGACCTCTTCCAGATCGTCCTGACGTCCGCCAACGTGACCCTGCAGCAGGCCGTGACGAACCATACGGTGGACCTCGTGCTGGCGGTGACACTCTTTATCGGCTCGACCATCGGGGCGCAGTTCGGAGTCCTCGCCAGTCGCCGTCTCCGGGGGGAACAGATCCGCGTGTTCCTGGCGGTGATCGTGTTGGTGGTGATGGGGGTGCTGCTCTATCAGTTGATCACGCCACCCGCGCACCTCTTTGACTTTGCCAAATCCGGGGGAGGCCACTGATGCGCCCCGGTCTCATCTTCCTCCTCGTCCTCGCCGCTGCCTTGCCAACGGCAGCCCAGGACCAGACGCCCAGCGCCCAAGTACAAACCCGTCGCGTGACCATCTCCCTGACCTTCTCCGGCCAGGACGTCTTTCTGTTCGGTCGGGTCATGCCCGGCACCCAGAGGATACTGGCAGTGATGGAAGGTCCTCCGGCCGGCGAGGTTCGCCTCATGGAGCAAGGACGGGTGGGGCCGATCTGGATGGGTGTCAGGCAATACAGGCTCACCGGGGTGCCTGCGCTGTACCTGGTCAACGTGACTGGCCCACTCTGTGACGGGTCTCTGATGTGCGCGAACGCGGTCACGCGTGCCGCATGGGATGCCCTGCCGAATTTAGCGGAGCCCCTGCTTGGCTTGGACGCGATCCGTGCCCGGGCTCGCGTCGCAACCGTGTCGGGAGGCCTCGCCGCCGGGGAGGCCGAACGGGTTCTGGATGGTTTCTGGCAGCTTCAGGCCCGCCGGGACCTCTACGTGATGCGCGGCTACGCCATTCGCATGAATCCCGATGGTGTTTTCTATCACAGGTTCATGCTGCCAACGCAGGCTCCTGAGGGAAAGTACCGGATCACCACGTATTTCCTCGCCGGGGATCGGATACTGGGGACAGCAGAGAACGAGCTGTTCTTGCGCAAGTCTGGTTTTGTGGCGTGGCTCTCCCGGCTTGCGGAGCGGCAGGCTTTCAGCTACGGGGTCTTCACCGTGCTCATCGCGGTGACAGCCGGGTGGCTGGCGGGAGCAGTTTTCAAGCGTGGCGGGGGTCACTGACTCTGGAGCCCGGACCAAGTAGGAAAGGATGCTGGCCACCTGTCCGTGTGGGCCGACAAGGAGAACGGCGTTACTGTCCGGTACCACCGTTTCCGGAAGGTTACCCAACGATCCGTCCCCTCAGGCTCGGTGCGTCATTGAGAATGTTGGAAAAACGAGGAGATGCAGGAACGTGAGGATTGGCACAGGGCTTGATACGCATATCTCCGGGGAGGGTATCTCTCGCCCGTTTCCGCGGGCAGGAGAGACCGCTCGGCGACCACGATCCTACTACGCAGCGCGGAATAATGGCTACACCGTTCCCCGCGCTGCTTCGTTCGCGGGGAAGGCCCTCGCCCTTGCACAGGACCCGCGGCAAGGGCTCAGCCCTCCCCACGGACCCTCCTAAGAAACTGCCTGCTCGGGGGCA
>JBIOJT010000093.1:0-13927 GCA_044451055.1 Methylomirabilales bacterium (SeqCode)
CCGCGCCAGTCCTCGACCCTACTGACCGGGCGGGGGCTGGAGACGGGCCCACGGCGATCCTAATCGGGCACGAAGCTGGAAACGGCGGACACAGCCAAGGGGAGCCTACGGGGTACCGCGCCAGTCCTCGACCCTACCAGGTGAACGCCATCCGGATCCCCCATGGCACCGGCGACCCGACAAAGTCATGGACGTCCAGCCCGACGCTTTCCTATGGTAAGATGCATTCCGATGTGTCTTGGCCCCGTCTCCGACGAGTCTGGAAGGAGGGAATCGAATGGCTGACCAGTTGCGAGTAGGGCTGACCTTCGAGAAGACCGTCACGGTCACTGAGAACCACACCGCGAGACATCTGGCAGGCAAAGGGATCCGCGTATTCTCAACACCTGAGATGGTGCGGCTGATGGAGGAGTGCGCCCTCGAGGGTGTGCTACCGTTCCTGCAGCCCAACCAGAACACCGTGGGGATCCGGGTGGAGATGCGTCACCTGGCAGCCACGCCCATGGGGATGAAGGTGACCGCACGCTGCACTCTGGCGGAAATCGACCGCCGCCGCCTGGTGTTTCAGGCTGAAGTCCACGACGAGCTGGAGAAGGTGGGCGAGGGGTCGAACGAGCGCTTCATCGTGGACAGGGAGAAACACGAGCAGCGCATCCAGGAAAAGCTGGCGCGCTGGAAGGGCGCCGCATGACAGCCTGCGCGGGCCGCAGTATATGAAAGAAGTCGGGCGGGTCTCAACCCTTGCATGCGGCCAGGTAGGCGCGCCGGCCACCGTAGCGAGATCCTGTCCGGTCAGATAGAGGCCTCGGACAGGGGGTCTGAGACCTTAGCTGCATCTGGAACCGCTCCGGAGTGTGGCTGAGGCCGTACATTTCGCCGTGGGGATCGCCTGAGAAATGCCGGGTGGACAGGGGGGTTGACAGCTCGTAGAGGCCACCTTTCCCCGAACCTGGGCCACATGGATGTAGAGTTACTCGAGGAGGCGCTTGGCGAAGCGCGCTTTGAGGTTTTCGTATTCGGCGCCGCGGTGTTTCCATCGGGTGTCAGCCCAGGGCTCGAACCACTCGTAGGCCGCCAGCGCGATGACCTCGATGGTCACCCAGTCAGGACAGAGCCGCGGGCCCACTCTGCGCACGCAGCGAATCAGCCGAACAAATTGTATCTCTTTCGCAACATAAGCCGCCCGGTGCATTGCGGACTTAATGGATATGTGATAGAGACTTATGGATTCGATCAGGAGTTAGCATGGAAGGATGCTCGGAAATTCGATTGGGGCTACACCGGCCTGGCAAAATCAGGCTTTCTGCGCAGTCCCCGCAGGCATGGATACACTTTGCCAATGTCCGGAGGTGGGTGAGCTTTGTGCCTTATGGCGTGCGAAGAGTTGGGTGGGACTCGAGTAATCTTCACCCGGAGGTTAATCCAACAGATCCCAACCTTGAGAACATTGACACAGTGGATGTGGCGGTTGGAAGTTAGATGCTGAGCGGCGAGCGCATGAAGCTGGACGTGCCGAATCGGTGCACACCATTCGAAATTTCGTCGACTCCGTCCACGAGACCGCAAGGGATAGATAGGCCGAGCCAGTTCATCATTTTCCTGAGTATCTTGTACCCGGTGTTGGTTTACTTCGGTAGCCGCTACTTCTCCCCGCAAGTTTTGGCTTTGGTGCTGGCTCTGCTGATCTTGGGGCGTAGGACGGGCGCCCCTGGCGTTCGGACCAGCCCTTGGTGCGTGGCTGCCGGCCTGCTACTGGCCGTTCTCGCGTTTGAGTTAAACAACGCCCTCCTCCTCAAGATATACCCGGTATTGGTGAATGGGTCGTTGGTGGTGATATTTGGCTCCAGCTTGCGGTACCCTCCCACCACTGCTGAGCGCATCGCCCGCTTGCGCATGCCCGACCTACCGCAGGTGGCGGTGACGTACACGCGCAGGGTGACACAGGTGTGGTGCGTTTTCTTCGTCGGCAACGGGCTTATGGCTTTGTGGACGGCGTTGCGGTGGCCTGATCAGGCCTGGTTCATTTACAATGGTGTCATTGCCTATGTCCTGGTCGCTGCCTTGTTTGCGGGCGAATGGTTGGTGCGGCAGCGTGTGCTGCAGGGACACCAAGGCTGAGATCGTTTTTCAGGCGGGGGCCTGCGAAGACTACCATCCATCCGCCGCTAGCGCCGCCTTGTACGACGGCACAGTATCTGATCGCTCTGTACCGTACCCGCTCTCCCGGCGCGAGTTCGGGCCCTGCGAGGGTTGTACTTCCGGGACGGATATGATTTCGCTTGCTCACTTTTGGGAACGTGGCATGCCTAGCAAGCTCTGACGAGGTGGGGCAATCTTTTCCTTTGGTCGGGTGGGCCAGGAGGGTGCGTCGGCAAAGAGACGATTGTCCTTCAATCCTGCCATTGGATCTACCGTTTGCCATTGGTCAGGCCGCAGGAAACCCTGGAGTTGGAGAGACTGCGGCTCGTTTATTCCTTTCATCCTCCACGCGTCATAGTCCTGGTATCAGTTAGCAACTAGGTGATCGGGTAACGCAATGAAAGTTCTCTTGCTCAGGCCAAATCCAGACAACGAGCGATTCAGCCTTGGGCCCTTCTTCCGCGTGGAGCCACTGGGCCTCGAGTATATCGGCGCGGCGCTCCGCGCGCTCGACCACGAGCCGATGATCGCGGACCTGCGCTTCCGACCAGGCGTGGACACCTGGATCCATCGCACGCGGCCCCGGGTCGTCGCGATCTCGTGCTTGCACTCGCTCGAGTACGACCGGGTGCGCGAGACTGCCCGTGAGGTGCGGCGGGGGGCTCCCGAGGCGCTCGTGGTAGTCGGTGGACACGCCGCCGCAGTCTTTCCGACGCCGCTCGAAAGTGACGAGATCGATGCGATCTGCCTCGACGATGGCGAAGAGGTCATGCCCGCCCTGGTCGAGGCGATCGAGCGGGGGATGCCCCTCGACACGGTGCCGGGGCTGCGCCTGCGGATGCGGGATGGCTGGTGCTCGACACAGCCCCTTGCGGAGCGGATGAACCTGGGCCGCGTGCCGGCACCGGCCCGCGATCTCGTGGAGCGGCACCGGAATGGCTATCACTGCCTCCTGTTCAAGCCGGTCTGGTTGGTCGAAACGGCCCGGGGCTGTCCCTTCCGCTGCACCTTCTGCTCGGTCTGGCAGCTCTACGATCGGTTGTTCCGGGAGCGATCGGTGGGAGCGGTCGTGGAGGACTTTGCCTCGGCCGGTGACGCCATCTTCGTCGCCGACGATCTGTTCTGGAACCACCCGGAGCGCAGCCGGGAATTGGCAGAGGCGCTCCGCCGGCGCGGGGTCCGGAAGCGCTGGCCCCTGGTGCAAACCCGCACCGACATCATCTGCCGTCAGTCCGAGCTGCTGGAGGTGTGGCGGCCCCTGGCGAAGGACTTCGACATCTTCTTCGGCTTCGAGGCGGCGCGGATCGCCCGGTCGGTGGGCTACGGGGTGAACGGCAACTTCCTGGTGGATCCCGAGTGGACGGAGAAGGACTTCGAGGAGTTGTGGGACTTCGTCGCACGCCACGGCTTCCGGCGGGCCGGCTTCACGATCCTCATGCCGTTGCCGGGGACCGAATTCTTCGAGCGGCTCGCGCCTCGCCTGGCGGGGCAACCCTGGTTCAAGTACGACACGCACCACCTGCTCTGGGAGCCGCGCCTGGGGGCGAGGCGCTTCTTCGAGCTGTACGCCGAGACCTGGCGCCGGTCCATCCTGAACACCTCCGGGGAGAAGAAGTGGCTGGACTGGCTGCGGCAGATCCGGCCCACGCAGGTTCCCTATCTCACACGCGTCCTGTGGCGCACCCAGAAGATGATGAAGGCCGAGGCCTATCTCCGGGAGTACGAGACGACGATGGCAGCGCCCGTCGGATTCCCGGCGCGCGCGGCGGCCGCGTCTTAGGGCGGATAATTTGGGGAATTGCTTCGTGCATCAGAACAGCCCCCTCACCCTCACCATCTCCCGTCACCCGTTGCATTGGGAAGAGCAACGGGTCCCCGGGAGAGGGTGGGTTGGGGATGTGTGAATACTCTATTCTCGGGCATTGCGATCGGGGAGTGAGAGTGGACACGGTGGGCGATACGCTCGCGCAACGGAAGCCGTTCCGACATCTGCTGGCTGCGCCCTGGTTCTACAATCTGGGTTTCGCGGCGGCGCGGCGGATCCCACTGTCGGCGCTGTACGGCGTGGCGGACTTCCTGGGGATGGCGACGTACCTGACCTGCGGTGCCTTGGTCGGGACGGTTCGCGCCAACCTGTCGCGGGTGTTCCCGCACGCGCCAGAGGAGGAGATCTCTCACCTCGTGAGAAAGATCTTTCGGAACTTCGCCAGGTATCTCGTGGACTACGGCCGCTTTCGATGGGCGCCGCAGGAAGGATTCGAGACGGTGATCCCGGTCCTCGAAGGAGGGGAGAACCTGAAGGACGCCTTTGATCCCGGCCGGGGGATGATCCTGGTCACGGGCCACATCGGCAACTGGGAACTGGGAGGGCTGTTCTTCGGTCATCGGGGGTTGAAGGTCAACGTCGTCACGTTGCCGGACGGCAGCCAACAGATCGACGCCATCCGGAAGATGTACCGGGGGCAGTACTCGATCAACACCATCGTTCTCGACGGGTCTCCCTTTGCGTCGCTGGAGATGGTGGCCGCCTTGAAGCGGGGCGAGATGGTTGCCATGCTCGTGGATCGATGGGGGAAGGCCGACGGCGTGGCTTCCCCCTTCCTCGGGGGGATGCATTACCTTCCCCGAGGGCCGTTCGTCCTCAGCCGCGCGACCGGCGCGCCGATTCTTCCGGCGTTCGTGGTGCGCGATGGCACCTTCTACCGGGGGATCGTGGAGCCGCCCTTCACCGTGGAGCAGGAGGATCTCAGACCGTACGCAACTCGGATCAGCCAGGCGCTTGAGCGTCTTATCCGGCGCTACCCGGACCAGTGGTATAACTTCGTCCCCCTGTGAGGACGTACCGGCAGAGGAAGAATGTCGACATGCACATGACGACGCTGGCGGGACGGCGGATCTCTCCCATCACTCGGTCGCTCCCCAGGACGATCCGCTCCCTCTGCCCAGAATGTCTTCAAACCATCCCCGCGGACGAATTCGTCGAGGATGGACGTGTGGTCATGCAGAAGACTTGCCAGGCGCACGGAACTTTCCGAGACATCATCTCCTCGGACGCCGAGATGTTCCTCCGGATGGAGGAGTGGCATTTCGGCGACGGTCAGGGATTCGCGAACCCTGCGGGGGCGGTGGAGGGGGAGTGTCCGCACCGGTGCGGCATCTGCGGCTGGCACACCAGCCACACCTCGCTGGCCAACGTGGACCTGACGTCCCGATGCAATCTGTCCTGCCCAGTCTGCTTTGCGGACGCCAACCGTCATGGCTTCGAGCTGTCCTTTGATCAGGCCCTGGAGACCCTGAGGCGACTTCGCGCCCAATGCCCGGCGCCGGCCTTCGCGGTGCAGTTCAGCGGCGGCGAGCCGACGGTGCACCCCCGCTTTCTCGATATCGTCGCCTCGGCAAAGGCCCTCGGGTTTTCACACATCCAGGCGGCGAGTAATGGGCTCAAGCTCGCCGATCCGGATTTTGCGCGGCGAGCGCGGGATGCCGGTCTGCAGTATGTCTATCTCCAGATGGACGGGACGTCGGATGACATCTTCTTGAGGGTCCGTGGCAGGACACTCCTCGCCACCAAACTCGCCGTCCTCGAATCGGCCCGGAAGGCGGGGCTCCGGGTCATCTTTGTTCCCACCATCATCCGGGGCGTGAACGACCACCAGATCGGTGACCTGTTCCGCCTTGCCTTCCAGCACCTGGATGTGCTTTCCGGCATTGCGTTCCAGCCGATCACGTTTACCGGGAGGATGCCCGAGGGTGACCGGCTTCAGTTCCGCTTCACCCTTTCGGACCTGGCGCGAGAATTCAGCGTGCAAACGGACCTCACGCACCCGAGGGAGGACTGGTTCCCGTTGAGTTCCGCCGTGCCTCTCATCCGGTACACCGGAGCCCTCACGGATGCCGCCCTCGTCAACCACACCTGCCATCCCCACTGCGGCCTCATGACCCTGCTGTTCGTCGACCAGAACCGCCGGGCCACCCCCATCACGCGGTTCCTGGACCTGTACGGTCTCCTGAAGGATATCGAAGGGCTGGCGGCGAGGACGCAGAAGACCCGCATACGGGTCCTGTCCAAAGTCCGCGCCCTCCAGACCCTCAATCGCTACTTCCATCCGGATCGCGCCCCGGAGGGATTGACCTTTTTCCGGTTCCTTCAGACCCTGGACGGGTTTGCCGACAAGAAGTACTCATGGGACGACCGGCATAAGGGGCACACCTACAAGACCTTTTACGTGCTCGGGATGCACTTCATGGACGCCTATAACTACGATTTGGAGCGCGTATCCCGGTGCGGAGTTCACTATTCCGCCCCGGACGGGAAGATCTACCCATTTTGCACCTACAATTCGGGCCCCACGTTCCGGAACCGCGTCGAGCGGGGGGTTGGACAAGCGCAGTGACACGATCCGACCTCTGGCCTGTCATGATTCCTTGGGTTGCTGTTGTCACGGCGTTTCTGATTTCCTGCCGTCCGCTCGGGTTAGCGGAGGCTGCGCTGGCCGAAAACGCGATCCAGGGGGAGGAACGGGCCCAGGTCCTCGACAGGCTGCGGGAGCGGCAGCGGGAGGTCACGACTGTGCGCGCCACGGTCGTCCAGAGAAAGCGCCACCCGCTGCTCAGGGCGGAGGCCATCAGCGAGGGAACCTTCCTGTTCAAGCGGCCCAACCTGGTGAGATGGGAGGTGGACAAACCGGAGCGGACCATCATCCTGATCGACGGCCACACGCTCCTGATCTATCGCCCGGACGCGAACGAAGCCGAGCGCAGAGACCTGAGAGGGGATGTCGCGTCTCGCGCCGCGGCGGAATTCCTCACGTCGGGAATGAGCCTCGACTTTCCCGCGCTCGAAAAGCGGTTCCAGGTGGACCTGTACCGAGAAAACGGGCGGCTGGCGCTCCTGCTGACTCCCCGGTCCGGATTGGTCGGCCAGGCCGTCGCCTCGGTTACCATCTACCAGGATGAAATGGAAGCCATCCCACGGCAGATTGTCGTCGTCGGCCAGAAGGGAGAACGAACGGAAACCACACTCACTCATGTGATCATCAATCCTCATGTCCCTGAGGACGCCTTCACGCTCCGACTGGGACCGGGGGTACACGTGACGGATGTCGGCAAGCCCGCAAGTGAGAGAGGCAGTGACCGGTAAGCGATCCTCTAGGCTCGGAGCCATCGAGCTTCCGGTGCGCCGGCTCCACGTGGAGCTGACGAACCGGTGCAACTTCTCCTGCGAATTCTGTCCCGATCGGAGCATGCGTCGGCCCCGCGGGGCAATGCCCCTCTCGATGGCGGAGTGCCTCCTCGCCCAGGCTGGACAGGAAGGCCTTGCCAGGCAGGCGCACTTCCACGTCATGGGCGAACCGCTGTTGTACCCCGACCTTGCCGAGGCCGTCCGCATCGCCCGCCGCAACGGCATGGAGGCATGGGTCACCACGAATGGGAGCCTTCTCACCCCACCGCTGCTGGAGGAGCTGCAAGACGCCGGCCTCTCGCACCTGACCATCTCTCTGCAAACCCCCGATGCGCCAACCTTCGATCTTCGCGGATCGCGACTCCTCTCCTTCGAGCAGTACCGGGAGCGGCTTGTCGGCACCCTTCGCGCCTTTCTGTCCCAGGGGACGGCGACGCATCTGTCGATCTGCTTCCTCGCCAACCCCTTGCGCAGGTTCCTCGCGCCCGGCGCGCCTAAGATGCGGGTGGCCGAGTCCGGAAGGGAGCTGCGCGCCCACATGGAGCGCTGGGTGGCGTTGCTCTTTGAAGGCACGGCGTTCAACGAGCAGATCCCGCGCCTGCTCGCCCGGGCGAGAAAGGCCGGTATCCTCAGGGAAGGCCGTGTTCCCCTGTCCGAGCACCTGGATTTCCGGGTCCGGATCCTCGGGAACTGGGCCGGGCATTTTGAGGGCCCGATTGCGCCGGCCCGGCTCGGGTATTGCCCCGGGTTGTCGGAGAACTTCGGCGTCCTGTGGAACGGGGAGTACGTGATCTGCTGCGCGGACTACGATGGGAAGACGGTCTTGGCGAAATTCCCCGAAACTCCGATCCGGGACTACCTCTCGCGCCCGGCCGTGCAAGAGATTGCGGGGGCTTTCCGGAGATATCGCGTGGTCCACCCACACTGCCGGCAATGCTTGGGCGACCGGCATTTGGCGAGCTCCATCTTTCGCCAGCTTGGGTCGATCATCTACTTCAAGATATACCGGAGACTGCTGGATGTGAACGGAGAGGAACGGGAGGCCGCGTGAACCTGCTGCTCATCTCCCCGCTGACCTCCAAGAGCCTGCTGGGGGCCGATTTCTATTTCCGGATGCCCACGCTGGGCCTGCTCCGCGTCGCGGCCGTGACGCCGTCCGAGTGGAACGTCACCATCCTCGACGAGAAGGTGGAGCCGATCGATTTCTCGCGCTCGCCCGACCTGGTGGCGGTCGCGGGCATGACCCCGGCGATCAACCGGGCATATGAGATCGCGGATGCATTCCGCGCCCGCGGCGTGCGGGTGGTCATGGGGGGTATCCACGTCAGCATGATGCCAGAGGAGGCGCTTGCGCATTGTGACGCCGTGGTCATCGGCGAGGCGGAGGACCTCTGGCCGCGCGTGCTTTCTGACTTTCAACACGGTCGGATGCAACGCCAGTACCGGCACGAGGCGTTCCCCCAGCTGGCGCGGCTCGGCCGGCCAGACTGGTCCCTCTACGAGGGGAAAGGCTACCTGCCGTTCCACTGCGTGGAGACCAGCCGCGGCTGCCCCCATGGGTGCGACTTCTGCTCCGTCACGAACTATTTTGGGGGATGTTACCGCACTCGGCCTCCGGAAGACGTCGAGGACGAAATCCAGGGGCTCCGCCCGTTCGAGGGGCGATTCATTCTGAAGAACGTTGTCTTCTTCGTGGACGACAACATCGTTGGGAGGCGTCCCCACGCCCGTGAGCTGCTGAGCCGGATCGTCCCCTTCCGGCTCAAGTGGCTCGGCCAGGCCTCCACGGCAATCGCGAGGGACGACGAACTCCTAGGGCTGTGCCGGAAGAGCGGCTGCGTGGGGCTCCTGATCGGCTTCGAAACACTCTCCAAGGAGAAACTCAAGGCGGTGGGGAAGGGGTTCAACAGCCCCGAGAATTACCTGGACGTGATCAACAAGATCCACGATTACGGGATCGGCGTGAGCGGGGCTTTTGTCTTCGGCCTGGACGGTGACGATGAAGGAGTGTTTGACCGGACCTATGAGTTCGTGCAAAAGGCCAGATTGGAGAGCCCGTACTTCTCCATCCTCACCCCGTATCCGAGGACACGTCTGTACCAGAAGCTGGACAGGGAAGGGCGGATCTTCGATCGCGATTGGTCGAACTACAACACGAACACCGTGGTCTATCGGCCGGAGGGAATGACCGCCCAGCAACTGTTCGACGGGTACATTCGGCTGCAGAATGCGGTACACACCGTTCCCGCTATCTTCCAGCGATTCTGGGGGACAACCTCCAAGGCCAACTTCTGGCTGCCGATGAACTACGGGTTCCGCCGTTCGATCAAGAAGCTGACGGCTCGCGCAGGGGAGCTTCGCCCGGTCGAGATGACATGTGCCGACAGTGCGCAAGCCTCGTGACGCCCATGCGATGCCAGAATGCTCCTCGGGTGCTGATCCTTGACGGCTTCTGGAACAAGAGCCTGGCGGCCGTGCGGTCTCTGGGAGGCCGGGGCTTTTTCGTTGCGGCAGGCGAGAGCACCCGGTTTGCCCCCGCGCTGTTCTCGCGGTACTGCCGCCGCCGCTTCGTTCACCCATCCGTCACCGGACGTCCGGAGGACTTCCTGGCGGCCCTGGAGCGGGAGCTTGTGGCCGGCCACTATGACGTCCTCCTGCCCATGGAACTGCCCACCCAGCTTCTGGTGACGAAACACCGCGAGCGCCTTGAGGCAATGGTCCGGATCCCCTTCGCGGATGCGAACCTCGCCCTGCGCGTTCACGACAAGGGATTCCTCACCTCCTTCGCGGTGAAACAGGGCATCCAGTGCCCCGCCACGTTCCTCCCCCGGGGGCTGGAGCACGCGGCGAAAATGGCAGCGGAGCTTCCCTACCCCGTCCTCATCAAGCCGCGGCATTCGTCAGGGGGGCGGGGGATCGTGCGGGTGGAGCGGGAAGCCGATCTTCTGCCCAGCTACGCCAAGGTCCACGCCCGGTATCCCATGCCGATCGTGCAGGAATGCATCCCCCCGGGCGGGGATGCCCTGGGCGTCGCCGTGCTGATGAATTACGCCTCGGAGCCGAGGGCATCTTTCGTTTATCGCCGCTTGCGCGAATACCCGATCACCGGCGGTCCGAGCACGCTCCGAGAGAGCATCTGGAATCCTGAGCTCCAGCAGTGTGCGGAGCGGCTTCTTTCCTCGCTCGGTTGGGTCGGGGTCGCGATGGTGGAATTCAAGGAACACCCGAGGGACGGACGGCCGAAACTCCTCGAAGTGAATCCGCGCTTTTGGGGATCCCTTCACCACGCGATCGTCTGCGGGGTTGATTTTCCCTTCCTGGTGTACTCCCTAGCCATGGAGGGGGATGTGGCCCGCGTGCACGGATACCGGGTCGGCGTGAAGAGCCGCTCCCTGCTGCACGGGGACCTGCTTCACTTCCTCGCGAGCTCCGACCGATTTCGCTTGAAACCCGCGTTCTATGACTTCTCCATCTCCGATGACGTGCTCTCGGCAGATGATCCCCTGCCGACCCTTGGGCGGATCTTTTCCCTCGTTGCCCTCGTAGGAGATAGGGGGCTGAGGGCAATAGCGCTGGGCTGACATGGCTTTTGACGGATGGTTGATCCAAAGACTGATAGTGCAGAGGCGCCGGCGGGCCGTCACCATTGCCCTGCTCTTGTTGTGGAGTGTCGGGTGCAGCGCCGTCGTCAAAAACAGCCAGCATCAGGTCTTCTCGGATCCGAAATACGGAAATGACAGGTTCGTACTGGTCCGGGATTACAACATTCACTATGTGGAGCTTGGCGAGGGCCAGCCGGTTCTGCTGATCCCGGGCGCCTTCACGACGTACCGGACCTGGAATCGTGTGTTGCCGGAACTTGCCTTGCACAACAGAATCCTCGCCGTTGATTATGTTGGCGTCGGGGACTCGGACAAGCCGGAACAGGGGTTCCATTATAGCGTCGAAGAGCAGGCGGACGTCATGGCAGAGATGATCGTCACCCTCCGGCTCTCCAGGGTGAACGTGGTGGGTGCCTCCTACGGAGGCGCCGTGGCCCTGAATCTGGCGTCCCGCTACCCAGACCTCGTCAACAAGATCGTGTGCATCGAAGGCGGGGCGCTGATCACTCCCGAGGCGTTGAACTACAGCAAGCTGGGGGCCCTCCTCGAATGGCCGGTTCTGGGCGATATCATATGGGGGTTCATGAAATCTGGTCTGTTCGACAGGACCACAGGACGGTCCTTGATGGGGGCTGCGTGGGAACAGCTGACGCCCGAAGAGCGGAAGGACATCACCAGGATCATCGCGGCGAATATCAAGACGGCATCCCGGTCCTCGTGGAACAGCATCTACCACGCGATCACTGACAGGATTGATTTCATCCGGGTGCTGGAATATACGCGGGTGCCGATCCTCTACCTCTATGGAGAGGACTCGAAGTACCGCGCGGTCGTGGATATGAACGTCAGAAACTTCGAGGCTTTCAATCCAAACATCGAGGTCATCTCGTTCAAGGGCGGGACCCACGAGCTGCACCTGCAATATCCGCACGATGTGGCTAGGATTATCTTGCGATTCTTGGGGACGGACTCGGGTAAGAGCGTGGTCGCGGAAGGGTTCGACAGTCCGGGGACCCCCGAAGAATCTGGCCCCGGACTCGCCATGCATTGATCTCTCAAAGGGACGGATCGTCGTGAAGCAGAGCGAATGCCTCAGGCGGGATGTCTTCCGCATCCTTCTCGTCTCCCCGGTGGACAGGGCAGTGCTGGGGCAGGATTTCTATTTCAAGTTCCCCCACCTCAGCCTGCCCACGCTCGCCGCCTATACCCCGGACGGGGCGGAAGTGGAGGTCGTGGATGAGAAATTCCACGCGCTGCCGGACGGGAGGGGATACGACCTGGTCGGCATTTCCGCCATGACCCCGCTCGTGCCGAAAGCCTTCCGGATTGCGGACACGTTCCGCAGGCAAGGGATCCCCGTGGTGATGGGGGGGTATCATCCAACCGTCCTGCCCGAGGAGGCGCTCGAGCACGCGGACAGCGTGTGCATCGGGGAGGCGGAAACGCTCTGGTCCACGATCGTGGCGGATGCCATGGCCGGGAGATTGAAAGAGCGATACCAGGCCGACACCTTCCCGTGTCTGGAGAAGCTGCCCAAGCCCCGGCGGGACCTGCTCAGGGTCCCCCGATCGAAACGATTCGAACACATCAAGGTCTATTTCCTGCAGACGACTCGCGGATGCCCATATCGGTGCTCGTTCTGCGCGGTGACGAGTGTCCTGGGGGGAAAGCTCCGCCACCGCCCCGTGGCGGAGATCGAGGCCGAGATCGAATCCCTCGGAATCCGTCGCCTGGAGCGGGGGCAGCAGCGGGACTTCTTTCACAACATCATTTTCTTCACGGACGACAACATCGTGGGCCACCGGAGCTATGCGAGAGAACTCTTGCGCATGGTTTCGACCTTCAATCTCAAGTGGGTGGGGCAGGCCTCCACGAACGTGGCCGATCACGAAGACATCCTGGCCCTCCTGCGGGATTCCGGCTGCATGGGTCTGGCCGTCGGGTTCGAGACGCTGTCCCAGAAGAACATCCGGGACGTGGGCAAGGGGGTGAACCGGACGCAGGAGTATCTCGACCGGATCCGCACGATTCACTCCTACGGGATTGGACTGGCGGGCAATTTCATTTTCGGCTTCGACCACGACGATGAGAGCACCTTCCGGGAAGTCGTGGACTTCGTCGATGCGGCGCGACTGGACGGATTTTACTACTCGCTCCTCACCCCGTACCCCGGGACACCTTTCTACGAGCAGATGAGGGCCGAGAACCGTTTGCTGGAGGCGGACTGGTCCCTGTACGACACGGATCATGTGGTGTTCCGTCCCCGGCTGATGGACGCGGAGACTCTGATGCAGGGGTACCGCTGGGCCTGGCGGCGAAGCCTGACCTACCGGAGCATTCTCACGAGACTCCTCGGGTCGCGGAACCAGCTCATCTTCTTCGGCCCGATGAACTACGGGATGCGGCAGACGATCCTGGCTCACCGTTGAAAGGAGGTCGGACACTCGGATCCATCCGGGGCTTTCGTTCGAGCCTGGGGATCAAACTTCCAGGGATCCGGCGATCGCTGGACGGGCTGCGTGCAAGGATCAGCGCTCATACCAGTCTCCTGGCGGCAGGATCTGGCAGGAGGAGGAAGCCATGAAACTGCTACGGAGTGTGCTCTTGCTTTTCGCGTTCTTTGTATTCCTCGTTCCCGGTCTCTCTCCAGCCGAGGTGCTCACGAACGACATGATCGTCACGATGGTGAAGGCCGGCCTTGGAGAAGAGCTGATTATCAGCAAGATCAAGATCTCCCAAACTCAATTCGATCTCTCGACGAATGGTATTCTGAAACTGAAGAAAGAGGGAGTGGGCGATCCCATCATCAAAGCGATGATGGAGGCCCCGCCGGCGTCTCCCGCCGCCGCGGGGACCCCGGGAGAAACGGAAGCCATTGCGCTGTACCGGCAGGGCAAGGCTGTGGAGGCAGTAGCCGCCTTCGACAAATTGCTCGCCGAGAAACCGAACGACGAAGGGCTGAATATCTGGAAGGCCCTGGCCCTCCTCGATCAAGCGGCAGAGA
>JBIOJT010000094.1:0-13861 GCA_044451055.1 Methylomirabilales bacterium (SeqCode)
CAGGAGAACAAAGGGGAGCAGGCGGAGCCGGTGAGTCAGGTCGCGTCGAGGGGGGTGGGTGGTGTCACGCATGGACTCTCCATGGTGTGCGGCGTGTTTGGCCTGAATTACACGGCAAGGTGGTGTAATTCAACTGACGCTACCGAGCGCAACAGTCCCGTTGGCGCCAGACGAGGAAGGAAAAATCTTCGCCTTCGACAGGATAGGCCTTTCCGGACCCCCAGAGGAGTGCATTGCGACCGATGGGGTTACAGCAGCCGGGGGCTTGGGTAGTGGGGAGGGGGTAAAGAAGCTGGAGCCGGTATTGGGATTTCCGGATCATGCCGGTGTAGATCTTGCCACAGAGTGCGGCGGCCGTGGACGTCAGGGCCTCGAAGTAGCCGCGGTTGAGCTTGGCCAGGGCCCGGGCGGCGAGCAGGGCGGCCGTATTGACTTCACCCACGGGCCCAGCGACGGTGCCGCCGAAGGGGTACATGGATCCCCAGCAGCCGGCACACCAGAAGAGGGGGTCCAGGGGGAGGCCGCTGCTGGCGGCGACGCAGTCGGCCGCACAGACGGCCTGGGCGATGGGACTGGCGAAGAGGGCTGCTTCGGGGCTGAGGAGCGCGCCGAGCTCGTCGTCGTTCCAGGTGGGATCGAGCTCGCTCAGGTAGAGGAGTGCGTAGTTGGAGACGTCGTACCCGCCAGTGAGGAAGCACTTGGAGAGATCGGGAAAGAAGCCGACGGTGACATCGCTGATGGACTGGCCAACAAAAGACACCGTGAGGCCGATCAACTCCCAGATCGGAAATCCGATATAATGCACTTGATAAAACGCGGATTGCTCGATGTCCGCATTGAGTGATTCGCTGTAGACGCCCGCACGCTCGAGGGAGTCCTGCTTCATCTCCAGGCCGTCGAGCGAGGGGAAGCAGTAGGGCTCGCGCACGACCTCGATCAGCCGGACGGGCTCGGTGAACTGGGTGGTGACGCCGGGCAGGGGATCGTCGGGGCAGTTGCAGAAGGTGCTCTTCGGGGACATGGGGTCGGTGATGAAGCCCCGGTTGATGAGCGTGCTCCCGCCAAGGCGGAAGGGGAAGATGCAGCCCCAGCAGACCTTCGTAAACAGGGATTCCATGATGTGGCTTTTCGGACAGAGGGCCGCGGCGGGGCTGGGGAAGCCGGCAAGGAGGAGACAGAGGAGCCCGGCGACCACAGCCCCGCGAAGCGGCGTCCTGTAGCGGGAGGCGGACAGGCGGAGAATGGAGGGAGTGGAGGTGGGCATAGGGTTAAGGAGCGGCCGGTAGTCCGGCGCGAGTGAAGGGTTGAACCACGGGGTGCCTCCCGAGTCGTCGTGCGCCAGGCGCATCGACATCGGGGGCATTGTGGCATCAAACTGAAAAGGTACAACGGCACGTTTCTGCAAGTGGCGAAAACGGAAAAAGAAATGGAAAGGGACAGGAGAGAAGCAGAAGGGGGACGGGGGACCGCGGTGGAGATCTGACCGCAGCGAGGCCCCCAGGGAGTCTGAGGGCCTCAGGCTGGGAGCCGGAAGAACGGCGGCGAATTCTGGGTCTGGGGGGGACAGAGGTCTTTGGCTAGGGCGAGCTTCTGCTGAAGCGCGCAGTGGTAGGCAGCCAGAACGTTGGGCATCTGCTTCAGGGCAGCCAAGCGGGTGTCTCGCGAGGTGTCTATCAGGAATGTCACTTTGGTCGTGACGCGGGTAGTCTCCTTGGCAGCCTCCGCATTTGAGAGGGATACGTCCTCGCCGACGCTGAAGTGCGCCGACGTGCCTCTTGTGCCATCGAACATGAAGTACCCGGCCCGGCTGCGGCGTGTTGAGGAGCCCGGGCTCGCTGGTTCGCTGTCAATGGACAGGGGCTCGTCGGCCGTGCAGTCAATGCTGGCACCCGTGTTGATCAGCGCTTGTTCGATTCCCTGGATCTGGGCGCTGTGCTCGTTTGTAAGGCTGGTGAGTCCTCTGGCGATGTCGGCAACGGCTTGCAAGATGGGCTGGAGTGCGCTCACAGTGGAAAGGGACTCTGTCATGGCCGTTCTCCTACGCCCACTCAGGGCGTGAAAGGATTCCGATTCGTGAGGAGCACCTGAGTGGCGAAAGCCATCGGCTATGTCCCAAGCCATTCATGGGGCGGAAGATCCCGTGTTTGTGGGTGACAGGATTCGGGCGGAAGCTCAGCTTTCCTGTGGCTGTTGGGCCATTCTGAGCGGAGTCTTTTGGGACGATGTTCCTGCGAAAGAAAGGCTCCCGAAAAGTGCCGATCCCCTCGTGACCATCGGCCATGAGGGGATCCGCACTCATATCGCCAGCCGTTCAATACTCTGGATCAACGGCTGGGGGAATACCCGCATCATAGGTCTTGGCGTTCTCTGGCTTAATGCAGGGTAGACAGGTCAACTGTTGTCTCGATCGTTGCGGTGTCCGCAGAATCATCCGTGAGCAACAGTTGCACCCGGACCGCCTGGGCAGTGGCGAACGTGTACTTGAAGTAGGTGCTACCGTTCAGATTCTGGTAGGGGACATCGGGCAATGTCCACACGAGGCTCGCGATGCGGCCGTCCGGGTCGGCCGTGTTTGCCGCCTTGCACGAGAGCACGTAGGTGACAGGCTTGACGGTCTTGTTGATGTAGGAGCCCGAGCAGTCGATCGTCCCGACGGGGAGCTGGTTGACATTCACCGTGACGGTCGTGGTGCCCGAGATGAGCCGCGGGAGCGTCGTGGGCTGGCTCACAGTCACGGTATGCTGTCCGGCTGCGGTGAAGGTGTAGTAGAAGATTGATCCGGTGTACTGAGTGACACCGTCCACGGACCATGTCGGGTTGCCTGTGAACTTCTCGCCAGCCGGCAGGGGCGGGTAGTTCGGAGCGAAGCGATAGGTAGCCGGGGGCCGGTTGTTCGTGGGCACCGTGGTGTAGAAGGCGATGGGATTGGCCGGTGGTGCCGTGGGAACGATGACGGAGTCGGTCCAGACCTTCCACCCGGAGAAAGGACCGCTGACGACCAGGTTGATGTTCTTTGTCCCGGAGGTGGTGTAGGTAACCGGGTAGTTGGCGGCTCCCTGGATACTGGTGGAGGGGCGGCTCTCCCCGGTTCCCGTGACAGTCCAGGTCTGGGTCATCGGTTCGCCGGACACACCGCCCGCCATGTTGAGGGCCTGGTACACATAGGTGGCCGGAGTGTATGGATAGATTGGGTTGATCCGATGAACGTTGAAGATCACTTGGGAGCCATCGCCCACGGGACCTTGGAGCACGAGTTCAGTCGAGACCGGGAGCCCGGTGAGCGTCTGGCCGACGAGGATGAAGCGCTGGCGCCAGTGGCTGGGGTCGTTGCTGTGTGGGGCAAAATGCGTGAGCGAGGTGCTGGCCTGGAGGTGGGAAGCATCCGCGCCGGTCTGCAGGGTCATCTGGTCGTCGCTGGCACTCCAGGAGGCGGTGAGGTCAGCGGTTTGCGCGATGGGTTTGATGCGGATGCGGCTGACGGTGAGATCCGGGGGATCCGCGATGCCAACGGGACCAGGGGTGGGAGGATCCAGCGTGAGGGACAGCTGGACCGGCACCGGGTAGACGCTGGGCATGGTCATGGTCGCCACGGGGAAGGGGCCGCTGAGATCCTCCGGGGGCAGGGCGCCATCGGCGAGGGTCACGTGGAGGGAAGCCCCCGCCGGGACCAGTGCCGGCACGACGACCTGCACGGGTGCCGGGTGCTGCGTCTGCATCCCATCCCAGTACGAGCCAGTTACGGTGAAGGTCCCGGGCGCGGTGTAGACGCACGATCCGCCGTTTGGATCACCGATGGTTTGACTTGGCACGGTGCCGCAGTCGATCGTGGTGCTCGTCACGCTCTGCGTCCACGCCACGGAGACACTCACGTTTGCCCCGCGCTGCTGGAGGCTGCCGACGCTGAGGGAGGCGGGTGGATCCACGACCGGTAAGGCGCGATCGTCATACGCATTCGTGTCGTTGTTGTACAACTCCATCGTGAGGGTTGTTGGGTTGGCCAGGTACTGACTCGGGATCGTCACCTGGAGCGACCCCGGGTCCACACTCACGAAACTCCCTGCGTCTGTTCCAATGAGGTACCACCCGTCGTTCCCAGGGCTGTACATCCAGAGGTCTGTCGTGCTGGGATCGTAGTTCGTCACTCGGAGGGTCACAGTCGTGTCGGGCGACCCCGCACTGACTGCGCTGGGGGTGATCGAGAGGATCGTCGGTGGGGGCGGCTGGTAGGCGCCGATGGCAAACTGGACCCCCTGAGGATACACCCAGACGTCGGGCTGTCCGTTGACCATCCCGCCCGGGGCCATCCGACCGTTCACGGAGGTCTGCATGGCATTGTCCGGGAGGCAGACCGTCGCGGTGATGGCAAAGGTCCCGGGCCCAGAGGGGACGAACATCTCCGCGGTCAGGGGGATCGCCCGGGTGTCATACCCGCTCGGCACATGGTCGGGGTTCCCCTCGGTGGGGCCGATGGGATACTTGTAGGCCAGCATGGGGTGTGCCGGCCACTGGGGGAAGAGTGTGTTGGTCACCACCTGCCGCGGCACACAGTTGCCTGCCGGAATGGGATCGTGGGGCAGCATATCCAGGACGGCCAGCGTCAGGTCCGTCCCTCCGGGCTCCAGGACGTCGAACGGCCAGGCGCTCTCCCATCCGTCGACCCCCTGCTGAGAGTCGACCACCGAAAAGGTGGTGCGCCCTTCTCCCAGCTGGGCGAATGCCCCGCTCGGGAGGACTGCCTGCACGGTGGAGGCGTTGAGCCATGTGGTCGCCAGCGGGAGGGATGATCCCGTGGCCGGATCCGGCGGCCCGCAACACACCTGCACCGTCTCGGTGAAGTCCGAGCCCGTGAAGGTGAGGGTCACGTCCGGACCGCCGATGATGCCGGAGCCCGGGGTCATTCCGGTCACCACATCCGGCACCCCGTCGAGGATGGTGACGGCGATGCCGGGCCCGCCTGACGCGGCATTCCGAAAATACGCGGTCCCCAGCGGGGCATCGGCCGGGATGTCGATCCAGTTGGCCCCGCACGGATTCTGGACGCACCCTCCCACGACCGACACGATGCCCCCTTGTCCATCTGCCTCGGTGCTCAACGCCAGGGTAATCCCGAGGGTGGAGTTGAAGTCGCTGAACGTGAGCGTGGGGCTATAGGACCGCCCGCGGTAGAACTGCTTTGGGGTCACATCACTCAGGATATTCTGCGTCGTCGGCGAGGGGGCGATGCTGAAGTTTGCTCCGCTCCCTGCCCAGAGCCCGCTGGTGTTGTCAAAGACGGCGATGCCACCGCTTCCAGTCGCGTGCGCCGGGAGGGTGATCGTCGCCCGTGCTTGGTAGGTACTGAGTCTCGTGAACGAGATCTCCGCGTACTGCACCGGGCCATCGCTCATCTCGTACCATACCCCCAGCAGGGGTCCGGATACATCAAAGTCGCTCGCATCCCCACTCAGGGTCACGGGTGTGCTGGTTCCCGCCGTGAGTGTTCCGGGCGAGATCCCGGTGATCATCGCGTGACTCCGTCCCGGAAGACAGACGCTGACCAGCAACAGCAGCGCGGCGATCGCCGCGATCCTCCCTTGGTGCTGGGCTCTTTGTAGGGGGAACATCGCTGCCTCCTTGTGCATGGCGGTCATCCTTCTCCATGAGAGTTAGGGGCGGAAGTTCGACCGTGGTATCGGTCTCTCCCGGCGGATGGGCGGGAAGTGCGTCCTTCTAGGCGGCTGGTGGTGAGCTGGTTTCAGGTAGACCGGCAGCCATCTGGTGCATTGTGGCGGTGTTTGAGATTTGGTCAATGGCACGTTTGTGCCCATCTACGATTTTCCTGGTTTTGCAAGAATAACCCCCGACCCGGGAAAACCGGATCGGGGGTCGCTGGGGTAGGTTAGTCTCCACCTCAGGGAAAACCCCTCCAGGCGAGTTACTCTAGGCGATAGAGGCGCCACAAGTTCTCGATCCACGCGGCTCATGCGATCAGCGTAGTGGCGCCGCTGAGCCCACCGCAGATCTTGTGCGCATGCGGAGTCGACTTCAGTCGACCCAACTTTCCGGTGCAAGTGGGCGACCCATAGGTGGTGCAGGTGTGGGTTGTATGAGTCCAACCCATCGGCTTGCAGCCGAGGGTCGTTGAGTTGATTTAGCTTCGACGTCCGCCTAATCCCACGGTCACTTCACTCGGTCCCTTCCCACACCACGGTCCCACTCTCCTAAACCGGTCTCCTGCAACGGCATGCTATCCCCACTGCTTGCGGTGAATACCCCCCGACCACAAGTCCCCGTTTTCCTCCCCCCGCTGACATCCGGCGTAACTTCCTCCGCGTCGAACTCCGCTAGGATTACCCGGTCCCGTTCCTCCCTCTATTCCGAGGAGACCCCATGGGCTACACCCTTCGTGGTCTGCTGACGAGGTAACCCATGCCCAACCCTTGCGACTGATCGCGCGTAATCGCTCCGGGCCCTGCCCCTGACCTGCTCGCACTGCGGGCGGACATTTACCGAGAAACAGTTTGAGCGGCACCGCTGGAACTGCTACTATCGAGATGTGGCTATCCTCACCATGGGCCAGCGGCGTCGAAGGTGAGCGGCCCTGGCCGAGCCCAAGCTAGGGTGTTCCCAGGGGTTGAATTGAAGAAGCCTGGCGTCAGATGTCGCTAACCAAAGAGGAGGTTCGAGACGCTCGAAGAGAAAGCCGAACGTCTAGCGAAAGAAAGCAACACACGCCGGTGACATCAGTCAGCGGTTGCAGTACCTTGACCTCGCAGAATCTGCCTGTTACGACATTGACACATCGGCGCTGCATCGGCTCGCGCGGAACCACTGAAAAGGAGCCCGGTGTCAGGAGGACACAATGATCACACCGATCCTAGACAAGGTGATTGAGCAACTAAAGGCCCTGCCGCATGAACTCCAGTGGCGAGTGCTAGAGTTCACCCGCGCCCTGGCGCTGTCCGCCCCTCATGGGGTCCCCGGTCAGCAGTTCCTGCGTTTCGCGGGCACAATACCGCCAGACGATCTGCAACGAATGCGCGAAGCGATCGAACAGGGCTGCGAACGAGTCGACGCCAATGAATGGTAGATTTCTCCTAGACACCAATATCATCATCGCGCTGTTTGCAGACGAGACCGCCGTCAAGGACTCTCTTGCGAGGGCGGATGAGGTCTTTACGTCTAGTATAGCTATAGGTGAATTGTGTTTCGGGGCATGGAAATCAGACCGGGCAAGTGAGAATCTGGCCCGCATTGACGACTTCACAGCGAACAGCGTTGTTCTGGGGTGCGATACTGACACTGCCCGTCGCTACGGCGAAATTAAGAATGCACTGCGCCTGAAAGGTCGTCCCCTGCCCGAAAACGACATCTGGATGGCAGCAATCGCACTCCAGCATGGTTTGATGCTTGTGACACGCGATGCTCATTTCAACGAAATCGAGAACCTCAAGGTCGTAGCCTGGTAAGTGAGAGCACATGTCGTTCGCGGTTTGCCCTTCAATCGGTAGCACCAGCTGACTCCACTTCACTGGCGGAACTGCGCCAGCCCTCGGGAGACCGTTAAATCCCGGGCTACGGAATAACTTCGGTCCCGCCCTGGGCCTTCTGTTGAGGACTCTACACTCCGAAGAGACAGCCCACTTGTTGGCATAATCCTTGCCCATCAACAGTCACTGGCGCAGTACGTGATGCGGCCATCGGGATCGTAGGTGCTGACCGCCTTGCACGAGAGGACGGAGGTGACGGGCTTGACGGTCTTGTTGATGTAGGAGGCGGAGCAGTCGATGGTGCCGACGGGCAAGTGGTTCGGATTGAGCGTCGCCTGAGTCTGGCCAGCAATGAGCCGCGGAAGCGTCGTGGGCACGGTGACAACCACGGTGTGGGTGCCATCCACCGTCACCGACCCGGAACTTGCTGCGGTCCCGTTCGTGGTGTGGGTGCGGGTTCCGCCCGCGGACAGAAGATACGTCGAGGTGGCCCAGGTCTCCCCGGACGACGGAGACCTCCCCGTTGAGCGTGTCGACAGCCACGCCCCCGTTGCTCCCGCTGCTGGTCCTCGTGAGTGGATACGTACTTTGGACCGTCGACGTGGTGTCAGTTTGGTTGTCGACCGCGAGAACGTCCGTCCCGCCCCCGACACTGGTTGAGATGACGAGGCCCCCGGTCCTGGCAACGACGGCGAAGCCGGGAAGCAGCAGCGCTCCGGAGATAAGCGCCGTGAGCACACCGAGAAGAAGCGGGAAGCGTTGCATAGGGTCCTCACTTGAAAAGCGGTCGGATGCGAGGAAGGCTGTCTCCTCAGAGCGGTACGTGTGCCGTGGGGGCCCGGGGACCGGCTGGGGTGCACTCAAATTCGCATGCGTATCGGTGAACTCGATGCATGGGTGGCCTGTCTGGGGCACGGTCTCGTGCAGCGATTGGCAGGGTGATGAGGGGCTCCCGGGTAATAATCGAAGGGGAGGGTTGGTGTCGAAGTGGGCGGTCTATGAAGGTGACAAGGAGCTCTCCGTAAGAAAGGACGCCGCTCGAAGAACATACACCGTGCATCATGACGGCGCTCGGGCTTGGCACAAGATCCCGTGTGTGCAGGGGAAGCTTACTGTGACGAAAGGTGCACGGTGATCGTGTCCAGGAACACCCCGATAGCAGTAATCTGCTTGCTGGGAATGGAGGCGTAGATGGGGGCGCGGATCGGCGTATTGGCCGGGGCGGACGCTTGGGTGTAGACGGCGGTGGCGCCGTAGCCGTCCCCCCAGATTTGGGTCCGCGTAGGATCGAGGGTGAGCAGGTAGGACAGGGAGATGCCGTTGCCTTGGCGGAGAAGGGTTCGGCGGGCGGTGTCTCCGCTGTTGCCCGCGGACAGCGTGATGCGGACGTTCCTGGCATTGTCAGTACAGGTGTAGGTGAGGTAGCCGACGGCCTGGATGGCGGAGGCGCGAAGAGGATCGTACAGGCCGAAGTCGATCGTGGTGGTGTCCAGAGTACAACTGCCGTCGGCGGCCGCCGGGAGGGGCCACGCCGCGAACGCAACGCTGAGGAGAACAACAGACAGGGCAAGACGGCTTAGGGCTCGGAAGCGCATGGGAGTTCTCCAAGGTCGATAAGGGGCGCGTCGGTTTGGGTGACGTGGAGGGTGACGTGGCAAGCGAGGTTGGGGAGGTGAACGCTCGCGGTTTGGTCGCCCGGGGGAACGTTCTCGAGGTAGAACTCGCCGTGGTGACCGAGGGACGACTCGTAGGACTGGCCGTTGACGGTGAGGGACAGGAGGCCGGGGCCGAGGTACGCCGGGGCCTCGGGGTCGGTCGGATGAATGCGGCCGCGGATGGCCCGGATGATGGGCGCGTGAAATTCGATGAGGGCACCGCCGTGGAGCGGGGGGGAGGCGAGGGTAGTGATGGTTTCCATCATGCGGTCCACGGGGACGTCTTCGGTCATGATGGCGACGTTATTGGCGTAGTAGGGGAGGAGGTTAGGGATGAGAAGAGAGCCGTGACTGTTGGTGGTCCCGATGGGCGCGTTGTCGACGGTCACGTGGACGTTGGGCAGGTCCTCAAGGCGGACGATGCCGAAGCCGTCCTGGATGGGTCGGCCGACCAGGACATGGCCGTTGATGGCCGCGATGCTGCCGGCAAACGTGAGGCTGTTGTGGATGACGCCGGTCTGATCGTTGGAGATTTTTGCGTCTGCGCGGCCGTAGCGGCCCTGATACTGGAACAGGCCATTGGACAGGGGAAGGGCAGAGGTCGAGGGACTGGACTGGGTATTGGCCTTTGTGGAGTTGCTGGAAATGCGATAGCCGTAGCCCTCGCCGACCGGCAGGCTTTTGGACACGGTGGCGGTCGTGGTGTTGCCGCTGCGACTCTGCTGGGAGGAGAGGCTGGCGTTCTTGGAATTCCCGAAGGTGTAATAGAGCGTGAAGCCGAGCTGGAAATCGGGGCGCCCTTGGGCGGGCTGGAGGAGACTGCCGGTGAGGAGCAGGCCCAGGTTCGTGGCCAAGTGGATGGAGCTGGTGAGGCGGAGCATGTCGCTGGGACCGGAATCGCGATTGTGGGTGTGAATGTAATCCAGGCTGAGATCGATACTGGGACTGAGCTGGTAGCTGACGAAGGGGCCGGCCGTGACGGTGAGGCGGTCCTGGGAGGCGGGAACGGAGATGGTGGCGTACTGGGGACTCATGAACTGCGTGTTGATGCCAAAGGCAAAGCGTGGGGCCGAGTAGGCGTAGTTGGCAGAGGCCGCCCATCCCGGAAGGCCAGTCTGCAGGCTGGCGGCGATCTCCGTATCGAATTGGCCCCAGGGGGTGGCGAGGCTGAAATTGGGTCCGGCGCTGATCGTGCGGGAATCCAGTTCGAGCCGCCCCCCAGCGGTGAGATCATCGGTGACACCGTAGCGGTGGGCTCCGAGGAAGCCTGGGTTGGCGTAGGTCCCCCAGGGATATTGGGCATCCTGGCTGTTCCGGGAGGCTCCGAGGTGGTAGTGAAACTCGTGGAGGCCTTGGCTCAGGAGCGAGGGGACCACGTAGGTGAAGGAGGAGACGTCGGTCTCGCGCCCGAAGGCGTCGCGGACGACGAGGCGGACATCGCGGGCGCCGCTCGGAATGGGAAGATTGCGGAGCTCGAAGGGGCCCGGGGCGAGTGACACGTCGCGGAGGAGGATGCCGTTGACGTAGACCCTTGCGGTTGACGGGGTGAGGGTGGATCCGGTGAGGATGTGGTCGGGCCGGTGGAAGACATAGGGATCTTGGCCGAACTCGCGGCTGTAGGTGAGGCCGCCGAAGGTGCCGCCCGAACCGAGCTGCGTGGTGGAGAAGAAGGTGTCCCCGGCGGTCCAGCGGGTCAGGGCCTCGTGGTCCTCGTAATTGAAGGCGGTGAGGCCGCGCATGGGCCCGTAGCGCGTCGTCTGGGAGGCGGTGGTAGAGAGGAGGTACTTCCCGCGGAAGCTGAGGGCGCTTTCCACGAAGCCCTCGGGGATCTGGAGATCATCGCTCCGAATGGCGTAGTTCAGATACGCACTGGTGTCCGTGGAGATCCGATAGTTCTCCGGACGAGCGGCCGAGAGTCGGGCGATCGTCGGCGTGAAGAAAGCGGCGGGGGCGGTGATGGCGAGCGAGAGGGCTTCCTCGTTGAAGGCGTACTCGACCTCGGGGGCGAGGGACTGCAGGCTGATGTAGCGGTCCGGACCCCGGAGGGTCTGGGTCCCGCCGGTAATGTGGAGGCGGGCTTGGTCGAGATCCTGGAGGCGGACCAAGACGTCGTTGTCCCGCAGGATCACGGGGATCTCGCCGCGTTCCTGGGTGTTGATCAACAAGGTCAGGAGCGCACGCTGCTCGGTCGCGTACGCGGGAGACACGACGACGAGCAGGGTGCACAGGATGAGCAGGAGGAGGCTGACGGGGTGACTACTGGACTTGGCAGAAATCGGGGGGGACGGGAATCGTGGCCGTGTCGGTCTGCTGACCACTCCGGACTTCGACCAGGAGGCGGCGAAGGGATGGACACTTGTCGGCCGGGATGGGGATGGTCTCAGTGCGGGTAGCGCCAGCCAGGACGTACCAGCCGCGTTTCTCACCCTCCAGAGCGAGCTCTTCACGGGCGGTGTATCCCTTAATGATGTACCCCGGCGGAGGGACGTGCACGGGGCCGGGATTGGTGACATGGATGAACAGTTTGCCGTGGTCGGCGGTCAAGGCGGTGCGGAGCGGTGCCGGGTTCGCCTTGGCGGGTTGAATGAACACGGGAACGGAGGCGCGGGTGACGATCGTGAAGGTGGCGGTACCGGTGGACCCTTGTTCCTCGGAGGGCTTCTTGGGCGTGACGACGGGCTCGAGGAGCAGCCGGAAGGTGCGTTCGGTCTGGGGGGCGGTTTCGGTGGTGCCTACGCGGATGTTCCGGGAAGCGCCGGGCTTAATGTTGAGCATTTGGGGAAACACGAGGAGGTCCTGCGTGGGGTCAAGCTGGTCGCCAGTGGTCGGGTCTTGGGACCAGGTGAAGACCGAGACTTGGATGGTTATGGCCTCTTTGTTCGGGTTGGTGACGTTGAGTATGGCCGATTTCTTGTCGGCGGCGAGGTACACTTGAACTGGGGAGACGGCAAGGTCGAGGGCCCCAGCAGGCCGGGGCTGGGCGAGGATGCCCAGCCCGGCCAGCAGGGTGATCAGCATGGCAACGCCGATGAAGCGGTTGACTGGCCACATGAAGGGGGATGACCTAGGAGCGAGAGTTGTGGTTGGGGGGCGGGGGGTTAGAAGTTCACCGTGGCGGTCACGACGTCGAGGTAGCTCTCGACCGGCATGATGGTGCTGTAGTTCAGGACGCCATACACGGTCTGCACCTGCACCGAGCCGTCGCCGTTGAAGGTGAGGAGGTCGGGATCGGCGTTCTTCCACGCCACGCTGTTCGCCGCGTCCTGGAACAGGTCGTAGGCGATCAGGTCGGTCGTCCCGCCTTTGATGTTGCGCTGGCCGGACACCGCGTTCTGGCCGTTATCGAGGCCGATGGTGTAGGCCGGGCCGATGGTGCACTGCACGGACACGGAGCCTGAGGCAGTCTTGGCCCCGGTGTGGACGTCCAGGTTGCCGAAGTCGATGTCGCTGGACGCGGTGAAGACGCAGGAGGGAATGACGTTCGCCTTCACCTGGAAGGTCTTGGTGTCGGTGCCGGCGAAGGAGGGGCTGGCTACCATGGCCGCCAGAGCGATGGCAGCCGCGATGACGAGGAGCTTCTTCATTGCTGGTTCTCCTTTCCTGGAACGGGAGGGATCCCCTGAACTCATGTGGGCTGCTGCACGATGCAGCAACGAGGCGCATTGTAAGAGAGATCCTGGGGAGATCAACAGCAGGTTTGTGCAGGTGCGATTTTTTGGCTATGCGGATTGATGTGCAGAAACGGGGTATAGGAAGGGCTCGTGAAGCATCTGAGAAAGTGTGGAAATGCCCACTCCGAGGTAGACAATCCTCATGTGCGTATTCCGGTCCAAATGCACCACCGATTCCGGTGGAAAGCTGCCACCCATTCCGGCCGCAAAACCCGCCACCCATTCCGATGAGCGTCCGCCAGTCGCATGGTGCCGGCAAAGGGCAGGGTCTTGAGGCGGACATCTCGGGTGAGATCCGGAGTTCGAGTCCTGCTTGGCTCCCCACACAGGACTCGAACAGTCAGCAGTCAGGTGCGGAAAGATCAGCTGGGTCGGATCCGTGGACAGCAGGGACAGCAACCCTTCTCTCCTTTGGATGAAAACCTCGAAGGTTGTTGTCTTCTGGTAGCATCCATCATGCGCGATCTCACTGGGAGCGCTGCAGAATAGAGAATTGGGGAGCTCGTGTCGCGTGAACCAGCGCAATTCCACACACCAATCCGAAATACGCAATTGGCCTACGTGAGACGTCTTCCACACGTCAATCCGGAAAGCCGATTTGCTTACGGACATGGTCGGGCGTCTACGGGATGCACCCCGGACGCGTCCGGTCCAGGGTGGACGCGAGGACAAGAACGATCCGGGACACGGCACGCCTGGAGACTCGTGCAGGCGCGCTGGGCTAGTCCAGGTCCCCCTCCGCGACGAAATCGATCTGGACTTGGTCGCTGGCGCGGTGGAGCCGGGCGGGCACGCTATCGAGGGGGAAGCGGGCGAAGAGCTCCGGTGGGGCGGGGAAGAGCTTGGTGGCCAGGGGCAGCGCGGCCGCGGCAGCCTCGAGATCGCCATCGCTCAGGAGCACGGTGGTCAATCGGGGCCAGGCGGCGCTCACCTGGCGTGTTGCCCAGGCGAGCTGGCGAGGATCGGCGGCGTTGATGATGAGGTACGTGCGCAGGAGCGGGATGACCCCCAAGGGGTTGATGCGATCGCCCGCGCGGGCGAGGAGGCGGCCGTCGGGGGTCACGAG
>JBIOJT010000095.1:0-13793 GCA_044451055.1 Methylomirabilales bacterium (SeqCode)
GTGCGGGGGGAGCCTTTCGGGGGCCCAGGCGATCGGTCTTGCCATGCAGACCCTCCGAGAGGGGCGATCCGGGGGGGTGTTGGCGGGCGGGGCAACGTCCGTGGAGCCCGAATTCCTCGACGCCCTCTGCCGCGTTGGCCGACCCGATGGCGGGCAACCCAGGTGCGGGGCGTGTCTGCTCCTCCTCGAGCCCCAGGTTTCCGCCGGGGAGGCCGATGAGATGGTGGAGCTGATCGGGTATGCGGAGGGGTTCGGCGGGGACGAGATCAGGGACGCGGTCCAGGCCTGCCTGGAGGATGCCGGGCTTTTCCCGGAGCAAATTAGCTCGGTGCGGGTGGCGTCGATGCAGGATTCCCGTGTCCTCCGCGAGGCGCTCCGTCGGATGGGCGCGAAGGCGCCGATCGTCAGGTCTCCCGCTTCCAACCTGTATTCCGCTTCCTTCCCCGCGGCTGTCGCGGAGGCTGCCACGCAGGCCGCGAACGGGGCGCCGGGGCCGGTGCTCATCGTGGGAGTGGACTGCCTCGCGGGCGCGTCGGCTGCCCTCGTCCGAGGCGGAGGGCGACGATGAGGTTCTTGCCGGACATCTATGCGCTGCCGTCTTCCGAGATCACGCGAATCCAGGAAGAACTTTTGCGGGAAATGATCTCCCGGGCCGCCCGGACTTCTCCCTTCTACCGGAACCGCCTTTCCAGTGGCGAGGCGGATGCAGCCGGTGTCCGGACGTTGGCCGACCTCCCGCGCCTTCCCTTCACGTCCAAGGAGGACATCCAGGAACGGAATCAGGATTTTTGGGCCGCTCCGAGGGGGCAGCTGACGGAGATCGTTGCGACCACGGGGACGACGGGGGAGCCCGTCTACATCGCGATGACGAACCAGGATCTGGAACGCCTGGGGGAGAACGAACGGCGGGGGTTTTCCTGGCTGGGGGCGAAGCCCGGTGAGCGGTTTCACATCGCCGTCACCCTGGACAATCTCTTTGTTGCGGGGCTGGCATACCAGCTCGGGCTACACAGGGTCGGCGCAGCCGCGATCCGCGTCGGGGCCCAACCGGCCCGGCGTCACCTGGACCTCATGAAGCAGTTGCGACCGGACGGGGTGGTCGCGGTTCCCTCACTGCTCCTCGCCCTGGCGTGCCAGGCAAAGAAGGATGGGAACGATCTCGCCGCCTTCGCCCCGCGGCGGGCGATGCTGATCGGCGACGCCATCCGGAACCAGAGCCTGGCCTCGAACACCCTCGGTCGTCTCATCCAGGACGCGTGGGGGGGAGAGCTGTTCTCGACCTACGGTCTCACCGAGGCGGGTCTGGCGTATCACGAATGCCCGATGCATCGGGGGCTCCACTCGCACCCGGACCTGGTGGTCACGGAGATTGTCGACGACGTAGGGCGTCCGGTTCCAGACGGGGAGACAGGGGAGCTGGTCATCACGACCCTCCAGGTGGAAGGGATGCCGCTCATCCGGTATCGCACGGGGGATGTCACCTTCCGTGTCCCCGGCCCCTGCCCGTGCGGGATGGGAGGCCCCCGCATCGGCCCGATCCTGGGCCGGAAGCAGCAACGGCTGAAGGTCAAGGGGACGACCCTGTATCCGAAAAGCATCGAGGATGCCCTCCTTTCGGTTGAGGGCGTGGAGAATTTCGTTATCGAGGCGCATACGGGTGACGACGAGACGGACCGGCTCGTCGTCCGCATTGGCACCCTTCGTGACGATCCTTGCTTCAGCAGAATGGTCGGTGATACGCTGTACACCAAAGCCAGGGTCACACCGGAGATCGAGGTTCTGTCTCCGGTGGAGGTGGAGGGCCTTCTGTTCGAGGGTGGGCGGAGGAAGCCGAGGGTGTTCGTGGATCTGCGAAAGACTCAGGGTGGCTCGCGGTGACGCACGAACTGGAATCTGAGCTGGGATTCTCCCGGGAAGAGATTGCCGCGTGTCTGGCCAGGGGGGGTCTGCTTTCCCTGGAGCTGGAGTTCACGAAGAAGTGCAACCTTCGCTGCATCTACTGCTACTCCTCTGCGGGCGACGCCCTTGAAGGGGAGCTGACGCTGGATGAGCTCATCGGCGTCATCGAACAGGCCCGACAATTGGGGGCGCGGACGATCGTTCTCCTCGGCGGAGGCGAGCCGTTCCTCTTCCCCCACGCCAAGGAGGTCATCCGGCATGTCCGCTCCGTCGGCCTCTCCCCGGCGATCTTTACCAACGGGATGCTGCTCACCAAGGGGCTGTGCCGTTTCCTGTCCGACCATCACGTGAAGGTGGCCATCAAATACAACAGCTTCCTCCCCACCGTCCAGGATGCCCTGGCGGGGGTGGCCGGGGCCCACCGGCTGATCAACCGCGGGTTGCGCCTCCTGATGGAGTCGGGATACCCCGGCAAGGATCGTCCGCTCTGCATCTCATCGGTTATCTGTCGTCAGAACAAGGACGAGATCGAGGCGATGTGGATCTGGGCTCGGGAGCGAGGCATCACCCCGTATTTCGAGGTGCTGACCAACCAAGGGCGGGCCAGACAGCACCCGCACCTGGCCCTGGCCCCCGGGGAGATCCAGACCGTCTTCCAGAGGCTTTCGGAGATCGACCGCGACAGATTCGGCACCCGGTGGATCCCAAGACCGCCCATCGCTGGATTCACCTGCCGCCGTCATCTGTATAGCTGCCTGGTCAATTCCCAGGGGTTCGTCCAGGCCTGCACCGGCGTTGACCTATCCGTCGGAAACGTCCGGGACAAGCCCCTGGCCACGATTCTTCGGGAGAGCCGGGTCGTCCGCGACCTCCGTCGAATCTACCAGCGTATCGATCCCGCGTGCCGGGTGTGCGAGTTTGCCGGGGAATGTTACGGCTGCCGGGGGAACGCCTACCAGGCTACGGGGAGCTATCTCGCGGCGGATCCCGCGTGCTGGCTCGGGCGGCGGACGGAGGCGGGCGACTGCTGCTGGCCAGGGGGGCGAGAGGACGAGGCATGCGGGTCTTCCTTGTCTCGGTGAATCGAGAATCGGCCCCCTATCCGGTGGCGCCGCTGGGGATTTCCTATGTCGCCGGGGCGGCCCGGCGGGCCGGCCATGAGGTGGATCTGCTCGACCTTTGCTTTTCGCAAGACGTCGAGGGAGACATCGACCGGGCCGTGCGCCGTTTCGCCCCGGAGCTGATCGGCACCTCCATCCGGAACGTCGATAATCTGACCTTTCCAGCCTCGGTTTCCTACCTTGACGAGATCCAGGCTGCGGTGACCGCCTTGAGACGGGTCTCTCGGGCCCCAATCGTCGCTGGGGGACCTGGGTTCTCGATCTTCCCAGAGCGGCTTATGTCACTCCTCGACCTGGATTTCGGGATCATCGGGGAAGGGGAGGAAACCTTCTGCCTGCTGGCCCAGCATCTCGCCCACGGCACGGGGGCACTCGATCTTCCGTACCTCATCCGACGGGGAGGAGCCGCCCCCGACGTGACACGGAAGGTTGTCCCGTTCACCGGGAACGGCCTCCCGGCCCGCGACCTTCTCGACAACGCACGGTATCTCGAGCTGGGCGGAATGGCGAACATCCAGACGAAACGCGGCTGTCCTTTCGAGTGCACCTACTGTACCTATCCCCACATCAACGGCCCGTCCCTGCGTCTGCGCCCCCCCGCGGAGGTGGTGGATGAACTGGCATCAATGGTCGAGGGGTCCGAGCTGGACCAGGTGTTCTTCGTTGACGATATCTTCAACTGGCCCCATGACCATGCGATGGGCATCTGCGAAGAGATCGTGACTCGAAGGCTTCGGGTGGGATGGACCTGCTTCGCGACCCCCTTTGGAATGACCCCCGAGCTGGCCCGGGCAATGAAGCGCGCGGGGTGCCGAGGGGTGGAATTCGGCACCGATACGGCTTCCCCATCCATGCTGCGGGCCTTGAGCAAGCCGTTTCCACAGGAGGAAATCCGGAGAGCCTCCCATGCATGCCGCGAGGCCGGACTGCCCGATGCCCATTACCTCGTCTTCGGGGGGCCAGGGGAAACACCGGAGACCATGGCGGAGACGTTCACTTTCTTCGACAATCTGAAGCCGCGAGCGGTGCTCACCTTCCTCGGGATACGGATCTACCCGAACACGCCCCTCCACCGGCTCGCGATTTCGGACGGCCTGATTCCTGAGGAAGACGATCTACTCTTCCCGCGGTTCTACTTCTCGCCGAGGATCGGGGCGGATGAGCTGAAGGCGGCCATTGCTTCCCATGCCGAGGTTCGCCCGAACTGGGTCGTGCCGGGCCTTGGGATTAGTTCGGGCCCGGCGCTCCTTGCCGCGCGGCGGCGGATTTGTCACCATGGTCCACTTTTGGATCTCCGGTGAGACGCCAGACTGGGGGGATGACGATGAGGAAGGCCTTGGGGTTTCTGATGATCCTCTGGGCGGTCCACCTTTTGTATGCCTCTGCCGGAAACGCTCAGGAGGGTGTGTTCTATGCCCGATGCAATCTGAAGGTTCTCAAAGGCAATGAGATCACCTGGATCAACTGGCAAGCCGCCCCCACCTTCATTCCGGTAGGCACCAAGTTCCAGGTGACCAAGGCCGGCAGCCAAGCGACGCTCGTGAACATTGAGACCAAGGCGACCTATACGCTGGACATCGGGGCGGAAGGGGATGCCTTTCTCGAGAAATTCGTCACCACGCATCCCGTGAGCATCGAGCAGTTCCCGGAAGATGTCCAGGCCAACATTCGAAATGCTGTCGCGAAGATCGGGATGACAAAGGAGCAGGTCTACATTGCCATGGGTCCGCCTACGAAAGTGGGAGACTCGCGAACGAACACAATGACCTACGAGAATATCTTGGCCTCCGACTTGTGGGTCTATGCTCGACGCCGATTTGGCAAGAACATTGGGGTCGCCTTTGATCCCGCTATTGGTAAAGTGAATAGAACTGAAGGCATCTGGGGCAAGTAGGAGGAGTCCTTCGGCGAGGATAGGGTGATGCGCTCGATCCTGGGGGACTTGGTGGCAATGACCAATTTACCCAGCGGGTGTCCCCGGGAGCAGGTAACCCTCCGGGAGCAGGGCGCGCATCCGGACATCAGTGAACGGTGAAATGGGGCGGATCGTCCTCGTCACTGGCGGAAGCAGGGGGATCGGACGGAGCATCGCGCTGGCTTTCGCCGAGCCGGGGACCGTCGTCGCCATCAGCTATCGAAGCGGCGAGCAGGCCGCCGCGGGTGTCCTGGCTGAACTCAGGGGTCGAGGCGCCGAGGGGATGGTCCTGCAAGCCGATGTGACGGACCTTGCTCAGGTGCGGTCGATGATCGACGCCCTGGTGTCCCGCTGCAACCGGATCGACGTCTTGGTCAACAATGCGGGGGGCAGCCGGGATGGCCTGTTGGCCCTGATGGATCCGGCGGACTGGGATGCGGTTCTCGACCTCAACCTGAAGGGCGTTTTCCATTGCTGCAAGGTTGTGACGCGCCATATGCTGGCCCAGCGCGGGGGCGCTATTGTGAATGTGTCGTCGTTGAGCGGGATCACGGGATTACCGGGGCAGACGAACTATGCGGCTGCCAAGGGGGGCGTCAATGCCTTCACGAAGGCGCTTGCCCAGGAAGTGGCGCGATTCGGCATCCGGGTGAATGCCGTTGCGCCCGGCCTGGTTGAAACCGAGATGGTGGCGCAGATTCCGGCGACCCAGCGGGAGCGGTTGGTGTCGAGCATTCCGATGGGTCGAATGGCTCACCCGGAAGAGGTTGCCGCGGTCGTCAAATTCCTCGCCTCGGACGAGGCATCCTACATAACGGGGCAGGTTATTCAAGTCACAGGGGGGATCTGAGGGATTACTGACATATGAATGAGATCGTGCAGCGAGTGAGGGCATTGCTTTGCACGCGGCTCAAGCTGGCCGGAGCCGTAGCCGAGATCAACGACGAAACACCGCTCTTCGGTCCGACGGGACTGGGGCTCGATTCGATCGATGCGTTGGAACTCGTGCTTGGCCTGGAGAAGGAGTTCGGGGTCGTCATCGAAGATCGTGCCACAGCCATCAAGGTCCTCGCCTCAATTCGAACTATCGCCGATTTCATCCAATCCCAAGGAAAAGGCTGAGCGTGTGGACAGAGATCCTCTCTCCCACCTTCCGCATGGCATCTCGTTCCGGTTCATAGACCGGATCCTGGACATCATTCCAGGAGAGAGAATCGTCGCCCTCAAGAATGTCACCTCGAACGAGCCCCACCTTCAGGGGCACTTCCCGGACAACCCGCTCATGCCCGGGGTACTTCTTCTGGAGGCCATGGCCCAGACCGCGGGATTGCTCCTCCCGGCAGGTTCGTCTGCTTTCCTGGCGCAGATCAAAGAGGCCCGCTTCCGCCGCCCCGTCGTCCCCGGAGATCAGGTCCGCATCGAGGCTGCGCGACTTACCGGCTTGGGTGGCCTCCATCGGTTCACGGTGAAGGCCCTCGTCGAAGGGGCCACCGCTGCCGAGGCGGAAATCGTATTGGCGGTCACTCAACCTGGCGGGGGGCCAGGTCGTGACAGGTCGTGATATGGAACAGTCTTCTCTATTCCGGCGCTGCCCGAGGAGATCTTGGGGGGTCTTCGGGAGCCTCATCTACCACGCGGTTGAGAAATATATGATGGACCCCGAGATCCTGGCCAGAATGAAGCCCCGGGGCGATGCGAAGTGACGGCGGGCTCTGCGCTGCAGGACGTCTCCTGCAATCTGTGCGGCGCAGATGACGCCGAGCGCCTGACGACATCCAGGGAGTTTCCCATCGTCCGGTGCCGCGCGTGCGGCCTTGTCTATGTCAATCCTCGGCCCACGGCCGAGGATCTCGTATCCCTGTACGCCGATTACCACACAAGAGACGGGGGGGACGAAGCCTCATGGGACCGTCTGATGGGCCGCATATTTCGCGAGTCGGCGGAGAGGCTGTGCTCGTCGCGAAACGGCTCTCGCCCAGGGCGTCTCCTGGACATCGGATGTGGGTACGGCGCGTTCGTCGCCGCGATGCGGGAGCGGGGATGGGATGCGGAAGGCGTGGATCCGTCGCCGACGGTGGTGGCTGCTGCGGTGAAGAAGGGGCGTCGGGTTCGCCTGGGAACACTGGATGGAATCCGGGGTGAAGATGAGCCGTACGATGCGGTAACGATGTTCTATGTCCTTGAACATCTTCCCGATCCTATGACGGCTCTGAGGAAAGTCTCAGACCTGCTCGCTCCTGAGGGGATGCTGCTTATTCGGGTTCCTCATACAACCCCTATCGTTCGTCTCCTCTCTCCCCTCGGCCTGGGTGGGGCACTCTACGACCCGCCGTTCCACGTCTACGATTTCTCCCCGACCGTCCTCCGGGAAATGCTCCGACGGACGGGATTCGTGGATGTCAAGACCTTTCCAGGAGAGCCGACCGTGCCGTCCCGCCTGGGGGCACGCATCGCCACTGCAATTTTCGGCGCTCTGGCCGCCGGGGTCCATGCTCTGACCCGCGGAATGGTTCTCCTACCGGGGGTGAGCAAGACCACCATGGCGCGGAAGCCGTCGGCATAATGCTGGATACTTGCCTCCGCTGGTTGGCGAGAAGAATTGATGCCAACCCGCGTCGTATTTCCATTGCCTGCCTCATCGTGGCCGCTCTGGCCGCCATCGTCGTCACACGGATTCCGGTCACAACGGACATCCTGGACGTTCTGCCGGAAAGGACCCCCGCCATTGCCGCCTTCACGGACTTTCTCCGGGACTTCGGGATCATGGACGGGCTGGTGATCGTCGTGGAAACCGAGGAGCAGTCCGCTGATTCTCTGATCGCAACGGTGCAGACGCTCGGCGAGCAGTTGTCCGCCTCTCGCTACGTGGCCTCAGTCGACTACAACGTCCTCCGCTCCGGTTCCCGGTTCGTCGCGGAGCACTTCCCTATCTATCTCGACGCCCGCGGGATCGCGCGGCTCGCAAGGCGTCTGTCCCCTGAGGGAATTCGGAGCCAGATCCGGAAGGACAAGCAAGCCCTCCTTTCCCCCCTGGCCTCACTTTTCGACGGTGAGATGATCCGGCGGGACCCGCTGAATATCCGGGAGCTCGTCCAGGACAGCCTGATCGGGCGCCTCCCCGCGAAGGGGCTCGACGTGTCCACGGGGTACTACCTGGATACCTCTCACAGTCTCGCTCTCCTCATGGTTCGCCCACGCGGCTCGGCCCGGGACATGTCCTTTGTGAGCGCACTACATAGGGAGGTAAACAGGCTTGCGGCCCAGGCGACCGGGCAGGCTGGAAATCCTCGGGGTATTCGGATTAGTCTTGCAGGGGGATACGCCCGGGCTGCCGAGGCGGTGTCTGTGATCTGGCAAGACATGGTGGTCTCCTTTGCCGCCTCGTTGTTCCTGATATTGCTCCTCCTATATTTGGCCTTCCGCCCATCCATCGTCGTGCTCGGTATCTTCGTGGTCACGCTGTTCACGGCCCTGGCATGGACCCTGCTGCTGGCCTACCTTCTGTACGGGACCCTTAACATCGTCACCAGCATCGTGGCCGCGATGCTGATCGGCCTGTTCGTGGACTACATGATCCAGGTCTACAGGCGGTTCCAGGAATGCTACCGGCGGGAAGGCAGCCCCCTGCAGGCCCTGGAAAGGACCCTCACGGGAACGGGCAAGGCGATCGTCAGCGGCGCCCTCACGACGGCCCTCGCATTCTTCTCCGTCGTCATCACCGGCTTTCGCGGACTGCATCAATTGGGCGTCGTGGCGGGCTTCGGGATTCTCTTCTGCCTACTCGCCACCCTTGTCCTCATGGCATCGCTCCTCTCCTGGCTTGCCAAGGGCCGGCCAAGGTACCTCCCGGCCGGCCGGCCGGTGGACCTCGGAGCGAGCTGGGCCGCACGGCTTGTCGACCGGAAAGGGAGGGCGCTCATCGTGTCTTTCGCCGTGCTGCTAGCCCTCGGGCTCTTGGGTGCCGCGCGCGTCCGGTTCGACGCAAGCCTGGAGTCTGTGGGTCTGCGGGACAGCGCCGTTCAGGTGGTGGAGGGGAAGATCGAGCGGGTGCTCGGAAGGCGCGGGGAACCGCTTTTCGTCGTCGCGCGGGGGCCGGGGGAGAAGCAGCTCGCCCTCGACTTCGACGCCCTGGAGAAGCAAGGCGAGCGGTGGCGAGCGGCCGGTCGGGTGGGCAGCTTTTCCTCGCCAGGAATGCTTCTTCCCCCCCCGTCTCTGCAGCGGGAAGCCTTGGCGCGCCTCTCCGCCGAGCGCCTCACGGGGAAACACACCGGCCACGATTTGTCCACTCTCATCCGGAGTGAGATGAGGCGCCAGGGGCTGGTGGCGGATGCCTCCGTTGACGCCTACGCGGCGGGGATCGCCAAGGCCCTGGCCTCCAGCGAGGTCGTCGGGCTCCGGGAGCTTTCCCAAGCGCAAGACCCGAGGGCGGCCTATTACTATAATCCCGGCCAGAGAGCCATTGCGGCGCACCTGACGCCGCCGGGGCCGCGCTGGGACCATGCCGCGGTGTCTGTCCTCGAGGGGGACGTTCGCCGCCTGGGGACGGATTTCCGCCTCGTCGGGCCTGCCATCTTTCTGGACGAGATCCGGGCGGCGATCCTCTGGGAGGCGGGAATTGCCGTGCTCCTCTCCTTTGCCGCGAACCTGCTCATCGTGTGGTTCCATTTCAGGATCTGGCGCCGCGTCTGGCTGGTCATGCTTCCGGTGACAACCGGAACCATCTTCACCGTGGGGACCATGGGGATCTTCGGACTGCAATTCAATTTTTTCAACGTCGCGGGAATCGCCCTCATCTTCGGATTTGGTGTGGACTACGGCATCTACCTGATGCAGGCCCACATCGAGGAAGGGGGAGGGGAGGGCTCGAACGCCGTGCGGTCCGTCGGGGGGAGCATCGCGCTCTGCGCCCTCACGACCATCGCGAGCTGCGGCAGCCTCATCACCACCCATTACCGCGGCCTCGCCTCCATTGGGGCCGTCCTTTGCTTTGGCGCCATGTTCTGCCTCGCCTCCACGCTCCTGCTCCTGCCGGCGCTCTTAGCGCCGTCCGGAAAAGCAGGGGGCCAGCCGTGAAATGGGACGCCGTCGTCATCGGCAGCGGCATCGGCGGCCTCGCCTGCGCCGGCATGCTGGCGGCAAGGGGCAGGAAGGTGATCGTGCTTGAGCAGGCGCCGGCCCCTGGCGGATACTTGACGTCGTTTCATCGAGAGGGCTTTACCTTCGATTCGGCGGTGGACTGCATCGCTGGCCTCGACCCAGAGGGGCTGCTGACCTGGCTCCTCCGGTCCTTGGGAGTGGATGGTGGACTGACCCCGATCCGCCTCGATCCCATCCGCGTCAGCCGATTCCCGGGTCTCACCGTCCAGGTGGATGCAAGCCTGCCGGCGTACATCGAGCGATTATCCCGGCTCTTCCCGTCCGAGCGAACCGGCATCGCGGCCTTCTTCCGACGGGCGGAGGAGATCTACGCCGACATCGAGGCGATGATGGAGGCTGTCAAGGAGGAGAAGGAAAACGGCGACGTCTTACCCGCCTTCTTGATGCGGTACCGCCAGCTGACTTACGCGGATCTTCTCCGCACGGATATCCGCGACGCGCGGCTGGCGAGCATCCTTTCCGACCGGTGCCCATTCCTCGGCTCGTCGCCGGTGCGGGTGTCCGCCATCCGCATGGTCTCACTCGTGATGAGCTACTTCCGCTCCGGCGCCTTCAGGCCTGCCAGTGGGCATCAACGCCTTCCCGATCTCCTGACGGAGGGGATCCGGCGGATGGGCGGCGAGGTGTGTCTCGGACGACCGGTGAAGAGGATCCTCTTGGAAGGGGGTTGGTGCGCCCGGGTCCTGACGGAGGACGGCGCAGAGTTTCCGACGGACCACGTGGTGTCCAACGCGGACTTCTTCGAGACCTTCGGTCGGTTGGTCGGGGGAGACATCGGGAGGGAGATCCTCGCGGAGACTCGCGGCCGTGCCGTCTCGCCATCGTTCTTCATCGTATACGCGGGGATCCGCAGGGATGCCTCACCCGGGGCCGCATCCAGCATCGGATCCTTTGCGGGGTTTGATCTCAGTGAACTGCTGGACCGGTACGTCCCGTTTTCGGAGGGCGATGCGCTTGGCATTACGATCCCGACGGTCGAGGACCCCAGCCTCGCGCCCCCCGGACATGATGTCTTCATCGTGCACGAGCTCATCCCCCACGGGGATGCGCGGGATTGGGAGCGGGAACGGGATGCCTGCCTCGAAAAGGCGCTCGGGAAGGCGGAGCGGGTTTTTCCGGGGTTGACGAGACGGCTAGCATACTGTGAGACAGCCACGCCGTCCACGCTCGAGCGGTACACTCGGAATCGAGGCGGCGCCGCTTACGGCTGGGATCAGATCCCCTACCTCTCGCGGGTGCGCCACGGTATCGGCAACCTGCATTTGGCAGGACACTGGGCGGAAACTGGCGGCGGCGTCCTGGCCGCAGCCTACTCTGGAATGCGGGTCGCCGCCCGGATCCTCAGGGTCACCATGTGAACGGGAAGCTGCCAGTCTGCGGAATCATCCCTGCCTATAACGCACGGGAGACGATCGCGGGAGTGGTGGGAGGGGTTCTCCGCCACCTCGAGACCGTGATCGTCGCCGACGACGGATCGACCGACGGGACCGCGGAGGTAGCGCGAGAAGCCGGCGCCGACGTCATCGTCCTCGGGGGAAACCGCGGGAAGGGCAACGCCCTCCGCGTTCTGTTCGCCGAGGCCCGGAAGCGCGGGTTCTCCGCAGTCATAGCCATCGATGCCGACGGGCAGCACGACGTAGAGGACATTCCGTCATTCCTCCAGGCCCACCTGAATCACCCTGAGGCCATCATCACAGGTTCTCGCATGGTGGATCCGTGTCAGATCCCGCGTCACCGGCACAACTCGATGCTCGTGGCCCGGTTCTTTGTCTCCCTGGCCGCCAATCAGTTCATCGAGGATACACAATGCGGCTTCCGCCTGTACCCCCTCTCGGTGATCGAGTCCATCTCGCTCCTGAAGGAGAGATACGTGACGGAGACGGAGATCATCATGAAGGCCGGTGACTCTGGGAGAGAGATCCGGTTTCTCCCCATCAGAGCCCACTATCCGCCCGGACTGACAACCCACTTTCGGTCTGTCCCCGATGTCGCTGCCATCTCAGTCTATGTGATCTCCTACCTGATGGTAAAGTGGGGGATTGAAGGCCTAAGACCTGGCGTTATCAATACGTACAGGGGAGCGGGGACGGGCCGAGATGTGTTTTTTCTATCCCCGCGGGTTGACCGGGCATTTGAAGTATTGACACTTCTCACGTCCCTTCCACTGAGCATGCTATATGGTCTTTGGTACTATGTAGCCCGCCTGTTTTCCGTTTCTGCCTTTCATAGCCTTACCAAAGGCGGCACTCGTGTGGGAAGCCTGCTGTTCTCCGTCATGCTTCTTCCGGTCCTCCTCGCGTTCTCCATCGTCGACCTGATAGGAAACCGCTTGCGGATTCATCCGGACCTCACCACGGGCTTTGTGCGTCGGTACTATTCAAATCCTTGGCACCGGGTGTAGGCGGTTTTCTATCTATCTACCCGCTGGAAGGTTGGAGGCATCGCAGCCGTCGGGCCGGGCCGGTTCGATGCCGGACGGAGAACGCGGCTCGGCATCAGCGCACCTCAGGGACGGCAGGGGCCGGAGCCCGACGGTGCAGGAGACGCGCGAGCCAGGCATTCGGCGCGAAGCGGACTGCCAGATCGTCGAAGAGCGAGTAGGCCACTGGCGTCGCCAACAGTGTCAGCAGGAGGGCCAGGGTCTGCCCGCCGGCGATGACGGAGCCGATGGCGCGGTTGTCGCCGGCGCCCGGTCCGTTACCGATGCGGTGCGGCCGGCTTCCTGGCGGTGTAGAACGTCGCCTGCGTGTGACCAGACGTTCGGTACTCGCCCGTCCCCGCAAGACGTGCGTCGGTGAAGCCGGCTTCTTCGAGCATTGCGAGGAAGACCTTCCTCGTCACGGCGCCGGCAATTCAGTCGGACCAGAGCGCCTTGTCTGGCGGCAGCCTGTCGCTGACCAATCCAATGTCGCAGGCCTGAAGCCGCCCAGCGGGACGCAGGACCCGAAAAATCTCTCGGAGCGCCGCCGGCTTGTCCGGGACGAGGTTGAGTACCCCGTTGCTCAGCGCCACGTCAAAGGAGGCGGCCGGAAAGGGCAGGGCCTCGATGGGCGCCTCGCAGAATTCGATCTGGGGAAATCCCGCCTCGGCTTGGCCGGCGCGGGCAACTGCGAGCATCTCTGGGGAGAGGTCGACCCCTACAACGTGGCCCTCGAATCCGACGAGCTGCGCAGCGATGAAGGTATCCAATCCGGCGCCACAGCCCAGGTCCAACACCGATTCACCTGCGCGGATGGGCCCCAGCGAAAACGGATTCCCCACCCCGACGAATCGCTCGCGTATCGGCAGGGGAATGGCGGCGACACAATCGGGTTGATAGCCGAGACCCCGCGCGCTCTGCTCGCCAGTGGGATACCGGAACAGTCCCTCGGGAGAAACGGCGAGCTTGCGGTACTTGTCTGCGATCTCATTTCGGATTGCGACAACGTCCTGGGCGTCCATCAGGCCTCTCCTGTTCCGTCGGTCGGCAGGATCCCCGTGGCGGTGGTCGCGCCCCCGCGGATCGGCCCACCCAGTACGATACGCTTTCCTGCCTGACCTGTCGAGGAGAACCTGCGGAGAGGGTGCACGACACCAAAGTTATCGCCTGAGCAGATAGAGGTTGCGGTAGGGGGCATCTTACAGATATAGTATCCGTAAGGAGGTGCCCTATGCCCACTGCCACCGATGTCCCCGCCCGGGTTCGCGCTCTCGCGGCGCAA
>JBIOJT010000096.1:0-13720 GCA_044451055.1 Methylomirabilales bacterium (SeqCode)
CGCGGGTGGCCGCCTTGCGGTTCACTTGGGTCCCTGCGACCAGGTTCCCGGAGGACTTGCACCTCCTAGTCAGCGCCCATGCTGGGCACACAAGAAAAGGCCCGGGGAACACGCATCTTTCCCCGGGCCTCGATCGGTAATGACTTTACGCTCTGGCCCACGCCTCCAGGAGCGTCCGCTTGGCGGAGGCGATGACCGCCTCGGAGGTCTCGCCGGGAAGCGGTTTGACCTCGAAACCCACCACGGGACGGCGCCCCTTGGCCAGATACTCGATCTCGAAGAGGGCCTTCAGGAAATCCACCAACTGGGGCACGTCGTTCTCGCCCCCCGGAAGGCCAAAGCGGGGATGCTGATCGCCGTACGCCGGATGGCCCTGCTGCTTCACGCTGTTGCCGATGTGGATGTGAGCGATATTCGCCTTCTTCAGGGTGCCGAGGGCCTTCTTCGGGCTCTCGTCCTGGATCGGCAGGTGGCTGAGGTCCACCATGATGCCGAAGTCGGGGAAGTCCTTCCGCAGCGCTCGGCACACCGCCAGGGCATCCTTGTGAGGGCCGATCAGGCACTTCTTGTCGTACTTGGCGTCGAAGCTCTCCAGGATGAAACGCAGGCCTCGCTCCTTGGCGTAGCCCGCCAGCTCGTGGAGCGAGTCGATCAAGAGCTTCATGGCCTCGTCGCGACGCTCCCCCGGATCGACGCCGCTCAGGACCGCGATGGCCTTGGCGCCCACTTCAGCCGCCTCATCCGTGCAGGCCTTCACCTGGTCCACCGCCTTCTTCCGCTCGGCGGGATCGAAGTGGTTCAGGTTCAGCTTCTGGCTGAGCAGACACGGCTGGGCGCCGTAGCCCACGGTCATGTGGCTGGTGGCCAGGAGCGCCTTCACGCGCTGCCGCTCCGCTGGGTCCTTGATCCAGGTGATCTCCACGGCCGAGAAGAAGTCGTCCTCCACGATCTTTGTCAGGGTGTCGTAGATCGGGCCTTCGCCCTTCATGCACTGGGGGTACGCCATGAAATGGACGATGCCGACCTGCATGTACGACTGAAGATAATCACGCATGGGTGCCTCCTTTTGAAGAGAGGATTACGGAGCATCCGACCGGCAGGTGATCCTTTCGTCGCCAGCTAGTATACCAAGGACCACCCCCGGTCGCCAGCCTTTGTGCGGTCCTCCAATCAACCCGGACCGGACCCGATGCGGATCCCTTGGATGTAGTCCTCCCGCATCGGGAACACGCCGCGGGAAACCGGTGGCAGGGGTAAGGGTTCAGGGTTTCTCTGGAGGATGCGGCGGGCGTGACGGCAGCCTCCGAGCGCTAGACGCTTCACTTTTCCTCGGGGAATTGCCAGAGAGTCCCATGGCGAGGGGCCGGCCGCATGGAACCCACAGGCCCGCGACAGCCGGCAGGGCGCCGACGATCGGACTGGGGGATTGGCGCCGATCCCTCCGGGGCGCGCGCCGATCGTCGCGCACCCGGGTGCACCGACGACGCCGCTCGCTCCGCCGCCGATCCAGGATGACTCGAATGCCGCGGATCGCCTGGAAAGCACCCTCGATCTCCGCGAAGAGGAAGGAGCGATCGGGAGGAACGACCGCAAAGCGAAACCCGGTGGGAAAGAAGCGCCGCGAACACTCCGAGCAAATGCCATGGGACACCTGGGTGTCCCCCGGCTCCCCCTCCGTCACCGTTATGCCGCACCACGCGCAGACGACTCGCATACGGGCCCGCATGCTACCCCAGGTCCGCTCGATTCGCAAGGCGCTTTCTCGCAGGTGTCCGGGTCCCCGGCTGTACACCAAGCGCACTCGAGGCACGGTCGATCTCCCGGCGCCCAGAGCCCAACGAGGCGGGTCTGAGAGCCGGCATGACGGCGGGTGGCCGATCGGACCCTTCCGGTGCCTTGTCCTTGGCGCGCTGCTCTGCTACCCTGGCGTGGCGTGAAGCGTGGTCCGTGATCCTTACTCCTCGTTTACCACCCCAGGAAGGAGCCACCCCTTGCGGCTGGATATCCGGCAGCTCCCCGGCACGTCGTCGCTGGTCCGCGATTACGTCCATGCCTTCTCCCGGCTCAGCCCTTTCTTCGCCGGGGACCCCCATGCCCCCGAGGCATACCGGAGGCAGTCCGAACAGCGCGACGCGCACGCCCACCAACGGAACGAGTTGAGGGATGCGCTGCTGGCCCAAAACGAAGCCTGGAACGCCCCGCCAATCGTCCGGCAACGGATCGAGGAGCTGTGCGAACCACGGGCCGTGGCGGTGGTCACCGGGCAGCAAACCGGGCTCTTCGGCGGCCCGCTCTACACTCTCTACAAGGCCCTCACAACCGTCGCCCTGGCTGCACGCCTGCGGCGTGAACTCGGACGCCCGGTCATCCCGGTCTTCTGGATGGCTTCGGAGGATCACGATGTGGCCGAGGCCGATCACATCCAGCTCTTGGATCGCAGCGGGACCCTCGTCACCCTGCGACACACCTCCTGGATGCCCCCGATCGGTTTCATTCCGGCAAATCTCCGGCTGGGCCCCGCGATCCTGGAGACCCTGGAACGGGTTTGGGAACTGCTTCCCTCCACAGAGTTTGCCCCCGCCCTGCGGGAGGTCCTGGGCCAGGCCTTTGCACCCGAGCGAACGCTCGCCGAAGCGTTCGCCCACTGGATGGTCCACCTCCTCGGCGAGAGCGGCTTGGTCCTGGCCGACGGCGCAGATCCAGCCCTGAAGCGGCTGGCCGCCCGCATCCTGCGCCAGGAGGTGGACGAGGCGCCCCGCTCCTCCCAGTCTGTCCTGGCGACGAGCGACTCGCTCCGCGCGCAGGGCTATCCGGTGCAGATCGAGGCGCGCCCCGACGGCGTCAACTGCTTTCTCCTCCGGGAAGGGCGCCGCGCTCTCACCAGGGACGGGGAGAGTTTCCGGCTGCGTGACGGCCGTCAGACGATCCCGGCGGCCGACCTCCGGCGGCTGGCGCAGGGGCAGCCGGAGCTCCTCAGCCCCAATGTGGTCCTTCGTCCGATCGTGCAGGACGCCATCTTTCCAACCATCGCCTACGTCGCCGGCCCGGGTGAGCTGGCGTATTTCGCCCAACTCCGCCCGGTGTATCAGGCCTTCGACGTCCAAATGCCGCTCATCGTGCCTCGGGCAACCCTCACCCTGGTGGAACCCCGGGTCGCCCAGTTGTTGGAGCGCTTCCACCTGAGCCTCCCGGACCTCACGCGGGAACCGGAGCAATTGGCCAGCCGGGTGCTGCGGGCCCAACTCCCTTCCGACTTCGAGGCCACGCTGACCAAGGCCCGCGACGGCGTGGGCGAGATCTTCCGCGGCGTGGCCGAGGCCATCGCGGCCGTGGACCCGACCCTCAGGGCGACGGCCGGGCAGACGTCCGGCCACATCCAGGGACACCTGGATCAACTGGAACGGAAGGCGGTGCAGGCCCTGAAGCGACGAGAGGCGGAGACCCGGCAGCAGGTCCAGCGCGTCCGCGAGGCGCTGATGCCAGGTGGCAAGCCGCAAGAGCGCGTTTTCCCGGTGCTGCCGTTCCTTGCCAGGTACGGCCCGAGGCTCATCGACACGATCCGGGCCGCCATCGACGGCCCCGGCTGGGAGCATCAACTGGTACCACTCAGAAGCGACAGCGAGGGCGAGGGGCGACAGCGATAACCACGCGTGGAGCCTTTTCGTATTTCACAGTCGCCGTGAAAATCGCTGTCGGCTCTCGGAGGTTCGTGAGATGAAGATCGGCATCACCTGCTACCCGACCTACGGCGGCAGTGGGGTCGTGGCCACCGAGCTGGGCAAGGCCCTGGCCCAGCGCGGGCACGAGATCCACTTCATCAGCTATTCACTCCCCTTCCGGCTCACGCACTATCACGAGCGGATCTTCTTCCACGAGGTGGAGATGGTGGATTATCCGCTCCTGGAACATCCGCCCTACGCCATTGCCCTGGCCGCCAAGATGTCCGGGATCGGCGCTCAGGTGGGCCTGGATCTCTTTCACGTGCATTACGCCATGCCGCACGCCGTTTCGGCCTTCCTGGCCCGGGCGATCCTGGGTCAGCGCGCGCCCAAGATCATCACAACGCTGCACGGTACGGACATTACCCTGGTGGGCAACGACCGCTCCCTCTTCCCCATGACCCGATTCGCCCTGGAGCAGTCGGACGGGGTCACCTCTGTTTCGCGGTACCTCGAGGCCAAGACGCGGGAGGTCTTCGAGACGACCCGACCCATCAAGGTCATCCACAACTTCGTGGACACAAAGCGGTTCAGCCCGGAGGGTCAGTCCTACCTGCGCGAGCACCTGGCGCCCCACGGAGAGCGGGTCCTGGCGCATTTGTCGAATTTCCGCTCGGTGAAGCGGGTGCCCGATGCCATCCGGGTCTTCACGGAGGTGCGCGCTGCACTGCCCGCCAAGCTCCTGCTCATCGGGGACGGGCAGGACAAGCCCCAGGCCCGGCAGCTAGCCCGCAGCTTGGGAGTAGAGAAGGACGTCATCTTCCTGGGGAAACAGGACGATGTGGAAAGCTTGCTGGCCACCGCCGATCTGTTCCTGCTCCCCAGCGAGGAGGAGGCCTTCGGTTTGGCGGCGCTGGAGGCCATGAGCTGCGGGGTCCCGGTGATCGCGACGGCAGTGGGAGGGGTGCCAGAGGTTGTCGAGGATGGGAAGAGTGGCTTCCTCCTCGCTCCGGGCGACGTGAAGGGCATGGCCCGGGCCGCTCTTGCCCTGCTGAGTGATCGCCAGCGCCACGCCGAATTCCGCGAGGCGGCTCGCCATCGCGCCGTGACCCACTTCGACGCCAACCTGATCGTTCCGCAGTACGAGGCCTACTACCGGGAAATCGCCGGACACTGATCCAAGAGGGAGATTCGGGTCCCCTCTGGGTGGGGATCTTCGAGACGCATTTCCGGGGTTCTGTCGCCGCCGACGATCGCTGACGGAGATCGGTCCTTCTCGTTGTCGCTTTCGGCCGGCGCCCGCGCAGCCAGCTCGCACTTGACACCGGGGGCCCAGAGCGATAGAAGGGAAATCGCATTTCCATTCCGGTGGACCAACCCTCCCTCTTGCCGGCGAAAGTGGAATGAGGCCAAGCTGGGCGCAACGTATCGGAGCCCCCTCCCGCGTGCCATTCCTCCCTCCCAGCCTGCCATCTGCGTGCCGCTCGGGTGCCATGGTGATCCTGCTCGGCCTGTCTGTCTTCGCGGGTTGTGTGACCACTGACGAGCAGCGGTTCCCGCTCGATTACGTCGCGGGACGGCGCGCCGCCATGCAGCCAGGCACGGCCCCGGAGGCTTTCCGGGCGTATCAACGGATGGGTGCCGATTTCGAACGCCAGGGGCTCTTCGACCAGGCGGCCATCGCCTATTCGAACGCCTATTCGTCGGCGCGGGCCCTCGGACGCCTGCAGGACGCCCTCGAGATGGCCCAGAAGGCCGTGAAGACGGCCGACCACGCCCGCAATCCGCGCCATCTTGCCCCCGCGTTGATCCGGCTGGGTCGGACTTACCTGGATGTCAATGCCCCCCAGAGGGCGATTCCCATCTTGGAGAAGGCCGCCCAACAGGCCAGGGATGGCGGGAACGTCAACGCTGAGGCCGGCAGCTATATCTGGCTCAGCCGAGCGTACCGGCGCCTTGGAAAAGCGGACCTGGCCAGGCAGAACACAGAGAGGGCCGTCACGGTCCTGGAGTCAGCGATTCTGCAGGCGCAGGCCGGTGAGGGACGACGCCGACCTGGACGGCAAGATAGGCTCTGGAACATGGAGCAAAACTACGCAGAGGCTCTGGTTGATTTGGGCTGGGACTATCTGGCCCTCCGCCAACCGGAAGCCGCCCGGACCGCATTCCAGAAGTTGCTGGAGGCGTGGGGACAGATTGAGAAGCCGCATGCCATGGCCCTGGCCCAGTTGGGTCTGGGCAGGATTGCCGCCGACCAGGGTGAATTCGAGCCTGCAGCCGGCCACCTCCGGGAAGCCCTCCGGCTGTGGCAGGAGCCCTCCTTTGTGGCAATGACTGAAAGGCTCCTCGGGTTCGTGTATCGCCAAATGGGCAACCTCCCCGAAGCGGAAAAATATCTTCGCAACTCCGTGGCAGGGATCGAGGATATGCGCTCTCAGCTCCAGTCCGAGGAGCACCGGGAAGCCTTCGTTGAGGACAAGATGGGGGCCTACGCCCAGCTCATCCAAGTGCTCTTCGACGAGGGGAAGCTGGCTGAAGCGTTCGACATGAGCGAGCGGGCTCGGGCCCGTGCCTTCCTGGATCTCCTGGGCAACCGCGTGAGCCTCTCCAAGGGTCGGAGCGCGGGGCTCATCGCCGAGGAGAAGGCCCTGCAGGAGCGGATCGCCCAGCTCAAGGCGCGCGAGGCTCTCCGGGATAGCATGGAAGGGAACATGGAGGATACCACTCCGCCCGACCAGTCTGCCCTCCGACGGGAGTTGGACCTCGCCCGCCAAGCGTATGGCGCCTTCCTCTCCCGGGTCCGGACTCAGAGCCGCGAACAGGCCTCCCTCATGACCGTCGAGCCGCTCACGCTATCCGAGGTGCAGAGCCTGCTCGGACCCGAAGCCGTCCTGCTGGAGTATTTCGTCGGCGGGGGGCGGACGCTGGTCTGGGTCGTCAGCCGCGACAGCCTGCGCGCTTTCGGCCTGCGGATCGGAGAGGCCGAACTCATCCGGCTTGTGAGCCGATTCAGAGAGCTCATCGCCTCCCGCGGGCGGGCCGAGGAACTCCAACGGGCCGCGCTCGATCTCTACCGGACGCTACTCGCGCCGGCCCTTCCGGCCGGTCTCCCCCGCGAACTCATCATCGTTCCCCATCGCGTGCTGCACTACCTACCCTTCCACGCCTTGATGTCGGCCCCGGGCCGGTATCTGGTGCAGGACAGCCTGATGTACTACTTGAGCAGCGCCAGCCTGATGCAGTTCACCCGGGAGAAGGAGCAGGCAGCCACGACCGGGGCCCTCGCCGTTGGCAACCCCGATCTGGAAGATCCGACCCTGAATCTCTTCTACGCCGAACGCGAAGTTCGCGAGGTAGGACGACTCTTCCCCGGGGCAACCGTGCTCGTCCGGAAGGAGGCCACAAGAGGCCGGGCGGAACGCTATCTGAATGCGGAGTCCTTGATCCACCTCGCCATGCATGCGGATCTGGACGAACAGGATCCGCTCGGCTCTGCCCTGCTCCTACGGCCAGAAGGAACCGACACGGGCCGCCTGGAGGTTCAGGAGGTCTTCGGACTGGACCTGCATGCCTCCCTCGTCATCCTCTCCGCCTGCGACACGTCCCTGGGGAAGCTGACCCAAGGGGACGAAGTCGTCGGCCTCACCCGCGCCTTCATCTACGCCGGCACCCCCTCGGTCATCAGCACCCTGTGGATGGTGGACGATCGCGCCAGCTTTGAACTCATGCGGGCCTTCTATCAGAACCTCCGGGCAGGCCAACCCAAAGGGGAGTCGCTGCGTCAAGCCCAACTCGCTACGCTGGCGAGGTACCCGCATCCCTACTACTGGGCTGCGTATCAACTGACCGGCGAGGCACGGTGACGCGAAATGCGTTCGGCGGTTCGATGGTTCGACAGTTCGGTGGTTCGAGAGCTTTATGGTTCGGTGATTCGATGGTTTCCGGAACTACCGAACCCTCGAACACCCGAACAGTCGAACGCTCTTAGAAAAGGTTGAGAGACTCTCGTGCGCATCCGTCTGCCAGAACTCCGTTCGCGCCAGCGCCGATTTCTGTTGGGCCTGACCCTGGGGTTCCTGGCCAGCGCCGGGGTCGCCGCGGCCACGTCCCTGGGCTACTTCTCCGGCTACCAGGGGAAGGCTCTGGATCTCTATTTCTGGGCCCAGGGCAGGGCGCGCGCGCCGGAGATCGCCCTCGTGGCGATTGATGAAACCGCCTTCCATCACCTCAACGAACGCCAGCCCCTCCCTCGCGACTACCTGGCCGGTATCATCCGAGGCCTGCGGAAGAGCGGGGCGCGCCTGATCGGCCTGGACATTGACCTGCGGCGGCCCACGCTGCCGGCCGAGGACCGTGAGCTGGGCGCAGCGATGCGCGGCGCACCGGGTGACCCGGTCGTGCCCGTGGTCGTGGCCCGAACGCTCACGCCCGTGCCCGCTCCAGGGGGTGAAATCCGTTTCCGCCCCCGGCAGCTGTACGATGCTTGGCTGGAAGCGGATTCCGGCTTCGCTGAAGTCCCCAAGGACGAGGACGGTTTCTTCCGGCGCATCCCGCTGGCCGTCCCGCTGCCGGATGGACAGTTTCTCCCCTCGCTGTCGCTGGCCCTCTTGGCGCGGCTGGGTGGTCAGGATGTCGCAGCGCTGGCTCGCAGGCTGGTTGGGCCGGAGCCGATCGAACTCTCCCTGCCAGAGTGGGACGAGGCGCAAGGCAAGTTCATCGAGGACTCGCCACTCCGTTTCTTCCGGGACGACGACTGGAAGGCCAATTTCATCGGCCCGGCCGGCAGCTTCCTCACCATCAGCAGCGACGCCGTGTACCACATCGGCGTTTCCGGTCAGGACATCGCCCGGGACAACCCGCTCCGGGACCGGATCGTCCTGGTTGGCGCCACCTTCGAGGAGAGCCGTGACAGTTACCCGACGCCGCGCGGGATCATGTCCGGGGTCGAGATCCACGCCAACATCCTGCACACGCTGCTCACCCGGAGTCAGATCCAGCCGATCGCCTGGGGCACCAGCCTGCTCCTCCAGTTCGTCTTGTGCCTCCTCCTCGGCGCCCTCTTCGCCGTGGTTCGGCCGAACCGAGCCATGCTCATCTCGCTGGCGGGCGCGGCCCTGGTGACCGCTGGCCTCGGCATCTGGACTGTCGCGCAGCACAGCCACTGGTTCGACTTCCTGACGCCGATCCTGGCGATTCGCCTCAGCAGTAGTCTGCACGACGCCATGGAGCGGCGCCGGATCCGCCATTCCTTCCACCAGTACATCGGGCGAGAGGTGGCCGATCGGGTCTATCGCGACGACCCCGCCTTGGCGGGGCAGCGCCGGACAGTCTCGATCATGTTCACCGATCTACGCGACTTCACCACGCTGTCCGAGGCCATGACCGCAGACCAGGTAGCCCGGCAGCTCAATGAGTACTTTCCCGTGATGGTGGAGGCCGTCCAGGAACACCGAGGGATCGTCAATGACTTCATCGGCGATGCCGTGCTGGCGATCTACGGCGCTCCCGTGGATGATCCGGAGCACGCCCTGGACGCCGTGCGGACCGCTCGAAAGATGCAGGCGGCGCTGGCAGCACTGAACGTCGGATGGCAGGCCCGGGGGCTCCCCACCCTGAAGATGGGGATCGGCATCCACACTGGGACCGTCTTCGCCGGCAACGTGGGATCACCCAAGCGGAAAAAATACACGGTCGTGGGCGACGCGGTGAACGTGGCCGCCCGCGTCGAGGGGTTGAACAAGGAGCTCCACACCACGCTCCTCATCACCGGCGACACGTACGCGGCCGTCAAGGATTGGGTGGAGGTCAAGGACTGCGGCGAGGTGAAGGTGAAGGGCCGCCGCCAAGCCGTCAAGGTCTACGAAGTCGTGGCCCTCACGGAAGTCGCCGAGGGCCCACAAAGGAGGCGTCTATGGGTGCGCGATGGTGGTTCATCCTGGGGGCCCTGGCCGTTCTGGCGCCGACGAGCGGCCTTGCCGCGGCCGCCGGAGACCCCGTCGCCGTCGTGACGGAGATCCGGACCGGACAGGGCGAGGTGCGGGTCAAGCTGGCGGCCGAGGCGGACTGGAGGGCCCCGTTGCCCCTTCTCTCCCTGCGACCGGGCGATCAGGTCCGGGCCACTCGGAACGCCACAGTCGTGCTCATGTTCACCGGCGGCCAGGGGACGGTCACGGTCTCGGCTGCGAATTCGCCCTACACGCTGCAGGCCCGGGTGGCGGGCCCGGGTGGCAGGACATCGGAGCTGGTGGCGAATCTCACCCGATTCCTGATGGGAAAGAAGAAGGACCTAACCTATGTCCCGCTGGCCACCCGGAGCGTCAAGCAGCCTCCCCTCCTCCTCTCCCCGCGTGATGGGAAGCTCTTGGGACCGCCCATCCTGGAGTGGGCCGGCTCCGACCGGTTGCGCTATACGGTCCGACTCTTCAGCCCACAGGGGAAGGTCTGGGAGCAGGACAACCCGCCTCGGGCGCCGCTCCCCTATCCCCCGAGCGCGCCGCCTCTCGTTCCCGGGGTACTCTACCGCTGGGAGCTGGAGGCCAAGGACTTCCCCGTCCAGCACGGACAGTTCACGATTCTGTCGGCCGCCGAGATGGCACCGATCCGCGAGAATCTGGCCGCGCTCGATCCGTCGGCCCTGCCGGGCTATCCGGAGAACACCGTGATCCTGATGCGGGCGGGATTTCTCTTCGAGCAGGGACTGTACGCCGAGGCCCGGAAGGAGCTGCTGGCTGCCATCGCCGCCGACCCGGAGGAGCCGGGCCTGCACCTGATGTTGGGCCATGTCTACGACCGGATCGCTCTCACGGAGCTGGCCGCCGAGGAGTTCGATGAGGCGGAGTTCCTGTCCACCCGGACGCCTTGACCCCGATCTCCGACAGGGACAGGGACAGCCATGGGGGTCTTTTTGGCTGTCGGAATTCGCTGTCGCCGTCGGTTTTTGGAAGTTCAGGCGACGCGTTTCTTGAAGCTGAGGACGGCCCAATACAGGAAGATCAGGACGAACCCGCCGAGGATGGCCAAGTCCTTCCACACCAGGAGGAAGCTGGCCCCCCGCAAGGTGACTGCCCGCACCGCCCGACAGAAGTACATCAGCGGGAACAGGTACGAGATGGGTCGGATGGCCTGGGGAATGGCCTCGATCGGAGCGTACGCGCCGGAGAGCATGAAGACCGGCAGGATGTAGAAGACGGCGATCTGGATCGCCTGGAACTGGGACCGGGAGACCGCGGAGATCAGGAGACCCGTGGCCAGCGACGTGAGGACGAACAGGAAGCAGAAGGCAAGCAGCAGCGGCAGGCGCTCCCGCACGGGCACGTTGAACCAGCGGTCCGCCACGAAGAGGATCGTGACCACGTTGAGCAGGGAGATGCCGAGGTACGGGAGCAGCTTCCCCAGGATCAGCTCCGACCGGGTGATGGGGGAGGCCATGAGCTGGTCCAACGTCCCCTTCTCCCGCTCGCGGGTGATGCTGACGGCCATCAGCATCACGGTGAGCAGTTGCAGGGTCAGGCCGATGACTCCGGGCATCACGTAGCTGAGATAGCGGAGCCCGGGGTTGTACCGGATCTCCGTCTTGACGAAGACGGGCTGGATGATCTGCTCTCCGCGGTCCGGGCGCACCCCGCGCGCCCACAGCCCCTTCACCGCCCGCTCCGCGTTGTAGCGCTGGATGACCCGCTGCGCCACGCCCTCCACGATGGGCGCCGAGTTGTTGTCCGTGCCGTCCAGGAGGAGCTGGAGCTGCGCCTTTTCCCCCGCCTCGATTTGCTTCATGAAGCCTTGAGGGATGACGATGGCCGCCTTGACCTTCCCCTGCGCCAGGAGGTCCTGCGCCTCCTGGAGCGTCCCCACCTTGCCTTGGATATCCACCTCGTCGTAGGTGCTGAAGGCAGTGATGATGGCGTTGCTCTCCGGCGAGCCGTCCTGGTTGAGGATGACCGACGGGATCTGGCGCAGTTCCCCCGTCTCCATGGCCTTGCCGAACAGGAAGGTGAGCACGATCGGCATCACCAGCAGAAGCACGAAGGTCCGGCGATCCCGCAAGATCTGCCGCGCCTCCTTGCGCGCCACGTGGCCGATGACCGCGAGCATGACCTATCGGCCCCCGTTCCCGTCCGAGGCGTCCCGGGTGAGGGACATGAAGACGTCCTCGAGGGTGGGCGTCACCGCCCGGATGGTCTTCACTGCGATCCCGCGCGCGGTGAGGACCTCGTGGAGATGGTGGCGGAGGTGCGTGGCCGCCTTGGAGAAGACGCGAAGCGTGTGGCCGTAGACGCTCACGCCCGTCACGCCCTCCAGCCCCCGCGCGACCGCCGCCGCTTCCATCACGGGCAGAGCGTCCACCTCCAGGAGATCCTCGGCCATGTCCGCCTTGCACTGATCCGGCGAGCCGGCGCCGATGAAGCGGCCCCGGTGCATGAAGCCGATGGTCTGGCAGCGCTCCGCCTCCTCCACGTAGTGGGTGGTCACCAGGATCGTGCGGCCCTCGCCCGCTGCGTCGTAGAGGAGATCCCAGATCCGCTGGCGGGACGGCGGATCAGCGCCAGCCGTGGGCTCATCCAGGAAGAGGATCGCCGGCGAGTGCACCAGGGCGCACCCCAGGGCCAGCCGCTGCTTGAGGCCGCCCGACAGGTGGTCGGTGAGGTCGCGACGCCGTTCGGTCAGGCCCACCCGCTTCAGCGTCTCCGCGACCCGTTGCCGCCGCCTGGGTCCGGACAACCGGTACACGCCGGCAAAGAAGTCCAGGTTCTCCTCGACGGTCAGGTCTCCGTAGAGACTGAACCGCTGGGGCATGTACCCGACCAGCCGCTTGACGGCCTCCGCGTCGCTCGCCACATCCAGCCCGGCCACGCGCGCGCTGCCCTCGCTGGGCAGGAGCAGGCCGCAGAGCATCCGGATGGTCGTGGTCTTGCCGGCGCCGTTGGGGCCCAGGAAACCGAAGATCTCCCCCGTCTGCACGGCCAGGTTCAGACCCGCCACGGCCGTCACGGCCCCGAAGCGGCGCGTGAGGTTCGTGGTCTCGATCGCGAAGCTCATGCCGGCATGTTCCTTCCAGGGGGGCGCACAGGTTGCATCACAGCGCGGAGGAGAGGGTGTTGCTCTTATACGGGAGCCAAGCGAGGGGTGTCAACCCTTTTCCCACGACCGAGATCCGACAGGCATAGGGACAGCGAAAAGGCTCCCTTCGCTGCCGGCATTGGCTGTCCCTGTCGCTCTCTCTGTCGCCACTCAGGTGGTTCTCGCCTGTCGCTGTCGGTTTTTCGGGACAAAAGCGGGACAAAAGCGGTTGACAACACCGGGCAAAATGTCTAGTGTGCCTCGGGTCCGTATGTGGCTCACACGCGTACGCCTTGAGGGGGCAACCATGTCTGTCAAGAAGCTGCTCCTGGCGAAGCCGCGAGGCTTCTGCGCCGGAGTAGACCGCGCTATAGATGTCGTGAACCTGGCCCTGGATCTCTATCCCGGCCCCGTGTACGTCCGCAAGGAGATCGTCCACAACGTCCATGTCGTGAATGAACTGCGAGCCAAGGGGGCCATCTTCGTGGATGAGCTGGACGAGGTGCCCGACGGCGCCACGGTCATCTTCAGCGCCCACGGGGTCTCCCCCGAGGTCCGCGCGCGGGCCGTGGATCGTGGCCTCAAGGTGATCGATGCTACCTGCCCCCTGGTCACCAAGGTCCACCACGAGGCCGTCCGGTTCGCCCAAGACGGGCGGCCGATCGTCCTGGTGGGCCACGAGGGCCACGACGAGGTCATCGGGACCATGGGCCACGCGCCCGAGCACATCCACCTGATCGGCTCGGTGGAAGAGGCCCAGGCCCTCCAGGTCTCCGACCCGGACCGCATCGCCGTCATCACCCAGACCACGCTGAGCCTGGATGACACCTCGGCCGTCATCGGCGCGCTGCGGGAGCGTTTTCCCAGGATCACCGCGCCGGCCCGGGACGACATCTGCTACGCCACTCAGAACCGCCAGATGGCCGTGAAGGCCATCGCCCGGCGGGCGCAGGTGATCCTGGTCATCGGGTCGCGGAACAGCTCCAACAGCAACCGGCTGGCCG
>JBIOJT010000097.1:0-13693 GCA_044451055.1 Methylomirabilales bacterium (SeqCode)
GAGGAGAATCTGGACCCGGATCTCACCCCGTGGGAGAACCTGCTGGTCTTCGCCCGGTACTTCGACGTCCCGCGGGCCGAGGCCCGCCGCCGTGCGACCGACCTCCTGGAATTCGTGGGGCTGGCGGCTCGCGCCACGAGCCCCCTGGACGAACTCTCCGGGGGGATGAAGCGGCGCCTCTTGATCGCGCGTGCCCTGCTGAACCAGCCAGAGCTCCTCATCCTCGACGAACCCACGACCGGGCTGGATCCCCAGGCCCGACACCTGGTCTGGCAGCGCTTGCGAACGCTGAAAGCTCAAGGGGTCACCCAGGTGCTGACAACCCATTACATGGAGGAGGCCGCGCAGCTTTGCGACCGGGTTGCCCTCATGCACACCGGACGCATCCTGCGCCAGGGTCCACCCATGGAGCTGGTCCACGCCGAGATCGGGGAAGAGGTCATCGAGATTCGCGGGGGCACGTCTCTGCATCGCGACGCCCTCGCGGCCCTCGACGGCAGAAGCCTCCGTTGGGAGCAGGCCGGGGATACGCTGTACCTCTACTGCGACGACGGCCGGGCGCTCCTGCCGACCCTCAGCGCCCTGAGGCTGCCCCACCTCCTGCATCGGCCCGCCAGCCTGGAGGACCTATTCCTGAAGCTCGCCGGTCGCGGCTTGCAGGAGTAGAGAAAGGACGACCCCTAACTTAACCGCAGATTTCGCAGATTACGCCGATTTCCCCGGAAGAACCTCCCTCGGAAAATCTGCGCAATCTGTGTAATCTGTGGTTTGCTCTGAGGTCTCTTATGACGCTGCTCTGGCCGACGTGGAGAGCGGTGCGGGTCTGGGAGCGGAACCTGGCGGTGTTCCGGAAATACTCTCTTCCGAGCCTGGTCGGCCCCAGTATCGGCGAGCCGCTGCTCTACCTTCTAGGCTTTGGCTTCGGCTTGGGAACGCTTGTGGGAACGATTGGCGGAATGCGGTACGTGGAGTTCGTGGCCCCCGGCATGGTCATGTCCTCGGCGATGTTCGCCGCGGCCTACGAGTGCACGTACGGCGCCTATGTCCGCATGGTCCACCAGAAGACGTATGAGGCCATCATCACCACCCCGCTGAGCCTCGAGGACGTCGTGGCGGGCGACATACTGTGGGGGGCCAGCAAGGCGACCTTCAATGGAACGATGATGCTGGTCGTGGTCGCGCTCTTCGGCTTGACGCGATCCCCCTGGTCTCTGGCGGTTCCCGTCGTCGTCGCGCTCCTGGCCCTGCTGTTTGCCGCCCTGTCCTTGGTGGTGGCGGCGCTGGCGAAGAGCTTCGAGTTCTTCAACTATTACCTGACCCTGGTGGTGACTCCCATGTTTCTCTTCTGCGGGGTCTTTTTCCCGCTGGAGTCCCTGCCGCGCTGGGCTCGGGCACTGGCCGGGTTCTTGCCGCTGACATACGCCGTGCGCGCCGCCCGCGCCCTGATGCAGGGGCAGCCGGTCCCGGAAGCGCTCCTCCCGCTGGTGTGGCTGGTCCCTGCCATCATCGTGGCCTCCCTGCTCGCCGCCCGCCTAGTTCGCCGCCGGCTGATTCGCTGATCCGGGCAGCCGTCTGCTTGACAGAAAAGGCCGAGTGAGCTATCCAATGCGCGCGTGACTGGGGTGTCGTCGTAACGGAAGGTTGTCCCCCCTCAATAACTCAATAATTGTAGAGCAGAGGAGGAGCCGATGTTCTGTTGCCTGGGGTACGTGGTCCTGTTCGTGGAGGACCTGGAGCGAACGTTGGCCTTTTACGTGGGCAAGGTGGGCCTGCCCGTGCGCTTCCGAGCCGAGGGATACGTGGAGCTGGCCGTCGAGGGATCCAGGTTCGCCCTGCTGGCCCGTTCGCGGGTGTCCGACCTGGCGGGGAGTGCACATGCGGCCCGGCCCGCGCCTGGCGCCCACGAGGGCTCCGTCACCTTGCTGGTCGAGGACGTGGACCGCGTCCACCGCGAATTGTCCTTGCGCGGCGTGGCGTTCCTGGGGGCGCCCAAGGACCGGTCCTGGGGACAGCGAACGGCGTACTTCCAGGATCCCGATGGCCACCTGATCGAGATCGCCACCAATCTGCCGCGGTCCGGTCGCACGGCCGAGTGACCAAGACCCAGGACGCCGGCTGAAGTGTCAGATCCCGCAGATTGATCTCGCAAGATCCTCCTCGGGGGGATCTCCGCGATCTGTGGCCGATCCTCGCGACCTCGCTGCGATTCTTTCCGACTGGGGGGCCAGCATGAAGAGCCTGTCTCCCGACATCCTCCGTGCCCTCGTCACGCATGCCTGCGAGCGGATGGGAGCCTCCCCGGAGGATGCCGAGCTGGTGGCCACGGCCCTGGTCCGGTCGAACCTCTGCGGCTACGATTCTCACGGGGTGTTCCGCCTGGCCCAGTACCACGAGTGGTGGAAGGCGGGCCTGCTCCACCCGGGCGCCCGCCCGGTCGTGAGCGCTCAAACGGCCTTCGCCTCCAAGGTGGATGGTCGGTACGCCTTCGGCCAGGTGGTCGCCACATTCGCCACGGGGGTCGCGATCGAGAAGGCGCGGAAGAGCGGGATCGCCGTGGTGACGGTGATGGCCTGCAACCACGTGGGCCGCCTGGCGGATTATGCCGAGGCCATCCAGGAAGCCGGGCTCATCGGGCTCGTCGCGGTGAACGATTCGGGCGCGGGCCAGTGCGTCGTTCCCTGGGGTGGAATGGAGCCCCGCTTGGCCACGAACCCGATCTCCATGGGGATCCCGGGCGGCGCGGGGCCGGGGATCCTCTTCGACTTCTCCACCAGCGCCGCCGCCCAGGGCAAGGTCCGCCAGCTCCTTCTGCGGGGAGAGGCGGCACCCCCCGGCTGGCTCATGGATGCCGCCGGAAAGCAGACGACGGACCCCGCGTGTCTGTTCACCCAGCCACTTGGAGCCTTGTTGCCCGCGGGGGGACACCGAGGCTTTGCGTTGAGCTTGGCGGTGGAAGTGCTGGCGGGCATCCTGTCAGGCGCCGGCTTCGCCCGGCCGAATCCGGGCCCGGAGGAGATGAACGGGATGTTCATCCTGGCCCTGGATGTGTCCTGGTTCCTGCCGCCGGACGAGTTCCGATCCAAGGTGGATCAATTGATCGCGTACATCAAGAGCGCCAAGCCGATCCCCGGGGGCCCTTCGGTCCACATCCCCGGAGAGGGATCGCGACAGGAAGCGGCGCGACGAGCGCGCGAGGGAATCGCCTTCAGCGAGCAGGCCTGGGCCAAGGTGGCGGCCGTCCTCACGGACCTCGGCCTCTCCGCCGACCTCTTCCCGGCGTGACCCGGCTTTCCCCTGCCCAACGTGAGCGCATCAATGAGTTCGCCCTCAATGGGTACCGGTCCCTTGTCGACACAAGACGACTCAGACTGCGACGTCCCGTATCCCAACGGTTGCCGCCGCCTGCACCCAACAACTGCCGATGTCGAAACAATCTCGATACTCGGCCATCGCGGCAAAACAACGCTCAAGAACGTGCGGTCAGAAAGGCTCGACCTGAATCCGTTTTCCCGCAAGTCGCGTTTCAGACGCCCGCTCCTCCTTATCGTTCAGGTTGAGTAGGCTCACCTTCGCCAGGCCCGTGAACTCATCGTCGCCAGGACCTTGAGTAATGCGTATCCGGGTCTTCTGGGTTCCAACGAACCTCCTGTTCTGGTCGAACCGCAGGGCGATGTATGTCGCATCATACTCTCTATCGCTGATCCGCTTCCAAACGCCATGGGCTACGCTGAGTATCGGGTGCGTATCTCCACTTCGGAAGAACGTTCCGTCAGACGTGAACGTGAGGAGTGTTACACCCTGACCCCCGGGGCGACTGGCTGACACGAGCCACGCTCCGACCAAGCCTCGGCCAGTTTCGCCGCCAGCATCCTGACGGGTGAAAGGCCACCCACCAGACGCGCAACCGGCAACAACCACGACGGCTAGTAGGCTCAGTGCTACCGATCTGATCTGGCCCATGCTGTTCCTCCTTCCTGTGGCAGTCCGAACTGTCGTACCCTCTTCGCGGGTACCCCTCGATCGCCTGTAGAACCTGTCCTCCCCCCTCTCGGTGATCAGTTTGCCCTTGGAGTAGACCATCACGCCGTCAAAGGTGGTGGATTGGATGACATACAGGTACTCCCACCGACGCGAGCGGAACGGGCTGCGCTAGCGAAGCCGCTTCTAGATGGCACCGGCATTGATGATCGACTCGGGAACATCGGACTCGGTCAGTCCGTCCGCCTCCATTTCGATCCGCGCCTTCTCACTGAAGGCAAAGCGTCCGGCGAGGACCGCTCGCTTGATGCGTACGAGAACATCGCTCATCGGAGTCGCCTCTGCCGTCCGGCATCGGGGATTAATGGGGCGATGGCTGAGCTGCAGGTGCGCAGGCACGCGAGCGGGCGCGAGCCGTGCCGGCGCCTGCCGGTCCACCTGACTAATCGTGGCAGCAGAGGTTGTGACCCCTGCGCCCGGGTCCCGGAATGGGCCCATCAGGGCCTGTCCTGGGCCCTCACCTGGAGAGCCCACCGCGAATAGCCGTGTAGCACGGCCGCGGGGGGCGGTCAAGCCGAAGAGCAGTAGCAGGCCGAGAGACTGCGGGCGCCCGCCGTCCGCAGAGGCTGGAGCGCCTCTGGAGCTACTTCCGATAGAGCAGACGCGGGACCACGAGCGTCAGGTCGGGGACGAAGGTGACGACGGCCAGCATCACGACCATGACCAGCAGGTGGGGCACCAGCGGCTTGATCACGCGATCGGGCGGTTCCTTCGAGATGCGGAACGCGACATAGAGGCAGGTCCCGACCGGCGGCGTGACGTAACCGATCCCCAGGTTGGCGATGATCATGATCCCGAAGTGCGCGGGGTCGATCCCGAACCCCATCATCTCCCTTCCCAATTGGCACCGAGGGAATGGCGAGGGCTGTCCGGTATTCCTGCTGATTGGAACCGTTCTGCTTCCGACAGTATTGGGCAGAATGAACCGGATTGCCAAGGAATTGTTAGTTGTGTGGCCTATGCCACTTTTCTGGACCAAGCGCGACGCCAACCCATTCCCGATCCTGACTCCATGCAACCTAGAAGGAGGGACGTATGCAACAGGAAGCATGTACCCATGCAGGTGTTTCCCGGCGCGGTTTCCAGAATCTGACCTGCGGCTGCGCCCTGGCAGTCGCCTCGTTCGGCGAGGCCTTCGCCAACACCGATCCCGTACGGGTCGCCCAGGCCTCCGGCGGCGCCACCGGCGGAAGGGCCCGGGCCACCTACCTCGGCCACTCGGTCTTCCGGATCGACACCCCCGGCGGCAAGACCATCTACATCGACCCCTGGCTCGGCAACCCCAAGGCCCCGGCCAACGCCAAATAGGTGGACAGGGCCGACCTCATCCTGCTCAGCCACGGACACGCGGACCACTTGGGGGAGACGGTGGAGGTCGCCAAGAAGACCAACGCCCGTGTCCTGTCAATTGCCGAGTTGTCCACCTACTTTGGAAACCAGGGGATTCCGGCCGCCAACCTCGTCCGCATGAACGTCGGGGGGACCGCCACGGCGATCCCGGGAACACCCATCAAGGTGACCTTGGTCCGCGCCGATCACAGCTCCACGGTCAGCTATACGGACCCCCAGACGAAGATCACCTCCGTGATTCCTGGCGGGGAGCCGGTCGGGTTCATCATCCACCTGGAGAACGGCCTGCGGATCCTGCACGCCGGAGATACGGCCCTCTACGGTGATATGAAGCTGTTCGGCGAGCGGTACAAGCCAGACGTGGCGATGCTCCCCATCGGTGACTGCTTCACCATGGGACCGGAGGACGCTGCAGAAGCCGCGAGCCTGTGGGGGGTGAAGACCGTCATCCCGATGCACTACGGGACATTCCCGGTGCTGACCGGAACGGTGGAGGCATTCCGGAAGGCGCTGAATCCGCAGATCAAGCTCCTAGCGCCCGCGCCGGGGGACACCGTCGAATTCTAGCCGAGGGGCCGAAAGGCAGCGGAGCAGAGGGGAAAGCCGACGGGGGCAGTCGCCTCTGCACTCCGGCTCCTCTGCTCCCCTGCACAGTCAAGAGGAGGAGTACATGGACGAGACGAAGGATTGGATTGCCAACGCCAAGCAGGATCTGTCTCGACGCCAGTTTCTGGCCGGAACTGCCGCCACCGGGGTCAGTCTGGCCGGGTTCGCCGTCGCCGCCACACCCGTGGCAGGGCAGATCATCACCACCTCGACCGAGGGACTGGTCGTTGCAGAATCCAAGGTACGGAACGGGGATTTCCAGGTCCCCCTCTATGAGGCGCGACCCACCGGGCCGGGGCAGTTCCCGGTCGTCCTGGTCATCCCCGAAGTGTTTGGCATGCACGAGCACATCAAGGATGTCACGCGCCGCTTCGCGAAGGCAGGATTCCTGGGCATCACCTTCGAACCGTACGCCCGTGAAGGAGGCGTGCTACAACTACCAGATCAGGCGTCGGTCATGAAAGTCGTGAACTCCGTGCCGGATGCGCGGGTCATGAGCGATCTCGACGCCATCGAGGCCTACGCCAAGAGACATCCCTCCGCCCGTGCCGATCGGATCGGTGTGACGGGGTTCTGCCGGGGTGGCATGTACACCCTCCTCTTCGCCGCCCACAATCAGGACATGAAGGCCGCCGTCGCCTGGTACGGCCCGATCAAGCCCGCGAAGACCCCAGGCATCCGGACCGTCGGCCCGCTGGATGTCGCGGCACAGATCAAATGCCCCGTCCTCGGCCTCTACGGGGAAGCAGACCAGGGATCCCCGTGGCCGACGTGAAGGAGATGGAGGCCGCCCTGAAAGCGGCAGGGACGACCGCGGAGTTCATTGAGTACCCAGGGGCACCCCATGCCTTCAATGCCGATTATCGTCCGAGCTACCGTCCCGAGACGGCCAAGGACGCCTGGGCTCGCTGCCTGGCCTGGTTCAACAAGTATCTGAAGGGCTAGAGTCACAACCCTCAGTCAGAAACAACAAGGGCCTCCCTGCATATCTGGGAGGCCCTTGCCATTTTATCCCCAGTGAGCGGCGTCTATGCCTTAGTCCATGCGAACGTCACTCAGCCTGCCACAAAATGACGGGAGTCATTCTGCTTGCCTCTGTCTGACGCAGGTCAGCCAGCCTGATTGATCGCTGACAGGCGCCAGGCATTCGGTCCCACGGGTCGGACCCAGGTCCAAAACTCCTCGAACTTCACCGGCTCGCCGTCGCTTCCGCTCACGATCTTCCCCGAGGTCTCGTCCACTGTGTAATCCAGCAGGTTCGCCAGGTACCGCACGGTGATGTAGTCCAGCCCCTGCTCTTGCCAGGCCTCGGTCACCTCGATCGAGCGCACGGCGATGTTCTCGAGCTTGTTGATCTGTCGCTTCGATCGCAGGTCCTCGATCTGTTTCCGGAAAACTTCCTGCATCTCCTCGGTCAACAGGGGGCGGAGCTTTTCCAGATCCCGGTGCATCCATGCCGCCTGGAACCGGAAGAAGCTATCGCTGCACCATTCCCGCAACGCCGCCTCATCGAAACGGGCATCCATCTGGCGGACGTGAGCCAGGCCGCGTCCAAGATCCTCGGAGCCATAGGTCGGTTCCAGCGTGGCTGTGGGGGAGCCGGTCGAGCCATAGGAGTCGGCCGGCATTTGGCTGTAATAGCCGGTCGCCGGGGCCTCCTCCACCGTCCGGCTTCGGCGGACGATCGAGAAGATTAGATACCCGATCCCGATCAGGAGCAGCAGGTCGAACATGCCGAAGCCGCCCCCATACGCCCCGCCAAAGCCCAGGCTGCGGAACAGCATCCCGCCCAGGAGGCCGCCCGCAAGACCGCCCGCCATGGATCGCCAGAACCCGCCCGCGGGCGCCGTCTGCTGCATAGGCTGCGGCTGCGTGAACGGTTGAGTGGTTGGGCTCGTTGGCTGTGAGGGCGCGCTGTAACTCCGGCTCGGGCTGGAGTAGCTCTGGGAGCCCCGGCTGCCGGAACTCATGCCGCCTCCCGCCCGTCCCCACGCCTCGTCGGGCATCGTGGCCGCTAACAGCCCCACAATCACGACAAGGGTGCCAACGAACTTCCCTGCGATGCTCATCCATTCCTCCCTTGAGGTGTGGCGCCCCAGGCCGGCGCCCGAATGAAACCGTGGCGTATTATGGGGGACGTCTCCCCGGATGCAAAGCCAAAAGCGCGGCGATGGTAGGCTATCAGCTCTCAGCGATCAGCCAGCAGCCAGCATCCCTTTCCACCCGGAGACTGGCGTTGCGCCTGGGCTCATCTGCGGAATCTGCGTAATCTGCGGATCATTCAGAGGATTCGCTCCAGGACGGCCACCGCCTCCAGGTGAAAGGTCTGGGGGAAGAGATCCACCGGCGTGAGCGCGGTGCACCGGTACCCCGCTGGCACCAGGACGCCGAGGTCCCGGGCCAGCGTGCTGGGGTCGCAGGAGACGTAGACGATGCGCCGGACAGCCATTCCCGTGATGGCGTCGAGGACGCGTCGACTCACGCCCTGGCGAGGGGGATCCATGACGACCAGGTCCCAGGGGCCCTCCTGCGCCAGCGCCGGCAGTGCCTGCTCCGTCTGGGCCTGGACGACCCGGGCTCCGGGACATCCGTTGCTGCGGAGATTGTGGACGGCGTCGGCGGCCGCCGCGGCGTTGGCTTCAACCCCCACGACCTCCTTGGTGAGGCGGGCCAGGGGAACGGTGAAGGTTCCCACCCCGCCGTACAGATCCAGAACCCGCTCGGTCCCGGTCAGGGCCGCGCCCTCCACCACCAGGCGGGTCAGCGTCGCCGCCGCCAGACCGCTCACCTGGAAGAACGCCGTGGCGTCCACGCGGAAGCGATGGTCGCCCACCTGCTCCAGGATCGCCCCCTGGCCGTGCCGGTCCACGAAGCGCGGGTGCTGCCGCGGATCTCCATCCAACAGGACGACGCCCTGCAGTCTCGGAACCTCCGCCTGGATCCTGTGAAACACCAGCCGGATGGCGGCGCGGTCCTGCGCGCGGGCGAAGAGCGAGACGACCACCTCGCCGGCGCCAGGACTGGCACCGGTCCCGACGGCCACCCAGATCTCCCGCAGGCGCGGGAAGAGCTTGGGGAGGGCGGGATCCCGCATGCGGCGCAGGACCTCCAGGACACGGTTCAGCCGGGCATCCAGGAGCGGGCAGCGGTCAATGTCCACGACCCGGTGGGTTTCCCGCTGGTGAAAACCGATGCGAAGCCGGCCGCCCGCGAAGACCTTGAACTGCGCTCGAGCGCGGTACTCCCACGGGCCAGCCGGGGCGATCGGCGCCGAGACCGGCATGTCGCCCAGTTTTCCCACGCGCGCCAGCAGCTCACGCAGGATGTCCCGTTTCCACTCGACCTGGGAGGCATACGTGAGGTGCTGCCAGTGGCATCCCCCACAGGTCCCGAAGTAGCGGCAGGCGGGCGTGGCGCGGCCGGGAGCGGGAGTGAGGACGCGGACGAGGTCCGCCCGGACGTAATCGTCCCGGGCCTCCCTGACCTCGATCTCCGCCTCGTCGCCTGGGGCAGTGTACGGCACAAAGACGACGCGCCCGTCAGGCAGCCGGCCAAGACCGCTCCCCTGGAAGACCAGCCGCTCGATGGTCACCCGCTGCCGCTGGCCCAGACTGACAGTCGAAGGCATATTCATAAGGACTCAAAAGCGTTTGGGTGTTCGGTGGTTCGGGGGCTCCCATGTCTGCAGAACAACCGGACGACCGAACTGTCGAGCCACTGAACACTCTTTCATGCGGGAAGCACAGTGAGGTCGCGCGGCAAATCGGTCAGGGCCTCGTTCCCCGTCTCCGTGACGACGACGATGTCCTCCAGGCGAAGGCCAAACTCCCCTGGGAAGTACACCCCCGGCTCCACGGAGAAAGTGTGTCCCGTCATGCACGGGTCCGGATTCCCGGCCACCGCATACGGTTCCTCCTTCGGGTCCATCCCGATCCCGTGGCCCAGGCGATGGATGAAGTTCGGTCCAAGGCCGGCCTTGGTGATGACCTCGCGCGCAGCCCGGTCCACCTCTCCCAGTGGGATGCCCGGCCGGATGAGCCTGCGGGCGGCGTCGTACGCATTCCACACGGCGCGGTAGGCCTGCTGCACCTTCGCCGGTGGTTCACCCAGCGCATAGGTACGGGTGATGTCGGATCGGTAGCCCTGGAACCTGCAACCGACGTCTATCAGGAGGACCTGGCCGGCCTGAAGCAGTTCGTCGCTGGCCCTCGCGTGGGGGAGCGCCGCAGTCGGCCCGACCGCGACGATGCTCCCCGCCAAGGCGCTTGCCCCCTTGCGGCGCATGCGGTCCTCGATGGTAGCCGCCACATCGCACGCCGGCAGGCCCGGACGAACCTCGGCGACCGTCTCCGCCACGGCCTGTTGGGTGATCCGGGCCGCCTCCCGCATCCGTGCGATCTCCCCTGGCTCCTTCTGGGCCCGAAGGGGTGCCATGACGTGCGAGGCGGGGACCAGCGTGCATCCGGGGATGGCCGCCTGCAGCCGCTTGATCATGGAGAATGGAATCCCGTCGTCCACGGCCCAGCGCCCCCGCGCTACGCCGAACTCCCGTGCCAGGTCGGCTACCAGTTCGAAGGGCGAGGCCTGCTCCTCCCAGACCCGCAGGTCTGCCACGTCGGCGCGGGCCTCCACCTCGTCGGCGTACAGGCGAGGCACGACCATCGCCTCCCGCTCGGGAGTGATGAGGGCGCCGAGGAACCGTTCCCCTGGGTTATCGGTCCACCCCACCAGGTAGAGGAGATTCGAGGACAGAAAGAGCAGCAAGGCGTCCATCCCCTCCTGCTGCATCATAGTGCGGACGCGTGCCCGCCGCATCGCACAGTCAAACACCATGGCTCCCTCCCCTACCTCCAGCCTCCCTGATGTCGCTGTCGGACCAGATCAAAGATCAGCCAGAAGACCTTGCCACTTTCCGGGATGTAGATACGGAAGAAGCTATCCAGCGAGAGCTTCGGGAAATTGGGTTGCACGTGACTGAAAACCTTGAGCAGGGCCAGATGAACGTTGCCCCGGGATTTCAGGGCAGCCGCCAGCCTGAGACTTTCCGTCATGGGCATGAAGTCATCCGGGTCGCTGTGGACGACGAACAGTCGCGCCCGGAGATCCCGGATCACCCGCGAGGGCGACAGGAAGCGGATCTGCTCCCGGATGCTCGGGCTCAGCGCCTTCACCAGGCTGGGGACCTTGGCGGGGTCCCGGTTGACCAGGAGCTCGTAGGCCGCCCAGCCTTCTGGCCCCAGGCTCGCCGCCAGCGGCCCCTCGTCGACCGCGGGATTCTTGGCCTTCGCCTCGGTGATCTCCTGCAGGATCTCGCGGTCACGGGCGCTCCCGATCAATTCCAGATTATACCGGAGGAAGATCCAGCGGGTGTACTCGTTGGGAGCGATCCGGCCCCGCACATCGCCGAACTCGTAGTAGCCCGTGGTGACGAATGTGATCACGTCCAGGAGGTCAAAATAGCCGCCGAAGGAGACGACGAACTGCACCAGATCTCGTCCCCGCGGGTCGGCGGCCGCGATGATCGTGGGCCCTGCCCCGTAGCTGAAGCCGATCAGGCCGACTCGCCCATCGCCGACGTCCTCGCGCCGGCCAGCAAGATACTGGATGCTGGACACCATCTCCTCCACATCGGAAGTTCTGACGGTGAGTGACTTGAATCCCAGGAAGTCCGGCGTGAGGACCGTGAATCCCGATCGGGCCAACAGATCCGCCAGCCAGACGATCCGCGGATCGTCCTTCCCGGTCTCGTTGACGCCGTGGACCAGAAGTACGCCCGCGCCAGGCCTGGCCCTGCGTCCACTCCTGGCCGGCCGGTACAGCGTGGCGACCATCTGTCGGCCGCCGCCTTGGAAGGTGACGGACTGGCGCTCTGGCGCGTCGGTGATCCGGGTGAGGGGCCCCGGCTCGAGCGGGGTCGCCACCTGGGCCAGGAGGAGTCCGCTCAGGATCGCATCCCACACGAGGGGCCACGCCAGGAGGAGGAGTGCGGCCAGGGCGAGGGCCGCCGCCAGGACCGCCCGACGTCTGCGCGTCATGCGATCATGCTATCAGAAATACACGAGGCAGCAAGAAAACTTTCGGCGTCCAGGCGAATGCGACCGGAAGGGCGTTCGGGGGTTCGCGCGTTCGGTAGTTCGGGCGTTCGGGAACCACTGAACCCTCGAACGATCGAACACCCGAGCATTCTCAGCGCGCCTAGCGGGAGAGGACTACGGACTGGACCGGGGGGGAGGCGGCGCTCCGCCATCGCCTTTGCGCGGGCGCGGCGGCAGCTCACCGCTCTGCCGGCGCTTTTGCATCTCCTCGCGGAACCGCTGGCGTTCCTCGGGGGACATCTCGCGCCAGCGTTTCAGGTTCTCCCGGAGGCGCTGGCGCTCCTCGGGGGGCAACTGCTGGAACTCCCGGAGGCGCTGGCGCATGGCCTGTTGGTCCTGGGGGGACAACTGGCGCCAGCGTTCCAGGCGCTCCCGCAGCCGGGTGCGCTCCTCCGGAGGCAGTTGCTGCCAGCGCCGGTAATTCTCGCGGATGCGGCGCCGAACCTCGGGGGGAAGCTTGCGAAACGTCTCCAGATTCTGCCGGATCCGCTGGCGCTCCTCCGGGGAAAGCTGCTTCCAGCGCTCGTAGTTCTCCCGGATGCGCTGCCGCTCCTCCGGCGAGAGCTGCTTCCAGCGCTCCAGGTTCTCCTGCACCCGGGCACGCTCCTCCGGCGTCAGGGACTCGAGGCCTTGGAGCGTCCCCCCCGAGGGTGGCGCCTGCGCCCGGGCCAGGCCGGGGACGGCCAGCCAGAACAGGAGCGCCGAAAGCAGAGGGACGAACAACCGTTTCATGGCTTCCCTTTCCCGTCCGTCTTGGTGCCGCTGGGCGGCGGCTCGCTCCGTGCCTCGTCCATCCTCCGCAAGAGATCGAGCTGTCGCAGCAGCTCCAGGTCCCGGAGGATCTCCAGATCCGCCAGCATTCGCGCATCTGTGACGGCCTCGTCGCGCGGGGGAGGGGGCCGACGCTCCTGGGCCCCCGCCTCCGCGACGACGAACGCCACCAGACTCAGAATGGCGATCAGCACGGAGCCCAGCCGCCGCCACACCCGCATGGCCATCCTCAACTCACCCGGGGCCGGCCCGTGGGGTCGAACTGGCGCAGGACGTCCAGGCGCTCCAGGACGTCGATCTCCTCCAGGAGGTCGAGGGATTCCAGGAGCTCCAGGTTCTGACCGATGGCGAGATCCTCACCGACCGCCAAGGCCTCCAGCGGCGGCAAGTCGTGCGGCGCGCGGTGGGTGCGGAGGAGACCGACGGCCAGGAGCAGTCCCAGCGCCATCGCGGCCGCCAACACCGGAACGGGCCGCAGGGGAGCCAGGCCACGGAACCGCTCCGCTACCTTCACCCACCATGGCAGCCGGGGCGGGCGCTCCTCGGCGACCCGCTGGCGCACCTCGGCGTCGAAGGTGTCCCAGAAACCCGCCGACGGCTCCGGCACGGGCAGGGCCTGAACCCGCTGGAGTGCCTCGTCGATGAGCGCAGCCTCCTGCGCACAGCGCGCGCACGCCAGGAGGTGGGCCTCCACGGCGCGGCGCGCCTCCACGGGCAGCTCCCCGTCGTGATAGGCGAGTAGCCGCTCGCGGGCACTCTCGCAGTCAGTCATGGTTGCACCCGGTCCTCGCACATGGAGGCACCGCTCGCCTCACGCCCACCCCTCTGCACCC
>JBIOJT010000098.1:0-13522 GCA_044451055.1 Methylomirabilales bacterium (SeqCode)
CCGTGGGCTGGGCGCTCAATGCCCCGCCCCTTGCACGGCCTGGAGGACCTGGAGCAGAACGAGGGCCAGCATGACCAGGACGTAGATTCGCAACCCCCACAAGAGCGCCCGAACCCCTCGGGTCAATCGGCGGGGGCCAAACCGGGTCCGCGCCTTCGCCGCGACCAACTGATCCGGTTCGAGCAGGGACAGCACCGCTTCCGGCTGGCCCCCCGCAATGGCGCTGGCCAGTTCTTCATTCGTGAGCGTGTGAGGCGCGTGCGGCATGTCTTTCTCCCTCTCCAGTGATCGCGGGACCCCCCTGGCCCCCCTACCGGCCCCCGAGCAGCGTCGGGAAGACGGTGACGAGGCCGTAGACCACCCCCGCCAAGATGAGCAGCCCCGTCACCGTGATGGCGCCGAGATTCGCCCACCACCCGTTCACGTGGACGCCCATCAACTCCCGATCGTTGACGAGGAGCACGAGGAAGAGCAGCGCGGGCGGCATCGCGAGCACGGCGATGACGTTCACGAGCAACACGATGTAGGTGAGCGGCGCGTGCGGGATCAAGACCAGGGCCCCCGCCGCGCAGGCGGACAGCACCAGCACGCCGTAGAACGATCTCGCCTCCCCGAGCGGGCGATTCAGGCTGTGCGGCGTCTGCAGCACTTCCCCGAACGCGTACGCGGAGGACGTGGCAATCGTGATCGCGGCCAGCAGCCCGGCCTCGAAGATCCCGAGGGCGAACAGCGTCGCGCCGACCCGTCCGATCAGCGGCTGGAGCGCTTCGGCAAACTGCGCGGCCTCGAAGTCGCTGGCGTTGATGCCGTGCGCAGCCAACGGCGCCGTTGCGACGATCGCCGCCATCCCAAAGACGGCCGCCGCGAGCGTCCCGATGAGCGTGTCCACCCGGCCGGCCCGGATGTCGCCCCCCTGCAGCCCTTTGTCCACCACGGCGCTTTGCTGGAAGAACAGCATCCAGGGCGTGACGCCGGCGCCGATATTGGACATGATGAGCAGGATGGTGTTGGGCGTGACGAGCCCCTCCGCCGGGACCGGGGACCACGTGAGCAAGGCGTGCCCCACCGCCCCCCATTGGGGATGGGCCAGGAGCGCGGCGGGCACGAACAACCCGTTGAAGGCGGCCAACCCCAAGGCGATGCGCTCCCAAGTCCAGTACCGGGGGGTCAGGATGACGCCACACACGAGGAGCATCGCCCCGCCGACGGCGACGAGGGGCGGCACGCCGAAGAAGCCGAGGCCGGCACGAATGCCGATGAATTCGGTCACGAGCGTCAGAAAGTTGCCCACCATCAAGTCCCCCATCGCAAAGCGGCCCCAAAACCGGCCGAAGCGATCAAAGATCAGTTCCGCATGCCCGCGATGGGTCACCGCCCCGAGGCGCACGGTCATCTCTTGCACGACAAACGCCGCCAGGAACGTCACCAGGACGAAGGGCAGAAAGAACCCAATCCCGTAGCGGGCCCCCGTGGCCGCGTAGGAGAGCATGCTGGGGGCATCGTTCTCGCTGAGAAACACCAGGATGCCGGGGCCCACGAGCAGCCAGAGCGGCCGCAGGCGCTGGAGGAGGGACCGGTGCGTCCCCACCCGGCGGGCGCGTTCGACCGCGAGCCGATCCCGGGCCCGGTCGAGGTCCTCGTGCGTAAGGCCGTCTCCGACGTCTCCAGGCGAGAAGGCACGCGGGGCAGCGCTCCCCCCGGATCGGTCAGCGCCGGTGACAGTCCGCGTATCACCTGACCTGACCTCGACCCGCGGTTCGGGGAGCGTGGACTTGGAAGCGGATTGAGGGGGGTTATCCATGGGACCTCTCAATGCAGGGCTTCGACTGCCGCCGGAACGTGTGACAACCTGTGGAACTGATTACGGTCGGAGGATCAGGTGCCCGTCCACTTGGACTGGAGCGCGAAGCACAAGGATATGCACACCCCTCGGCAATGGCGGGAGCCAACCGAAGGGGTTGGACTCGCCCAACTGCAGGGGTCTTGTGGCCCGGGCCGACTGGAGCCAAGTCAAATAGGGCGGCGCGCGGCTCCCCGTTGCGAATGGGGATCTGTACAGCCAGCCCGCGCCGGACCTCCGAGCTGGGGTCCACCCCATTCAATTTGCCCGCCCCCGCCGGCGAGAGTACGCGGCGTGAAGCCGGCCTGACCCGGCGACTATCCCTCGGGGCAGGGGTCACAGGTGTTCTCGGGACTTGGCGTCCTCCTGCTGGGGGCGTGCGCACCCGCCCGCGCTGCCTCGACGCAAGTCCGGCAACCGGCGCAGTCGAGGCAATAACCATCGCTCGATTAGCGACTTCAGGCCGTTCACAACGTATTGGCTCATGCTCGCACCTCACTGATGAACCGGCGGGTCGCCGCCGGCCCTGTATCTTGACGCGTGTCCCTGATGTGCTTGCGATCGAGTCGCCCAGCGGTGCCTCCGTCATGCCATCCTCGATTCAGGCATCCCCTGCCTTTCGGGGGCGCCGAACCTTCCCGTGTTCCACGTGCGGCACGACCCGGATGTGTGAGGCGAGCCGCCGCCCAAGCACATGGTCTGCCTTCCCCGTCCGGATCATGAGCGGCCCGTCGAACGGCGCCTTGTCCAGGACCTCGAGGGCGGTATCGGGCACGAGACCGCGGGTGCCAAGGTACCTGAGCATCTCGGCATCGCTGTCGCTCACCTGCCGGATGACCCCCTTCGCCCCCGACTTCAGGTCCGACAGCCGTTCATGGTCCGCCGCGGGCCCCGTCCCGTCCTTCGCCGGGATCGGGTCGCCGTGGGGATCCCGGGTCGGCCGGCCGAGGGCTTGGAAGATTTTCTCCTCGAACTCCTCGGAGATGACGTGCTCCAGCCGCTCCGCCTCGTCGTGAACCTTGTCCCAGCTATAGCCCAGCGCCTCCGCCAGATACAGTTCCAGGAGCCGGTGGTGCCGGATGATTTCCAGGGCCATTTTCTGCCCGGCCTTGCTCAGGACGACCCCTTGATACGGGCTGTGCCGCACCAGCTTGAGGCTGGCGAGCTTCTTCATCATGCCCGTGGCCGAGGGGCGGCCGTGACCTCCATCGCCCTCGCCAGCGCGGTGGTGGAGACCACCCCGCCCTGTTCCTGCAGCATGTAGATCGTTTTGAGATAATCCTGGATGGCCTCACTCAGCATGACACCACCAAAAGATTGTTCTATACAGGACTAAAATACTCGGCAATCCTTCGCGGTTCAAGCAGAATACACAGACGCGAACCGATCTGACCTCGGTAACACGGGGGGTCGGGGATACAGGAGTCAGCTGTGGTTCCGCGCCCAGGGGCTCTCCTTCCCGCTCCAGTCCCACATGCTTGCCGAGCTCCGCTGGGTCACGCCCACCTACACGGCGCTCCACCACGTCCTGACCAGTCCGGTCTATGCAGGCGCCTACGTCTATGGTAAACCGCGGCACGAGCGGTACCTCGATACGGCGGGCCACCTGCGGAAACGCGTCCGCCACTTGCCGCGCGCGGAATGGGAAGTGTTGCTCTCCACCCACCATGCCGGCTTCATCGGCTTGAAGACCTATGAACGCAATCAAGCGCGCATCGCCGGCAACACCCGCCTACGCTCCCACACGGCCGGGGGCGCCGTGAGAGAAGGCGCCGCCCTCCTCCAAGGGATCGGGACCTGCGGCCGCTGCGGGCGCCGGCTCAAGGCCTATTACCAGGGCAAGCGCGGGACACCCGGCTACTACTGTCCGAGCAGTCTGCTCGTCAATGGCCGGGGGAGCTACTGCCTCCGCGTCGGCGGCGCACAACTGGACGAGGCGGTGGCCCAGACCTTCCTCGCCACCGTGACGCCCGCCCACGGGTGCTGCTCCCCGAGGAGCGCGAGCTGCTGCGCGCGCTCGGCGCCGATGTCGGGTCGGTGTGGGCCGCCGCGACCACTACGGATCGCGATCGCAAGGAGTTGCTGCGCACCCTGCTCGAAGAGGTCAACGTCGCGGTTCAGCGCGCCGAGTCCCGCGCCCAGCTGACGCTCCGCTGGCGGGGTGGCGCGATCACCGAACTCGCGGTGCGCCTCCGGCGCCGGAGCGCGCCCGCCCTCCGCACTGACGAGGAGACGATCGCCTTGGTCCGTCGCCTGGCCGTGCATTATGCCGATGCGATCATCGCGGGCATCCTGAACCGCCAGGGGAGACGGACGGCGCTGCCTTCACCCGGAACCAAGGGGCTCGGCCTTCGGAGATTATTATCTGACGAGGCCACTTCTGGGTTCACTTCCGTTACGGCGCGGTGACTCGCTCACCATCCTGAGGATGGCTTGGTCAGTTGGCTTCCTCCGGTTCGTTTCCTCCGCGGAGGCAACTCAAGCTACGGGGGTCCTGACTGTTCCCCCCGGTGGGTCTGTCTCCCACTGAACATGTCAGCCTTTGCTGGACACGCTGGTTCCCGGTAACCCCTCCTCGCCGTTCTGGTTGATCTTTTCGACGATCGGCATCAAGCTGCCCGCCTCGGATACTCGCTTTGCCCAATATGAACGCGGCGACGCCTTGCAGTGATAGACGAAGCGGCCTGCTTCTACAATCGGTCGCTTCGTGGGGTCTCGGCGAACGGGATGCCGCTACCAGCGGGCGATTGAATCGCGGCATGGGGTAGGTCGAGGTGAACTCAGCCGAGCAACAGGGCGCGGAACGACCGTGCGGCTCTGCCATGGAATCATGGGCCGATTCGGCTCAATGAGTGACACATTGCGTACCATTGTGGAAATCTAACCCTTGTGTGACACTCGCTAATGGCCTACATTCATCGCGTTGCGGCTTCTCGGTGAACGGGTGTAGCTGGAAAGGTCCGACCCCGTGGATTCGGCCCACCGGCGTCGATTCCCTCCTCCCTCGAGGGGGCGTTCCCGAATGTGCTGCAGGCAGAGCCAGGCGACACCAGTCATCGCTGGCGCGCTCCCCGCGAGCGACGTGCTGCGGTTGCGGCATCGCGCGTAGGGGGCGAGGACATCATGACGACTCGCAGCCGCGGATACGCCCTGGGACTCCTTCTGGCGGTCTTCGCGCTCAACTTCATGGATCGCCAGATCCTTGCCATCCTGCTCCAGCCGATGCCGTGGGGGCACTCAGCGACCTCCTGCAACCGCGCTGGGAGATCGAATCCTTGCGCTTTGCCCTGCTCATCCTAGTGCCGGTCAGCCTGTGGGGGGCCTATCACTGCGCCCACGCCGGACGGACGCTCGGCTCGGACCTGGCGCGCTCAGCGTCCTCTCAGGGGTGGGCAGACGCCTCCGGTCCCGCGCCGACTTTCATTCCCCTCTCGCGAAAGCCGCGCCTCGACGGATCGCAAAGCACCGAGCGGCGCGTGGACAGCCGGCTACAAGGACCCTTCCAGCCATGAATGAGTCGAGCGCCCACGAACGCTCAGAAACGACACTTGAGCAGAAGCTCGAATTTGAGCGGCTCCTGGCGGAGCTTTCCGCCGCCTTCGTGGCAGTGCCATCCGACCAATTAGATGCCACGATTGACAACTGGCTTCGACGAATCGTGGAGTATCTCGACATCGATCGTAGCACCATCGGCGAGTTCTCCCGCGACGACGGGCAGATACGTGTAACCCACTCCTGGACGAGGGGAGGATTTGCGCCCCTGCCCATGCCGCTGAGCGAGAACGACCTCCCGTGGCTAGCTGCGATGATGCATCGCGGCGAGACCGTCGTATTCGCACGGTTGAACGACCTGCCGGAAGAGGCCTGGCGCGAGAAAGAACTCATGGGGCGCTATGGCCCCAAAGCGAACGTCACCGTGCCTCTGCTCGTGGGCACGAAACTGGTCGGCGGTCTTGCGTTCGGGTCAATCCGGCGGGAACGGGAGTGGCCTGCATGGGAGGTCCAACGACTGCAACTCGTCGGCCAGGTCTTTGCCAACGCCCTGGAGCGGAAGCGGGCGCAGGAACAGATTGACGAGCTGCTGAGCTTCGAGCGTCTGGTCTCCCAACTCTCCGCCGCCTTCATCAACCTGCCGGTGGAGGGTATCGGTCGGGAGATCGAGACGGGGCTCCAGCGAAGCACGGAAATCTTGGGAATAGACCGGGCCACCATCTATCGGTTGTTGGACAGTCACACGGTCTTGAAGGCGGTCCACCGGTACGCGGCACCAGGGATTCCAGCCGCGCCCGCGGTTATACGTCGAGAGGAATTCCCCGATTTCTTCGACCGCCTGTTGCGTGGTGACCCGGTCGCCATGGCGGCGCCCACTGAATTCGCGGATGAGGGTCCGGAAGCCCGCCGATACGTCGAAGAGCAGGGCATCAGGTCGAGCATCATGGTGCCGTTGCTGGTGGGCGGGGCGATCCAGGGCGTCGTAGGATGGGTGGCCATCCGGGCGAGCCGCGACTGGCCCGAGGCGCTGATCCAACGCCTTTGCCTGGTCGGGGGGATCTTCGCCAACGCCCTGGAACGAAAACGAGTGGAGGAGGCCCTTCGGAAGAGCGAGAGCCGTTTTCGGAGGGCTCTGGAAGTGGCCCCGGAGGGCGTGCTGCTGGTTCGAACGGATGGAGCGATCGTCTTCGCGAACGAGCAAGCGGGACGGACCTTCGGGTACACCCCCGAAGAGCTGACCGGGCTCCACGTGGACGAGCTGGTGCCCGGCCGCTTCCGAATCGCCCACACGCAGCAACGGCAAGAGTTCCTGAGGTCTGGCTCCTTCCGTGAGATCGGCGCCCGTCAGAACCTGTCTGGCCTGCGGAAGGACGGGAGCGAGGTTCTGGTGGAAATCGGGCTGAGCCCGCTGGAGACCGCGGAGGGTCAGATGGTCTATTGCGGCGTCCGTGACGTCACGGAGCTGCGCCGGAGTGAAGACGAGAGGCGTGCGTTGCGCGCACAGGTTTGGCATGCCGACCGCGTGGCGCGAACAGGCGCCCTCACCGCCTCGCTGGCTCACGAGCTGAACCAGCCCCTTGCGGCCATTCTCAGCAACGCGCAGGCCGGCCTACGGTTTCTCGCCCGCGCCAACCCAGACCTCCAGGAGATTCGGGAGATCTTGAATGACATCGTGCGCGATGACAAGCGCGCCGGAGGGGTGATCGGAAGCTTGCGCTCCATGCTCAATCGACAGGTGGTCGAGCGGGAACGGATCGATCTGACAGGTACCCTCCGCGAGATGCTGGATTTGCTCCGCAGCGAACTCCTGACGAACCAGGTGGAGGTCGACACGGATTTCGAATCGGGCTGCACCGTGCTGGTGGACAAGGCGCAACTCCAGCAGGTCGTGCTCAACCTGGCGACCAATGCGATTGAGGCCATGCGGGAGCGGCCAGCCGGTGAGCGGCGCCTCGGGCTCGCCGTCTCCCGCGCCGGTGAGGGGGAAGTGCGGGTGGCGGTGCGCGATGCCGGCGCGGGCATTCCAAAGGAAAGACTCCCGAAGGTGTTCGATGCCTTCTGGACGACCAAGGACCAGGGCATGGGATTGGGGCTTGCCATCTGCCGCTCCATCGTTGAGTCGTGCGGGGGGACGATTGGGATCGAGCCCAACGACGACCGGGGCGTCACGTTCTTCTTCCGCTTGCCGGCGGCATGGACGGACGGCATCGAGCAGCAGCCACCCCGTCCGGGCGAGAAGCGGGATTGATCATGAGTGCGAGCGACGCCATGGTGTTCGTGGTCGATGACGATATGGCAGTGCGCCGCAGCCTCGCTCGACTCATTCGCTCGGCCGACCTGAACGTCGAGACGTTTACCTCGGCCCGCGAGTTCTTGGATCATCTGCCCTCGGCCCGGACGGGATGCATCGTTCTCGATGTGCGCATGCCCGGAATGACCGGGCCGGAACTGTTCGACCAGATGGCCGGGAAGGGGATCTCCCTTCCGGTCGTCTTCCTCACCGGGCACGGGAATGTTCCCACGAGCGTCCGGGCGATGAAGAAGGGCGCAGTGGACTTCCTGCTCAAGCCTGTGGACGACGAAGTGCTGCTGCAGGCGATTCGTCGGGCCGTGGCGCGGCATGTCTCCCAGCAGGCTCGGGAGCAGAGGCGGCAGGATATTGAGGAGCGCCTGCTTCGACTCTCGGCCCGGGAACGCGAGGTGATGGAGTACGTGATCCGCGGAGACTTGAATAAACAGATCGCAGCCGACCTCAGAATCTCGGAGAAGACGGTCAAGGTGCATCGCGGCCGGGTCATGGCGAAAATGGAAGCCGGCTCGGTCGCGGAGCTGGTTCGCCTCTGCGAAGCCGCCGGCATACAACCCCGCCAAGAGAATACTCTCTCGCAAAGAGGCAAAGATCGCCAATTCTGACTGAATTCAAGAACCCCTTTGCGTGCCGGGTACCCAGCGCTAGCGCTGGGTGATCTTAGCGAGAGAGGCGCATCCTCTCGCAAAGACGCAAAGACCGCAAAGCCTCTACCACCTACCCTCTTTCCGCCTTCCCCCTTCTGATCCTCGGCTCCCGGCACTCCGCTCTCATATACGACCAAGGTCCAATTGCTCACCAGAAGTGTCAGGGGGTAGTGTCCCTGCAACCCAGGCAGGGAGTGTGCCCATGACAAAGACCCACCAAGCCTTGATGATTTACATCGTAGATGATGACGATTCGGTGCGAAAAGGGTTGTCACGACTGATGCTCTCGGCCGGGTTCGACGTGAGCGCTTTCGCCAGCGCGGATCGATTCCTGGACGAGGTGTGCGAGAAACGGCGTGCCTGCATTCTCCTGGATATGACCATGCCCGGTCTGACCGGCTTGAAGGTGCAGAAGCGGCTGGAGGATCGCGGGATCCAGTTGCCGGTTATCGCGGTATCGGCCCGGGATGACGAGGAGACCCGTCAGGCGGCCCGGGGTCTGGGCGCAAAATTCTTCTTCCGAAAACCGGTGGACGATCAAGCGCTCCTCGACGCGATCATGTGGACGACAGGATCGAACGAGATGACTCGGCCTGCGTGAGGCAGGCATCACGGCATAGCAAGTTGCTTTCCATGCCGTGACGGCTACAACGCGTACTTGAGGTGATGAATTCACCTCTTCGTGATTGGAGGACCCCATGTCGGCTTTCTTGTTGGGCCGTTCGAAGATACCCATACTGAATGCCCTCATCCGCCTCTGCACCACAGAGAACACCCTGCCCAGAACGAGGGGATCTTGGCGAACGTCTCGGGGCCGACCTGCGAGTGCAGGCGGAACGGTTCACCGCCTGGTGGACCGGATTATGGGACGCAGGTGACGCGGCAGCCTGGGGATCTCGGGAACGAAAGGGTATCGCGCCGCTCTGCGTCCGACCACGAGGAGGTGGCACGGCAGGGTGCGCCCTCCCGAAATTCGCCAGCCCAGGATCTGGTGGCTCACGTCGGGGCTAGGACCAAGGTCCGATTGATCCGCAAACGCGTCTGAGGATAGTCTCTCCGCACGGTTCCGGAGAAGGGCCCTGTTGTGGCGGCAACCGGCAGTGCGCACGCTGCACCCACTGTGACGGCCGCAGGGGGGGGCCACTGGATACGAGAGGACGATGGCCAAAGGTCAGAGGCGATTAGCACTGTCAGTCGGGTTGCTGGCGGCCTTCCTGGCGCTGGGAGTCCCCACGGGGCCGCAGGCCGCAGAGAACGAACAGGGAGCCGCCGCCGAAGAGGTGCGCCTGGTTCCCTGGGTCGACTATACGGGCGACCTGTGGCGCCGGCCGGCGTTGACAGGGGACTGGGGGGGCACGCGCCAGACGCTGATGGACAAGGGCCTGCGTTTCGACCTCAGCTTCATCCAGACGCTGCAGGGCAACTGGGCGGGGGGGACCGCGGACAAGAGCCCGTACCAGATGAATGCGCGCTACGGGATCCAGCTTGACACTGGCAAGGCGGGTTTATGGCCAGGTGGGCTGCTGGTCCTCAAGGGCGAATCCAAGTACGGGAACAGCAACAATGGCAATACCGGGGCGCTGCTTCCCGTCAACACGCTTTCCCTCTACCCGGCGCCGCAGGACGACATTACCACTCTGTCGGACCTCTACGCCGTGCAATTCCTGGCGGATTGGGTCGGTGTCCTGGCCGGGAAGATGACGTTCCACGACACGAATGTCTTCGCCAGCAAGGATGACGAGCAGTTCCTGAACGCGGCCTTCAACTTCGACCCCGCCGTGGCGACGACCATTCCCCTGAACGCGTTGGCTGCCGGCGTGATCCTTCTGCCCACGAAATGGCTCACCATCACCACCATGGCGATCGATTCCGAGGGGACGGCGACCCGCAGCGGCTTCGATACCGTCTTCAAGCCGGGGACCAGCCTGTACCAGATGGCGGAATTCAGCATCACGCCCTTCGGGCTCCCCGGCCACCAGCGTATCGGCTGGACGTGAGCGACAAGAGCCGCATCCAGTTCGAGCAGACCCCGCGGAGCCTTATCGGAGCCATCATCACCGGCTCGACCGCCGGGCTGCAACGCAAGAGCAGTGACTGGTCGTTCCTCTATGACTTTGACCAGTACCTCTACACGGTCCCCGGCAAGCCAGAGCAGGGATTCGGCCTGTTTGGGCGGATCGGGGTGACGGATGGCGAGGTGAACCCGGTCCAGCAGTTCTACAGCATCGGCTTGGGGGGGAAGGGATTGATTCCCGGCCGGGACCGGGACACCTTTGGCATCGGCTACTACTACCTGGTCCTCAGCGACAAGTTGCCCCAGCTCATCCAACGGGTGACCCGGAATGAGCAGGGCGTGGAGCTCTACTACAACGTCGCCGTGACGCCGTGGCTCCACATCACCCCGGACATCCAGATCATTTCGCCGACCCGGAAGAGTGTGGATATTACCATTGTGCCGCCGTCTCAGAAGAGTGTGAATACGACCGTCGTGGCGGGCCTGCGGGTGAAGATGGACTTCTGAAAGCGGCCGGTGTCAGTGTCAGCGACCTTACACCTCTTACGACTGGACGAACCGCCAGTGGACGGTGCCGCTCAACCTGACCGTGAGCCAGTTACTGAAGCTCGGTAAGCAGCCCATCCAGTTCCAGCTCGGTGGGCGCTCTTATCTCGACCGTCCCACGGGCGGTCCCGACTGGGGCATCCGATTCGGAGTGACGCTCCTGTTCCCGAAGTAGGGAGGCCGAGATGGCGAACAAGACGCACCACACCACGTATCGTCGGGACAGCTCGACGGCAGAGGAGGGAAGGATCATGTCCAAGGGAATCGGTATCTTCGGGATCGCGATCATCTGCGCGCTCGTGGGCGCGACCGTGATGAGTCCGCGGCTCGCTGTCGCGGCCACTGCAGCCGAGCTCGACCGGGACGCCAGCGCGGCGCTCACGAGGCTGTACGCTAACACCCCGACGACGAAGGAGTTGGCGGCCATAGCCAAGGGCATCCTGGTCTTTCCCAACGTCGTCAAGGCGGGGTTTCTGGTCGGGGGGCTGTACGGCGAGGGGGTGCTCTTGAAGGGTGGCAAACCGGTCGCGTACTACAACACGGTCGCGGCCTCCTACGGTTACCAGGCCGGAGTGCAGACATACGGTTATGCCCTCTTCTTCATGAACGACGGCGCGCTCCAGTACCTGGACAGGAGCGACGGGTGGGAGCTCGGTACCGGACCCAGCATCGTGGTCGTGGACCAAGGAGTCGCCGGCGGCCTCTCGACGACGAGCGCCCGCGCCGACGTCTACGATTTCATCTTCGACCAAAAGGGCCTCATGGCGGGCCTCGGCCTGCAAGGGTCGAAGATCACGAAGATCGACAAGTGACCGAGTCAACCACTCGGGTCAGTGCGGAAGGAATCATCGACGGAGTCGTGGACAAACAGCCGTTGAGTGGCGCACGTTACCGGGGCATTGCGACAGGTTGTGGTTGGGTGGCGCGAACAACGCCCGCCGCACCTGGGAAAACGAAGCACCCGAAGGGAGACAAGCAGATGGGAACGATGCGAAATCTGAAGGTGGCCGCGGTGGGGGTGCTGTTGCTCGGCCTCAGCCAAGGGGTGCTCGCCCAGCAGCCGGCCCAGCCACAGGCCGACGAGGCCCGGGCGCAAGCATTGGAGGACATACAACTTACGCGGATGGCGATCCAGGTCGAGCGCCAGGCGCTCGTCACCAAAGCGATGGATCTCACCCCAGAGGAGATGCAGGGCTTTTGGCCCTTGTACCGGCAGTATCGGCTGGAGGCGGCCAAGGTGGGGAACCGGATCGTCGCCCTCATCGCCACCTACGCTGACAATTACGAGCAACTGACGGATCCGGTGGCGGATAAGCTTCTCACCGAGTTCGTGAGCATCGAGAAAGAGCGGGCGCGCCTCAAGGCGAAGTACCTGTCCAAGTTCAAGAAGGTGCTGCCCGCCCGAAAAGTCGCGCGCTTCTACCAGCTCGAGAACAAGCTGGACATCACGATCCTCGCCGAGATGGCGGAGCAAATTCCGCTGGCGAGATGAAGGGCTAATTGGCGAGTGGCAAGTGGCGGGCACCGACAACCCAGCACCCAGAAGAGAGAACAACACCGGTGCCCTGTGAGATGGGCCGAGAAGGAGGGTGAAGCATGTCGAAGGCGTGGATGATTGCGTTGAGCGTGGGCCTCGCGCTGGTAATCGGCGGCGGGTCCGCCTGGGCGGATGTCTTCGCCTACCCGAAGAAAGGGCAGACCCAGGAGCAGTTCGAAAAGGATCAGTTTGGGTGCCACCAATGGGCGAAGGGGCAGACGGGTTTTGATCCGACGAAGCCGCAGCAGAGCGCTGCTGCGCCGCCGCCCCAGCAGGGGGGGGCGGTGAAGGGCGCAGCGAAGGGCGCAGCCTTGGGTGCAGTTGGCGGCGCCATCGGCGGAAATGCCGGGAAGGGCGCGGCGATCGGGGCCGGCGTCGGGGCTACGGCGGGCGGGATGAAGCAAGCCCAGAGGAACCAGCAGGCCGCCCAGGCCCAGCAGCAGGCCCAGGCGCAGGCGCAAGCCGGCCGTTCTCAGTACGACAAGGCCTACGCGGTCTGCCTGGAAGGGCGCGGCTACCAGGTACGCTAACCCGGAGGTGGGAACCTCCGGTCTTCGTCGGATCGTGTCGTAGTGGAAGCAGAGAGTGTTTGTGTCATGGACGCTGTGGGTGAACAGGATCGGAAAAGGAGGAGAGCCATGCGGAAAGCAGTATCGGTACTGTTGTTGGCAGGAGCAACGGTGTTGGCGCTCTCGGCCTGCTCGGCCCGCACGATGGCCGCCCTGGAAGAGGAGCAGAAGAACGGGGCGCACTTCGCGACGTGGCGGCACATGGGCTATTCCCTCAACCGCGGCACGCCGGAAACCACCACGAAGGGGGATATCGAGACGTCCCAGATGGACAAGTGTCTGCCGAATCAAGAATGCAAGTGGTGGGGTGAAGTGGTCATGGTGCAGCCGATCCAGTAGGCAGTCGAGTTGCAGAGCGAGCCGCCATCCCAGGGGACCCCGGACTCCGGGCTCCCCTGGGAGGCCTTCCCGGCCAGACGGTTTACTTCCAAATGTGAGGAGAGAGTCCTATGACAACTCGTTGCAGCATTCGCATCCTGTTCACAGTGGGGGTTTTGGTAGGTTCCCTCGCTCTCCTGGGCTGCCCCAAGCGGCCCGAGGTGATCCAGGCGGCCCCCGCCCCCGCGGGC
>JBIOJT010000099.1:0-13373 GCA_044451055.1 Methylomirabilales bacterium (SeqCode)
ATCCACAGCGGCGACTGGCGATTTTGGCGGCGTCCCATCGACATAAACACGCTCCTTTGCGATGGGCGCATTGTATCGCGAACCCGCATCCAGCGGGGCACCAATCCACGGCGAGACTCAATAAATCAACGGGCTGCTAGAAGGAGTCCCCGCGCGACACCAGAGGAGACTGCACGTGCCCACGACGTCCGACGTCATCGCTGCCACGCTCAAGCGGAACGGCATCCGCCACGCCTTCGGCTTGCCCGGCGGCGAGATCGCCGAGATCATGGGGGCGTGTCGTCGTGCCGGCCTGTCGTTCATACTCACACGGCACGAGAACACCGCCTGTCTCATGGCCGGCATCACGGGCGAACTCACACGCAGGCCCGGCCTCGCTCTGGCCACCGTCGGCCCCGGCGCAACCAACCTCGTGAACGGTGTCGCCAACGCCTACCTGGAGCGCGCCCCGCTCTTGGTGATCAGCGCCCAGCTTCCCACTGACCTCACGCCCATCCTCCCGCATCAACGCATAGATCTGGAGGGCGTGTTCCGCCCCATCACCAAGTGGAGCCACACCCTCACCGGAACCGACACGGCGGCCACCGTTCAGCGCGCCCTGGACCTCACCATCGAGGGTCGGCCCGGTCCCGTGTACCTCTCCCTGCCGAGTGACGTCGCCCGCCAGGAAGACCGAGCAGCCATTTTCTCCCAAGGCGAGCGGTCCAGCCAGGGCATCCTCCCGCTCACGGGCGGTGAGGCGAGGAGTGGTGACCTCGCTCGGGCAGCCCGGATGATCGCCAGCGCCAAGCGCCCCCTGGCCATGGCGGGCATTGGCCTGGATCCGACGAAAGCTCAGTCCACCCTGCTTCGTTGGGTCGAGGCCACCGGCATCCCAATCGCTGTGACACCCAAGGCGAAAGGCCTCGTCCCTGAGGATCACCCGCTCTTCGTGGCCACCGGCACCGGCATGGCCGGGGATACGCTCTTCGTCGAACTCCTCCAGGAAACCGACCTGTTGATCGGCATCGGTTTCGATCCCGTGGAGGCAATCCGCACCTTCTACATGAACCGCCCATTCCTCTCCGTGGCCCAGTACAGCCTGGTGGACCACCAATACGCGCCGGACCTGGAACTGGTGGGCGACGCGAGCGCGACGCTCGAAGCATTGCAGGCCGAGGCCACGGTCCACCACACCTGGACGCGCGAGGACCTCACGGCCTTCCGCCGACGATTGGCCTCGTTTCTCACCCCGTCGGCCGACCGAAGCAAGCTCGGCCTCTCACCCGCCCGCCTCTTCGGCCGCCTGCGGACCCTGACGCCGCGCCACACCATCCTGACCGTGGACACTGGGGCCCACAAGCTGCTCATCGGGCAGGTATGGCCTGCCTACGAACCCCTCACCTACCTCGTGTCCCACGGTCTCTCGACCATGGGTTATGCGCTGCCGGCCGCGATGGCCGCCAAGCTCGAGCATCCGGAGCGCCCCGTGGTGAGCATCATGGGAGACGGCGGTTTGGCCATGGTCCTGTCGGAGCTGGAGACGGCGGCGCGGCTGCGCCTGCCCATCCTGATCGTCGTGCTCTCCGACCGGAGCCTCTATCTCATTCGCATGCACCAGGAACGCAAGGGATTCGAGGCCGGCGGCGTGGACTTCGGCCCCATTGACTTCGCCGGGATCGCTCCCGGATTCGGCGCCCGCGGACTCCGCGCCAGCACGTGGGCTGAGTTCGATGACGCCGTGACGACTGGCCTGCGAGGCGATCGCCCGACCGTCATTGAGGTGCCCATCGACCCAACCGACTACCGACAAATGCTCTAGCAGGCCGGGAGGGTGGGAAGCCAGAGGGCCGGGATGTGATTCAAGCCTTCAGCCTTCCGAATCCGACGTGCCGCATTTCACAATCAGAGCAGCCCGGTCTCTCTGAGGACCTTCCTCACCTCGTCCTTCTGCCCGGGCGTCAGGTCTATCGTGGGTCGGCGACACCGCCCGCACGAGAGCATCCCGAGTTGGACCATGGCCTCCTTGATCCCGGCCGGATGCGAGCCCACGGTGAACAGCTTGCGCACCGGCGATAGCTTGGCCTGAAGTTCCCGCGCCTTCGCCAGATCAACCGCCTGTACTGCCTTGTAGATGCCCACGGCCAGGGCTGGCGCCACATTGGCCGTGGCGGCTACCGCCCCCACGCAACCGTACAAGAGCGCTCCGTAGATCAAGGTGTCGCGCCCCATGAAGACCCTGAATCCAGGTGGGCACGCCTGCACGATCTCGGCCGCGTTGGTGAGATCGCCGGTGCTGTCCTTGATCCCGGCAAAGTTGGGAACCTCTCTTGCCAGGCGGACAACCGTTCCCACAGAGAGGGCGACACCGCCCGTTCGGTCGGGGATGTTGTAGGCCAGGACTGGGATCTTCACCGCGGCGCAGATGGCGCTGTAATGTTCGAACAATTCTTCCTGGGATGGCTTGAGGAAAAACGGTGTCACCACCGAGACGGCATCAGACCCCACTGCCTCGGCATGCCGCGCCAACGCCACGGACTCTGCCGTCGTGATCGCCCCCACGTTGGGCATCACGAAGACCCGTCCCGCCGCCTCCTCCACCGCCACCGTCATCAGGCGTTCTTTCTCTTCCCGGGTCAGGGCGAAGAACTCTCCACCCGTCCCCACGGGGAACAACCCGTGCACGCCCTGGTCGATCATGGCGTGAAGGACCTTCCGAAACGCGCCCTCGTCAACTCGCTCATCCGGCGTGAACGGTGTGACCACCGCCGGGATGATTCCTCGAATTTCCTTTCCCATTTCCCTGCTCCTATCTCCCCTCCAGAGGACGCTGTTGGCTCATGGGTCATGGGTCACGGCTCATGGCTCGTCGCTGAACGGAACATCAGTCATCAGCTATGAGCCATGAGCTATCGGGGATTATCCCTTGCCGCCTGCGCCCCTCTGCACCACTGCGGGCCAGAACTTACTTGACACCAAGGTGCGTGTCAACTGCTTCCGTCCCTTCAATCGGAGGCCCGACACCAGTGGCACGAGCGAAAGGGGACCCAACACCAATTGGGGCTATGTACTTGATTTGCCGAGGTGGGTCGGCCGACTCTTCGGGGGCGCTGAACCTAGGAGGCGCATCGTGACGTTGTATTCCTTGGTGAAGGGTCTCCTGCGGCCGATCCCGCGGGTGGCCACGCCTCGCGCCAAGCCCCCTAAGACCCCATGCCTGCCTATGGGTCAGCCTAAATCACCTATCGGTAGCCGCGGTGGAGAGCGATCCGGACGGGGGATTTTGTGCGATTGTCCGCATCGTCCGGGGCCTTGGCTGGTTTCCGCCTAAAACCTCTGCGGCCGATTTCACGGCGCTTCTACCGGGCTCCTGATTCCCTGGCCGGCCCGGTTGAGAACGTGGGTGTAGATCATCGTGGTATTGACATCCTTGCCGCCCAGCAGTTCCTGAATGGTACGAATGGCGTACCCAGCCTCCAAGAGATGCGTGGCAAAGGAATGGCGGAAGGTATGGCAGGTCACCCGCCGGGGAATCAGTGCGCGAAGAGTCGGAGACGATCGGTTGGTTCGGTCCGGCGGCCCAACTGCCGCGAAGGCAAGGGCCTCGCGGAGTCGGTCTAAAAGTTCGGGCTTCCGCCGTCCGGCAGGTGACTCTAGGCCGGTTCCGTGGCGCGGATTCCCGGCCGGGCTAACCCCTCCCGCTTGCATGGCGGGTCCTCCAGGCAGCGGGGCCCCGAATGTTGATCGATTCTCTTCCTACATTTGATTCGAGTAGCGACAGAGGTCATCGAGATTCTTACGAAGGCTCCAGCGGAAGGAGCGGATGAGCGGCCACATATACAGGCAGCCGTCGATCCGATTGTCAGCTATGCATCGCCCGTCTTAACCCAACAGGCGGCGGGCGATCGGGCCAATTTCGGCAGGAGTCCGGGCGATGGCGACGCCGGCCTTTTGCAGGGCGGCCAGCTTGCTCTCGACGCTCCCCATCCCACGCTGGACGATGGCGCCGGCGTGGCCCATCCGCTTTCCCTCGGGGGTGTTTCGCCCCGCCACGTAGGCGATCACCGGTTTCCTGAACTCGCGGGCGATAAACTCGGCCGCCATCTCTTCCTGAACGCCGCCCACCTCGCCCACGATGGTGACCAATTCGGTCTGGGGATCGGCTGCGAAAAAGCGCAAGAGGTCCGGGAGGTCGGTCAGGACGACGGGATCGGCCCCCATGCCGACCACGGTGCTGGGCGCAATGCCTGCCTTGGCGAGAATCCCTCCTACCTCATACGAAAGCGTGCCGCTCCGAGAGATAACCCCGGCCGGGCCACTCCTCTTCGGGAAGAGGTTTCCGGGGATGATCCCCATCTTGGCCTCGCCCACCGTCAGGATGCCCGGCGTGGTGGGTCCGAGCAGCGTGGCTCCAAGCCGCTTGGCCTCGGCCTTCATCTCCATGGTGTCGTGGACGGGAACGTGCTCCGTGACCACCACGATCAAGCGAATGCCGGCCTCCAGGGTTTCGAACACGGTGTCCTTGACCCCGCGGGCAGGGACGAAAAACACCGAGGCCTCCGCTCCCGTCTGGCGAACCGCCTCCAGGACGCTGTCGAAGACTGGGACGCCCTCGACGGTCTCACCGCCCTTCCCCGGCGTGACCCCGGCCACGATCTTGGTGCCGTACTCCAGCATCCATTTGGTCTGGGCTCGACCGATCTTGCCGGTGATTCCCTGAACGAGAACTCGCGTGTTCTTGTTGAGCAGGATGCTCATAACACGTACCTCTCCGCCCCCTCACCCGCACCCTCTCCCGCCGGGGGATAGGGATGGAGTGAGGCGGTCAGGCTGGTTGGGAACGATTCTCGGCTAGCCGTGTAACAAGGGCGTCCACCGCTGCCTCGGTCGTGATGTCGGTGACAATGGTGACTCCGGCCTCGGAGAGCGTGGCCCACGTCTCTTCCTGGCGGTTTCCCAGGGCCTTGGCCACGACCGGGATCGTCACATTTCTTTCACGGAGGACCCGCACGATCCCCTTGGCCCCCTCATGGATCGGGTTGATTCCGCCATAGAGGTTGATCAAGAGTCCCCGCAATCCAGGCTTCTCCAGGACGAGGTGGGTCGTCTTGTACATCAGCTCTTCAGTGATCCCACCGCCTGTCTCCAGGAAGTTGGCCGGGCGCAGCCGCTGGCCCACGACGTCCATGGTGGCGAGGCCCAACCCGGCCCCGCTGCAGATGATCCCGATATCCCCGTCCAGGTCCACGTAGGAGACTCCGATCTTCTTGGCGGCCCGCTCCAGTGGATGTTCCATCCGGGCAAGGGGATCCGCCGGCAACTCCGGATGGCGGAAGAGGGCCGCATCATCCACGTCTAAGACGGCATCCACTGCCCAGAGCGCCTCATCCGCGGTCACGACCAGCGGGTTGATCTCCGCGATCAGGCCGTCGGTCTTGCGGAACACCCGGAAGACCGAGACAAGCACATCCGCGATCTTCACCATCAGGTCGCCACGGAATCCCGCCTCGTGGGCGAGGGCGCGGGCCTGGTGCCCCCGCAACTCATCGGGCGGGATCACGGTCCGTCGAAAGAGGGCCTCGGGCCGCTCTTTCGCCGCGGTCTCTACTTCGATCCCGCCCGCCACGCCCAGCAGAACCGTGATGGCGCCGGCGGCCGGATCGATGGTCGCGCCCACGTACAGCTCCCTTACGATGGAGACCTTGCGGGCCACCATGACCGATTCGATGGGCAGCCCTCGCACCGACGATCCCAACAGGGTGTGTGCTTTTTCCCTGACTTCGTCGGGCGTTTCAGCAGCAACGATGCCGCCGTGCTTCCCCCGGGACCCCACCAACACCTGGGCCTTGATAACGACCGGGAGCTGAACGCGCTCCAGCGCGGCTACCGCCTCTTCGGCGGTACGGGCCACGGCGAAGGGTGGAACGGGAATGCCGCCCTGCTGGAACAATCGCGCCGCTTCGTGTTCATGCAGCCGCATGGCCCACTGGCTCCTGGACGGATGCGGCTTCGCCGATCTCCAGTCCCTTGCGAAACGCTTTCAGGTTGAGGTCAATCGTCTTCGGAGGGACGTTGTCCCGGATGGCCGCCTCCATCGCGACGGTGCTGACGACGCCGGTCTTGGCGACCAGGACGCCCAGCATCACGATGTTGGCCACGATGGTCCGGCCCAGTTCCTGCGTGGCCAGGTTGGAGGCGGGGATGCCGACGAGACGCACGTCCTCCCGGTTCACGTTCTCCACCAGGTCACTGTCAATGATCAGCAGGCCGCCGGGCTGCATGTCCGGCCCGTACTTCTGCATGGCTTCCTCGGACATGGCCACCATGATGTCCGGATGGGTGACCCGGGGGTAGATGATCGGATCATCCGAGATGACGACCTCCGACCGTGCCCCACCGCCCCGGGCGGCGGCCCCGTACGATTGCGTCTGGACGGCCCGGCGCCCGTCGGTGACGGCGGCCGCGGTCCCCAGAAGTACGCCGGCCAAGACCACTCCCTGGCCGCCGAATCCTGCGATGCGAATCTCAGTCCGTTTCACAAGAGTTCCTCCAGAGATACCAACCGCCAAGGCGCCAAGACCACCAAGGTCCTATTGGGCCATCTGGTTAAAGTAACGAGAATTCCAAAATCCCATGGACTCGGTTTCGCGTTTTCCGTTCGAGATCGGGACTCCATTTTCTTGGCGACCTTGGCGCACCAACGGCGATGCCGTTGGTACCGGCGGTTCATGCTGTTCCGGCAGCCGCCATGGCCTTCTCACGGATCCTGGCCAAGGTCTCGATCAGCTCCGGCTTCTCGATGTCCACGAACTCGCCCACCACGATCCGGTCGCGCAGTTCCTCCGGCGACATGTCTTTCGCCCGAGTCACGGTGACCGACTTCGTCTTGTACCACTCCAGCATCTGCACGGCGTTCCCGATGCCGGTCCTGCGCCCGAACTCGACCGGACACTGGGAGAGGACCTCTACGAACGCGAAGCCTTTCTTCTGGATGGCCTTCTTGGCCGTCTTGACGAGCTGGCGCGGATGGTAGGTGGTCCAGCGCGCGACGAAGGAGGCGCCCGCCCCCTTCACCAGCTCGCTGATGTCGAAGGGGTTCTCGGCGTTGCCGTACGGCGTGGTCACGGTAGTGAGTCCCAGTGGCGTCGTGGGGGCCACCTGGCCGCCCGTCATCCCGTAGATGCCGTTGTTCACGCAGAAGACGGTCATGGCGATGTTCCGGCGGGCGGCGTGGATCAGGTGGTTGCCGCCGATGGCCGTGAGATCTCCGTCACCGCTGATGACCATCACGCGCTTGTTGGGCAAGGCCGCCTTGACCCCGATGCCGAAGGCGATCGGGCGCCCGTGGGTGGTGTGCAGGACGTCGGCGAAGAAGCTGGGGCTGGGGATCCAGGCCGCGCAGCCGATCCCCGAGACGAAGACGAAGTCGTCCAGCGTGAGACCCAGCTCCTCGATGGCGCGCAGGATGCTCTGGGCCAGGATCCCGTTGCCGCACCCCGGGCAGTTGGCCGTGGTCTTGGCCGACGGCCGGATATATTTCGCCAGAGGGTGCTCGTACGCTGTCACGCTCATGGTCGCACCTCTCGCACCGCCTTGAGGATGTCCTCGATCTCGTGCAGCTCGCCCAGCACCCTGGGCCGCAGGAAGCTGACGTGGGCGCGGCCGGCGGCGGCCGCCTGCACGTAGTGGAACATCTGGCCGAGGTTGTTCTCCAGGACGATCAGGTGGCGGGCCCGCTCCGCCAGCGCCGCGATCTCCCGGTCGGGGAAGGGCCACAGGGTCCCCAGCTTGAACGACCCCAAGGGCAACCCCTCGGCCCGGCCCGCCTCCACGGCCGCCTGGGCGCAGCGGAAGACGGACCCGTAGCTCACCAGGACGATCTCGGCCCCGTCGGCATCGGACGCCACCCGGACGATCTCGTCCCGGTGCTTCTCGATCTTGTCGTTCAGCTTCCTGATGAACAGGTCCAGGGCCTTGGCATCGATCACGTTCCGCCGGCCATACGCATCGTGGCAGGAGCTGGTCACGTGCGCCTTGTGGCCCCGTCCGAAGATCGGCATGGGGGCCACGTCCTCGTCGAGGAAGCCGGGCAGCGCCTCTACATCCTTGTCGGGTGGAAAGAGCTTGCGGTCCGCGATCGGGATCTGCGATGCCTCGGGCACGAGCAGTTCCTCGCGCATGTGGCCGAGGAAGGCGTCGCTCAGGACAAAGACGGGGGTGCGGAAGCGCTCGGCCAGATTGAAGGCCTCCACCGTGTAGTCGAACGCCTCCTGCACCGAGCTGGGGGCCAGGGCGATGATCTGGTAATCCCCGTGCGAGCCGCGGCGCGGCTGGATCACGTCTCCCTGAAGCTCCACGGCGGGGATCCCGGTGGTCGGGCCGCCCCGCATGACGTTCACGATGACACAGGGGGTCTCGGTGCCGAGGGCGAACCCGATATTCTCCAACATCAGGCTGATCCCGGGACCGGAGGTGGCGGTCATGGCCTTCATGCCGCCCCAAGATGCCCCGATGACAGCGGCGATGGAGGCGATCTCGTCCTCCATCTGGAGGAAGGTGCCGCCCACGGTCGGCAGCCGCTCGGCCAGCCGCTCGGCCACCTCGGTCGCGGGCGTGATGGGATAGCCCGCGGCGAAGCGGCAGCCCGCGGCCAGCGCCCCCTCGGCACAGGCGATGTTTCCCATCATGAAGTGACGTCCTGTCAGGACCGCGCCTTTACCCATGCAAGACTCCCTTTCAATGCAAAACCGACAACCGACAACTGACAACCGGCCAACGGCCCACCAATTGAAAACTGACGACTGACAATGGAAAACCGGCCAGTGACGAAAGAGGTCCGTTGTCAGTGTTTCATTGTCGGTTTGAAATTGTTCCTTCCGAGGCGCCCTTGAGTGCCTCGGCAGCCTCAGGAACTTCTTGAAGCCGGACGACGATGGCCATATCGGGGCAGTAGATCACGCAGTTGTCGCACTTGGTGCACGCGGTGATCTTCTCAACGACGGGGAGACGGATGCCCCGAGCCGTCAGGCGCTCGGCGATCTTGAAGACGTCCTTGGGGCAGAGGGCCAGGCAGATCCCGCAGCCGTCCGCCCCCTTGCACAGGTTCTCGTTGATCGAGATCACCACCGGCTTGGGCATGTAGCCTCCTCACGCCTCACGCGGGCACTATGACATTCGAAATTCGACATCCGAAATTCAAAATTCGGTCGCCTCTCACCACGGCCGCACGCGCCCCGCCTCGTCGAAAGCAAGCGGCTGTGGCCCCCGGACGACGGTCAACCCGGCCTTCTTGGCTTCGGGCAGCAGGGCCTCCGAGATCTCCAACTCCTCCAGATGGAGCGTGTTCTTGATTCGCGCCAGTCGGACCTGGTCCGGCTGGGTTTCCCCCACCGCCACCTCGATGGCTTCCCGGTCGGTCTCCATGATCACGGGCAGGCGGCCCGCCGACCAGAGGCGCGTGGTGAGCACGTTGGTATACGTCGCCTTGTAGTCGATCGAATCCGCCAGTCGCCGTGTGGTGATGTCCGCCAGGCCGATGCCATTGGCGTTCCCGTGCGTCTCGGGCGTGAGGCCCAGGACCACGATGGTCGAGACGGCCGGGTGCCCCATCTCCATCTTCCCCCCGACACGCGGCCCGATGCCGATCACGTTGTTGTCCATCCCGGTCCCGCTGATGTTCTTCCCCATCTCGTCCACCACCAGGACATCCAGGGGGTCGAAGGGAATACGCGGGAGCACCTGCCAGGCCCGTTTGAGCAATACCCGATCCGTTTCCTCGAAACGCTCCGGCGGGACGACGTGGATCTCGGCCGTCGCGTCCAGGGAATTCTCCAGGACGGCGATCCCGGCCAGGACCGGCGCCCGGGCCAGGATCAGCCGCGCTGCCTCGACGAGGGTCGGGCCGAGCCCGGCCCTGTGCATCTGCTGAGCGCCCTTGTGCTTGCCCAGGCCCACCGCCAGCATCTTGCACAGGCCGCTCTCGATCTCGCCCCGGAAGGCCGTGTGGGGCTTCACCCGGTTGATGACGATGATCCCGTCGGCGTGCAGGGCACTGCGATCCAGGTAGACCGGGGTGCCGTTTCCCGTCCGCCCGATCTCCTCCGCCGCCATGGAGGAGACCACCGGGCAGCCCATGCGTGCCTCGGAGATGCCCAGGTCGGCCAGCAGGTTCTTCTGCCCGTCGTCCGTTGCCCCACCGTGACTCCCCATGGACGGGACGATGAACGGCTGCCCTCCCATGGACTTGACCGCGTCAGCCGCCGCTCGGGTCATGGCGACGAGATTGTTGATCCCGCGGCTCCCCGCCGTGATGGCGACGCGGGCGCCGGGCTTGAGCTTTCCCACCAGGCCCAGTTTCTTCAAACCCCCTGCCACCGCCCCGCACGCATCCTCGAGGCGCCTGCGGTCGAATTCCTGTCTCACGCGAACGACATTCGGCCAGGCCATGTCTCGGCCTCCTTGTCACCGCTTCGGATGGTTGGCCGGCCAGCGCGGCTCCTTCCCCTCCAGCACGGCCACCACGTCCTCGGCCACCAGGCTCATCCGGCGCATGGCCTCATCGGTGTGGGCCGCCATGTGCGGGGTGCAAACGAAGCGCCGGTGCTGGAACAACGGGTTGTCCTTGGCCGTCGGCTCTTCCTCGAAGACGTCGGTCCCGGCCCCGGCGATCCGCTGCTGCTCCAGGGCCTCCAGCACGGCCGTCTCATCCCACAGGGGACCGCGGCCCAGGTTCAACAGATACGCCGTGGGCTTCATCCTCCGGATCTGCTCCCGCCCGACGATGTGGCGCGTCTCGGGCGTGAGGGGAAGATTCAGCGACACGTAGTCGGCCGTGCGGAGCAGCTCATCGAGGCTCACCCGCTTGGCCGTGGTCTCCGCCTCCACAGCGGCGGCCGCCGCAACCACGTCGGAATAGATGACAGGCATCCCGAAGCCGTGGTGGCAGATCCGTGCCGTGGTCCGTCCAATGCGACCGAAGCCCACGACTCCCAGCGTCTTGCCGAAGAGCTCGCGGCCGATGTACTCGTTCCGGACCTTCCACTGGCCTGCCCGCAGCGCCTGATCCGCCTCCAGCATGCGCTTGGACAGCATCAGCGCCAGGCCGACGAAATGTTCCGCCACCGACTCGCTGTTCGCCTCGGGCGTGTACACGACCCAGATGCCTCGTTGGCTGGCCGCCGGCAGGTCAATGGTCTCCAGACCGACCCCGTGGCGGCCGACGACCTTGAGCCTCGGCGCCGCTTCCATCACGGTCCGGGTCACCTTGCCATTCGCGCGGATCACGACGGCGTCCACATCCCGCACCACCGACACCAGCGACGCCTCGTCCAGCGCTGGGGCCGTGATCACGTCGCCATGCTGCCGCAGCACACTGGTCCCCGCCTCATGCATGGCCTCGTACAGCAGGAAGCGGTACCTCTTCTGTTGCGGTGTCACGAATCACTCCTTTGCCGCGTCATCCCCTCCGGCCTCGGTTGATTCCCGGATCGTTCCCACGTCACGCGCCAAGCCCAGCGGCCACGCCGTTCTCCTCTGCGCCGGCGGGAGATCCCGGCAGCGTTCCCAAGTACGAAAGATAGATGTCCTTGGCAACTTGAATGTGCCCCTGGGTCGGCTCTGCCAGCCCATCTCCGTTGCGAGCCTCCAGGGCCTCCACCATCCAGTGGTGCTCGGCGAGGCTCCGTGCGATCCGCTCGGGCAGAGCCCAGGCGTTGAAGCGGACCACGTGGACCTGCCGCCGGAGCTGCTGGATCAGTTCGACCAGGCAAGGGTTTTCGGTCGCGCCGTAGATGGCATCGTGGAAACGGTGGTTGGTCAGCATGAGCGACCGGACGTCTCTTCCCCTGGCCAATTTGGCATGCGCCGCCTCCATCCCGGCAACCCGTGTCAGCCCCTCACGGCTGATGCGCTGGGCGGCCAGCCGGGCGGCGAACTCCTCCAGATAGCTCCGGACCGCGTAGATGTTCTCCACGTCCGACGGCGAGATGTCCGAGACGATGGCCCCGCGGCGAGGAAGGATTCGCACCATACCGCGCTCTTCCAGGCGCCGCAGCGCCTCCCGGATGGGGGTCCGGCTCATCCCCAGCCGCTCCGCCAGGTTCTTCTCCACCAGGCGTTCCCTGGGCCTCAGCTTGCCGGTGAGGATGGCGCTTTCGAGGTGGCGATACGCTCGCGACGAATCCATGATGGGGACGAGCCCTTTCGACGAACCGCGCGCCGATCACAGTCTGACGGCAAGTAGTGTATACCAATTTTGCCCAACTGCACGATGGCTGTCCATCCTGCGGCTGAATATGTATGGAAGTGTGGAGGATCGAAAAACCCGCGCCCGCCACATCGCCTGTGGGACCGGGAACAGAAAAAACGCTTGACGCGAACAGCTCGTTTACATTATGCTGAACATCGTTCCACCAGTTGGATGAAGATACCGCCAACGCCATGCCACGAAGACCGCCGTACGCCGCACCCGCCGTCGAGGCGGCCCTGTCCATCCTCGAGACCCTCGGCACCGTTCATGAAATGGGCGTGAGCGACCTGGCCAAGAAGCTTGGCCTGGGCAAGAGCTCCGTGTACCGGTTGCTGGCGACCTTGGCCAGGCGCGGCTACGTGCAGAAGAGCCTGCAGACCCACCGATACCAGCTCACCTACCGGCTGTTCGCCGTGGGGAGCCCCGCCGCCGACCGCTTCGGGCTGCGGGAGGTCGCCACTCCCGTCATGCAGCAACTCGCGGCCGAGACGGGCGAGACGGTGAACCTGGGGGTGCTGGACGGGACGCGAGTCGTGAACCTGCACAAGGTGGAGAGCCGTCACCTGTTGCGTATGCACCTGGAGGTTGGGGGCGGGGCGCCGGCTCATGCCACGGCCCTGGGGAAGGTCCTGCTTGCCGCCCTGGAGCCGCCGGAGGTGACGCGGCGGCTGCACGGTCGCCGGCTGGAACGCCTGACCCGGCGGACCATCGGGGACCGCCGTGCCCTGGGCGAAGCGCTGGCCAGGGTCCGGGAGCAGGGTTTCGCCATCGACGATGAGGAGTGCAGCCTCGGTCTTCGCTGCGTGGCGGCGCCCATCCTAGACCACCGAGGGTCGGTGGTGGCCGCACTGAGCATCTCGGGCCCCAGCCAGCGGCTGCCCGACGCGGTCCTGTCGCGCATGGCCGAGAGCGTGCGCGCCGCGGCTCGAGAGGTCTCACAGCACCTCGGCAACCCCATCGGGTCACCGAAGAGAGGAGGTGAGGCATAGCCATGCCGGTCATCACCATCCGTCTCCTGGAGGGGCGGACGCTGGAGCAGAAGCGGGAGCTGACCAAGGTCATCAGCGAGGCAGTCTCACGGATCGCCAACACACCCCTGGACGGCGTCCACGTGATCTTCGAGAACGTGCCACGCACAGATTGGGGG
>JBIOJT010000100.1:0-13257 GCA_044451055.1 Methylomirabilales bacterium (SeqCode)
GGGGGCGGTCCGCTTCCTGGCCGCTTCCAGCGCCATGCGCACGGCGTCCTTCGGGTCGGTGGCGCGCAGGATGGAGTCATCGCCGATCCCCTCGCGCCGTAGCTCCCAGGTCTGCAGGCCGATGACGGCGGCCCCTTCGATCTTTGCAAAGGCGATTTCGGACAGCGTGCCGTATTTTCCGCCGATGGCGATTACCGCCTGCGCGGAGCGAGCAACCAGGATGTTCCGCGCATGGCCAAGCCCGGTGGGGATCGGGTACGTCACGTAGGGGTTCGCATCGCCCGGCCGCGTGCCCGGCAGGATGCCGATGGTGACCCCGCCCTTTCTGTGAGCGCCACGACAGGCCGCTTCCATCACGCCGCCCAGGCCCCCACAGACCAGAACCGCGCCGGCAGAAGCGATCTCCGCCCCGACCGCCTCGGCCAACGCCGCGATCTCGGGCGAGGGGTCATTCTCACCGATGACGGCAATGACGAGAGGACGATTCATGAAGGCCACTCCAATGAAAAACGGACAACTGACAACCGACAATTGAAAACGGGGGACGCCAGACCACAGTCAATACCGCAGTCATTAACGCCCCCCGTTACCATCCCCTGTTTGGAATGCGCACTCCGCCACCAATCCGTGGCGGCTACTCTTGTCGAACCTCCACCGGTGTAGGTCCCTTGCTCTTGGCCATGAAGCCGACGGCGTAGGGGCAGACCAGGGGGACCCGGACGATGGCCTCCCCCTCCTTGTCCTTGTGATAGGCAACCATGCGGATGGCGTAGCCGTTGATGCTCCCGGAGATCAGCCCACCCTTCACGTACCCCCAGGGCTGCTGTCTGTGCCCGTCGTTGATCGCCACGACGATGGATGTCCCCTCGTCACGGAAGTCCTTGATGTCCACGCCGGAAAGCTTGGTGGTGGCCTTCTCGTCGCCATACATCGGATGGGAATGGTAGTCCCCCACCAGCTCCCAGCGAGAGGTCATTCGCACCGCCTCCTCCACCCGCTGGCTTCGGTGCCAGTCCATGTGCACCTCTTGGAACTTTCGCCGGGCCGACTGGTACGGGACCACGAAATCCACCATGATGCGCTCCGGCTCGCGATGACCAAGGAGGATGCCCAAACACTCCCGCCGGTACACCTCGACGGTGGAGACGAGAAGGCCAACAAAGGCATTTTCACTCAGATAGATTTCCATGAAAACCCACTCCAGCCGGATCGTACTTGCGGTTCCGGGGACTCCCCGCGAACCGCTCTCTTCCAGCCCCGTGGGTGAGCAGCGCTCATCCGCTCATGCGCCCGGGCGCTGGGACAACAGTCTCGACGCCTGCTCCCGTACCTCGGCCCGGGAAGATCCAGCGGCCACCGCCCGCAGATCCTGGTGCAACAGGTACGGAAGCAGCCCCAGGACCACGCGCAGCGGGGTGGCCGGGTTGTTCGCCAGCGCTACCTTCACCGAGTATCGCGCAATCCAGCGCTCCTCCTGTGCGATGACCTCCAGCACCTCGGGCGCGGCGCGGCGCGAAGCCGCCAGCTTGACCACGTCCGCCTCGGTGAGGCGGGGATTCCCCAGGATCGTTCGCACCACCCGGGCGTCAGGATCGAAGAGCAGCCGTTCCAGCACCCTGGCAACCGGCTGGCGAGCCAGCGAGATGCGGAACCCCACAGGCTCCTTGGGCCGGGGGACCATCTCGTCGTCCTGGAGGTCCCGGCGAGGTTTCGCCGGGGCGAAGAGTCCCGCGCTGACGTGCCCGTTCGCCTCCAGGACTGCCTGCGCCTCCTTCAGGTGATCGGGCTCTAGGACCCGTGCCAGGCGCCTCGCGTTGAGCAGCCCAAGGCAGATCGTCTGGGCCACGCGTTCCCCGGCGGTCACTCGATTCCACAGCTCTGCAATGGTCCAGGCTGCCTCCTCCGGTGCCCGCGCCTTCAGGTGTTCTCCGAACCGATGCAGGCGCAACTCCGGATCGGCGATTCCGCCCAGGAGCACCAGGAGCCGATTTATTCCGAGCCATGTCCGGCGACGCCGGACCGCCTGAAGGAAAGCCTGCAGGGCCTGCAAGAGGCGGAGCCGGGCGGCACCGTCCATAGGGTGATAACACGAGGGTCCGCAGAACCGGAGGTCTGCGAGACGTGCGGCTGGTCGACGATCCGCGAGGACCGCGCCAGCGACCAGGGGATCGAGGCTACGAGCTTTCGAAGCCACTCGGCCTAGGGGATGCACACAGCTTGGTGGAGGGTAAGGGATTCGAACCCTCGACCTCCGCGTTGCGAACGCGGCGCTCTCCCAACTGAGCTAACCCCCCTGCCTGGCCCTCACGCCCGGGCTGTCACCAACCGCCCGTTCGACAGGCTTCTGTCACCCCCGTACGCCCGAAGGCATCCCGGCGATTCCCACACCGTGGCAGCTGCCGTCAGGATGAGCCAGTCAAGGCTTCGTTGGTGTCCTCAAATCGAATCTTCCGGGGAACAGAGGCTGCCAACCTGTGCGGAAGAATAACTATACTCAATGCCGGATGGGCTGTCCAGGCATTTCTGGTGTGTCTGGCTGCGGAATCTCTGTGCAAGTCTGACAAACAGTTGCGGCATTTACCACATGGCTTTACCAGATTCATCCTCGGAAACATAGACTGTAACTGGCTGATTCTAAACGGATAGCTATCCTGGACAATTGAGGTGAACTCTGGCAGAGGCCAACAAACCTCCAGAAAACCCCACTCCTCCAGGCAGAATCCATGCTCGATCCGATCAGTCCCCCTAATCCTCCGACTCCTCCTCTGGCCCACCGCCGAAGTCCGGGTTGATCGGGATGCCTTGCTTGCACATCGGGCACTCCGCCGGAGCGTAGGTCGGAAAGTCCCGCGTCACCACGGTGAAGAGAGGGTACTTGGACTTCAGCCGGGTGCTTCGAGGCCAGATAGCGCCAATGCCGACGACTTTTCCTCCCATGCTCTCCACCAGCTTAATCAGTTGCTTGACCGTCTCGCCCGTCGTCAGGATGTCCTCGACGATCAGGACTCGCCCGCCCTCGGCGAAGAACGCCCGATACTCAGACTGGAGGACGACCTCAGTCCGGCGATCAGCCGTCTTCACCTTCGTGGCGAAGATGAATCGGGGGCGGGACGGATGGGCGCGGGCCACGCAGTGTCCCAGGAGACCGGCCCCGTATCCCGTCGTCAGAACCAAGTCCACCTGGAATCGGCTGAAGTGCTCGGCGATGATGTCCCCCAGGCCCTCGGTGAAGGTCGGCTCGGTGGTGACCAGCGCCTTTGCCACGTACTCAGAGGTGTGGCGCCCCGAGTGCAGCACGATGTGGTCATGAGTCCGGTAGGCGCCGGTTCGTTGGAGAATCCCTCGGTTCAAGCGCTCCAGGATCTCTTGATCAATGGGGACTGGCTTCTCATGTGTTGTCGCCATAGGCCTCCCTATTCGTCCCCCTCCACGATCAAGGGGACCACCTGGTTCCGCCGAACATCCCACAGTCCCCGCTCCCGGATCCGGAGGGCCGGGATGGCGATAAACGTGACCACCTGGGCGCTGAGAAGCGGATTCTCCCGGACGCAGCCCAGATCGGAGAGAACACGCTGGCACGTGGCGATCTGTCCGGCCAGCACCCCCATCGGCTGATCCGAGATGACCCCGCCCAGCGGCAGTGGGACCTCTGCCCGGATCGCCCCGTCCACTGCCACGACCACGCCGCCGCCTATGGCCAGCATTCGCTCGGCCGCCACGAGCATGTCGGCATCGCTCGCGCCCAGCAGGATCAGGTTGGCGGTGTCGAAGCTGACGCTTGCCGCCAGCGCACCGCGACGCAGCCCGTATCCGGAGACGAAGCCCCGGGTGATCTGTCCCTGCCCGCGACGGTCCATGGCCACGACCTTGAGCAGATCCGCTTCCGGATCGGCCGGAAGCGCTCCGCCCCGGACAGAAAGCTCTTGGACGAAGGGCTGTGTCACGATCTCTCCGGTGAAGTGGATGATCCGAACACGAACCCGATCGCGACCAGTCGGCGCAGGAATCCTCAGATCATTCAGCGCGAGCCGATGGAACATCCGTGGACCGGGAAAGACCTCGGCTGGGAGTTCCACCGATGGTATCGGAACCGTCACGCGACCGTCTCTCGCCACGACTCGCCCGCGGGCGATCACCAGGCTGGGGCGGAAGCTCTCCAAATCCGGGAGCAGCACCAAGTCCGCCTGCCGTCCGGGCGCCAATCCTCCCACCCGCCCCTCAATCCGGAAGTGCTCCGCCGGTGCCAGCGTGATGGCCTGCAGGGCCTGCATGGGCTCGAGGCCCATGCGCACGGCCTGTCGGGCCGACTCGTCCAGGTAGCCTCGTTCAAGCAAATGGTGTGCCCACACCGTGTCCGAGACCAGGACCAGCCGGCGGGGAACGATTCCCTTGAGGGCTCCTTCCAGGGCGCCGAGGTCGCGCCGGATCGAGCCGTCACGGACCATGGTGGTCAGCCCGGGGCGCAGGCGCTCCTGGATCTCCTGGGCCGTGATCGGCTCGTGGCACGAAGAGATACCCGCAGCCACGCAGGCGGTCAGCTTGTTCCCCCGGGCGCCTGCGGTGTGGCCCTCCACCCTCTTGCCCATGGCCTCCGCCTTGGCGATGAGGAGACGGAGCCCCGCCCGTCCCTCCAAGATAGCCGGCCAATATACCTCGCCCAACCCGACCACGCCGGGTTCCTCCAGGAGGCGCGCCATCTCCTCCGTCGTGATCATGGGCGCACCATCCCCCCGATCCGAGAGCAAGTACGAGATGGTCGGCGCCGTGGCAAAGGCCGTGATCGGCAGCCGCGGCAGATGGCCCAGAAAGGCGGCCAACGCGGGATAGCCGCCGACGGTGCTGAGCTGGCTGGTCTCGGTGATGAGCGCGGTGAGGCCCGTGGGGACCGCGGCGGTGAGGTAGTGGTCCAACCGGTGAATGCAGTCCAGGTGGGTGTGCCCGTCGATGAAGCCGGGGGCAATGATCCGACCCTGTGCGTCGATAACGGTAGTGCTTGGGCCGACGTTCCTCTCCACCTCCGGCCCGATGGAGGCGATGCGCGTGCCGACCACGGCCACTCCCCAGCCTTCCAGGAGTTCGCCGGTATAGACGTTGGCCAGGACGCCGCCACGGACCACCAAGTCCGCTGGCTGCTTCCCCAGGGCGACGGCGAGGAGGATCTCGGGATCGTCCAATTGCTCTCTCCGCTCTTGCCAGTTCATGCGGGGCGTCGGGGCCGGCGCTTGTATTCCTCGATCAGGCCGCGGTCGGCGAAACTGTAGTGATCTCGCCCCCCGATGATCACGTGATCCACCAGCGGAATGCGAGCAGGTCGCCGACCAGAACCAACTCCTCCGTCAGCGCCCGGTCGCCTGCGCTGGGCTGCGAGTGACCCGAGGGATGGTTGTGTACCAGGATGACCGCGGCCGCGTGGTGCCGGTTGGCCCGTTGCAGGAACTCTCGTGGATAGACGGGACTCTCGGTCAGGGAACCCTCGCTGAGCGTCTCCAGCGCCACGACCTCGTTCCCCCCGTTCAAGAGAATAATCTCACAGCGCTCGACTTGCAGCCCTCGCAGGCGCGGGGCCATGAGCTCCACGACGTCCTTGGAGCTGGTGATCCGCGGGCGGGCGGTCCGTTCCACCTCGGCCAGCAACCGCCGCCCCAGCTCCAGCGCAGCCTTGATCTGGGCGATCTTGGCCGGCCCCATGCCCTTCGTCTCGGCCAGGATCTGCGGTTCCGCAGCTTCCAGGTCGGCCAGCGACTTCCATTCCTGCAGCAGGGTCCGTGCCAGGTCAACGGCACTCCGCCCTTGTACCCCGGTCCGGAGCACGATCCCCAACAGTTCGGCGGTCGTCAACCGACGCGGTCCCTCGGCCAACAGCCGCTCGCGAGGGCGCTCCCCCTCGGGCCAATCTCGGATCGGATAGCGCTTCAGGCTCATCCTGGCGACCAGACCACTTGGCGACCAGACAGTCAGGCACCGCGCCACGGGGAGCCCCCGATTGGCGAATCGCCCGATTGCTGAATTGCCAGAAGATCAGTGGCAGAGGATATCAGGATTCACCCGAGGCTCCAACGCAATTTTGCTTGGCGAATTGACCTGGGCCGGCGCAGGTCTCACCCGAAGCCGGTGATCAGAAGGAGGAGGCTGAGCGCGATCATGACCGCTGGGCTTGCCCACGCGACCGAATTGAACGACACGGCGTTGACGTGGTGTCCCATGACCTCCTGGTCGTTGATCAGGATCAGCATGACGATCAGCACCAGGGCGAGGAGGAGGCCGTTGAGTGTCTGGGGGAGGGCCAGGATCTGTGGGAGCGGAGCCCGGGGACCCGTCGGACGCCCTGAGACTTCTGCTTGACACAGGGACGAATCGCCGCCATCCTGCGGATACCGCTGGAGCATTAGAGGGAGTGCCGGCGCGGGCGGGGCCATCCGCGAGGGTACATTTGTCTCCCGCGCGGTCCGAGGCGCGCACGCCGGCGACCGATAGGAGGAGGCCCACATGGTCCGATTCGGGAAGATCGCGGTGCTCTCGTTGGTGGCTCTGCTCGGTGCCGTCCCCGTCTTGGCACAGGCGCCGCCCCACATCACGGCGGCTCAAGAATTCCTGCTGGCCTGGGGAAAGTCGAATTGGGATGCGGTGAAGGGCCAGACGGTGGCCAAGGTGACGGTGAAGGTCGGCGGCACGGACTACTCGCTCGAGGCCGAGGCCAAGAAGGCCGGCGCCCAGTTGGTCCTCCCCTTCCGGGGCCTCTCGAGCGTCCGAGAGAAGGGGAAGGTGACCGGCGTCACTGTGGAGGAGATGACCGTCAAGGCGGGTGGCGCGGAGAAAAAAGGGAAGGGCACGCTGACGATCGAGGAGAAGGACGGAAAATTCACAGTGACCGGTGTGACCGTCGAATAACAAGGGCCATACGCGCCCGCGATAGCGTTTCGATGCGGGGCCGGCAGGATGCGAACACCAAATCTTCAGGGAAAGGTCGCGGTCGTCACCGGCGGAACCCGGGGAATCGGGCGGGAGATCGCCCGCGCCCTGATTGCCGAGCGGGCCGACGTGGTGACCTGTGGCCGCGATAAACGGCGGGCCGAGGAGGTAGCTGCGGAACTTTCCCGAGCCGGCCCGGGCCGGTGCGCCTGGATAGCCTGCGATGTGCGGCGCTATGGTGAGGTCGAGGCCCTCATGCGGTACGCGGTCGAAACCTTCGGGGGCCTCGACATCCTGGTCAATAGCGCGGGCGTGGCCGGGCGCGGGGCGGTGGCGGACCTCCCGCTCGAGAGGTGGCACGAGGTGATTGACACCAACCTCACGGGAGTCTTCTACTGCTGCCGCGCGGCCATCCCCTGGTTGCGCAAGCGTGGGGGTGGGTACATCTTCAACCTCAGCAGTCTGGCGGGAGTGAACCCCATCCCGAACCTCAGCGCCTACAATGCCTCGAAGTTCGGATTAAACGGTTTCAGCGAAGCGCTCATGCAAGAAATCCGATACGACGGCATCAAGGTGAGCACCATCCTGCCGGGCAGCGTGGATACCGAGTTCGGCGGCCGCAGCCCTGGACAGGAGTCGTGGCGGCTGGCCCCCTCGGATATCGCCGAGGTCGTGTTGCACCTGCTGGCCCACGACCCCCGGTCGTTGCCCAGCCGTGTGGAGATCCGCCCCTCCCAACCACCCAAGAAGGGGTGAGTGCCTGTGGAAGTCGTCAACCGTGATCGGAGCGCCCCCTTCATCACCAAGGATGGCTCCGAAATCCGCTCGATCCTGGACCGGACCAACTCGACGGCAGTAAACCAGAGCCTGGCCGAGGCCACGCTCCCGCCTGGCGCGGAAACCGAGGAGCACTCCCATCCGCGCACCGAGGAGATTTACTACCTCCTGCGCGGCCGGGGACTCATGGCCCTGGAAGGCGAAGGGCGGGAGGTCAGGCCGGGTGACGGCATCCTGATCCCGCCAGGGACTCGGCACAGGATCCGGAACATCGGGCAGGAACCCCTGGTGTTCCTGTGCTGCTGCTCCCCACCCTACTCACACCAGGACACCATTCTGGTGTCCGACCAAAGACAATTCTGAACGCGTTCGAGAGTTCGGTCGTTCGCGAGTTCGGTCGTTCTCTCGGAACCCGAGCAGCCGAACCGCCGAACTGTCGAACCTCCGAATGTCCTTCTTGGGATCACCCAGAGAGGAAGTCTAGGTCAGATGAAAGAGTGTGACTTCCGGCGGGGCGTTCAGACGAATCGGCGTGAACGTGGTGCCGATTCCACGACTGACGTACAGGTGGGACGTATTGAGTCGGTACAGCCCCTCGGGATACGGGCTTCGGAGATGGGCCACGCTGATGTCCACTCCCGGGAGGCTCAGCTTGACTTGGCCGCCATGCCAGTGCCCCGCCAGGGTCAGCGGAATGCCTCGCTCGGCCGCCTGGGGGAAGATCTCGGGACGATGCGACAGAAGAAGTGTCGGGATGGCAGAATCAAGGCCCCGCAGGGCGGCCTCCAGGTCGGGACGCCCGGTGCGGAGATCGTCGATCCCGGCGACCGCGAAGGGGCCCTGTTCGGTCTGGACCATCTCATGCACATTGATCAGGAGCGGAATCCGGTGCTGCAGCGGGAAGAGCCTCCATGGTATCCTTAACGGCCGTGACCAATCGCAAGGCCGCAGAACGGATCCAGGCGCGTCTCACACAACACGGAATTCGGACGAAGCTGGAGGCGTCCGATCCTTGCGGGCTTATTCCCAGCGCATCCACGGGTCGCCCGTTGACCCACATTCTCGTAGCCGAAACGGATCTCGCCCGAGCCCGGGAGATCCTGAATGCACGACGAGAAGGCGCATGAGTCAGGTGAGCACGCTGGCATGATACCCGAAGCCGATGCGAGCATGGCTACCCACATCCGGCCCGGCGTGGCTGCCATCATCCAGGACGCCAAGGGGCAGGTCCTCTTGCAGCGGCGCTCGGATAACGGCCGGTGGGGTCTGCCCGGAGGATCGGTGGAGATCGGGGAATCGGTCGGTGACGCGATCGTCCGGGAGGTCCGGGAGGAAACCGGCCTCACGGTGGAGGTCGTTCGCTTGGTCGGCGTCTACTCGGATCCGAAATTCCAGATCGTCCGGTACCCCGACGGCAACGTCGTGCACTACGTCAGCACGCTCTATGCCTGTCGGATCCTGGCGGGAACCCTCCAGACCTGTGACGAGACGCTGGACTTGAAGTTCTTCGATCCGGCCCGTCTTCCCGCGGATCTGCTGCCGATGCACCGCGTGCGGATCCAGGATGCGATGGCCGGCAATCCTGCCGCCTTCATCCGCTAGAGAACGGCCTCGATTTGCTTGGCCAGACCGAAGTCCTTGCCCGTGAGCCCGCCCGCGTCGTGGGTGGACAGGCTCAGCGTGACGCGATTGTAGTTGACGGTGATGTCCGGATGGTGCCCGGCCCTTTCAGCGAGACCGGCCACCGTGTTCACGAAGAACATGGCATCCTTGAAATTGGAAAAGGTGTACTGCTTCTGAATCACATTCCCGACCTGCCTCCAACCCTTGATCCGAGCCAGGTGTCGCTTGACTGCCAGGGCACTCAGCCTTGCCATGATCCCTCCCCCTTTGCGTGGAAGAGCCTACACCAACCCATTCAGCATCCGAAACCCCCGTGTCTTTCCGCTGCATTCTACCCGACTGACAGGTACGTCGGAAGATCAGAGTCTCGCCCCGACCGAACCCCCCTCTGGAAAGGCGGATCGAACGCCAAGAGGCGGACCAAGATGGTGGGCTTTTGGTTTGACAGACCATGGGTCCTATGGTACTGATCATTGCCCGATTATGCTGATAATCGGACAGCCTCAGTCCGGCGGGTCCCGCCGCCGTCGCCGAGTAGGATGTAAGCATGTCCGATGACACAGCCGACAAACCGACCGAGGGGATGACTCTGCGCAGCCGCGACCTGCACGAGCCACTGGAACGGACGGCACACCGTGCCCTGCTCCACGTGGTGGGCGTCTCCCACGCCGACATGGGCAAGCCCCTGGTCGCCATCGTGAACTCCTGGAACGAGGTCGTCCCGGGCCACATCCACCTCCGCGTCCTGGGCGAACTGGTCAAGCAGGGTGTTCGTGAGGCCGGTGGGATCCCCCTGGAGTTCGACACCATCGCCATGTGCGACGGGATGGCCCAAGGACATGTAGGGATGAGCTTTTCCCTCCCCAGCCGGGAGGCCATCGCCGATACCGTGGAGATCATGATTGAGGGCCACCGCTTTGATGCCATGGTCATGCTCTCCAGCTGTGACAAGATCGAGCCGGCGCACCTGATGGCCGCCCTCCGGATCAACATCCCGACGGTCATGCTGACCGGGGGCCCGATGGAAGGCGGGCACTACAAGGAGCACAGTGAGATCACCCTCTCCACCATGCGGGAGTTCGCCGGACAGGTGAAGATCGGCAAGCTCACACGGGAAGAGCTGACGGAGATCGAGAAGGCCGCACTGCCCGGGCCGGGCTCCTGCTCCATGATGGGAACGGCCAACACCATGGGCTGCCTGATCGAGGCTCTGGGGATGTCGCCGCCAGGCTGCGGGACGATGCTGGCGGTGGACACCCGGCGTCCGGCCCTGGCGCGCGAGGCCGGCCGGATGGTCATCGACTGCCTGCGGTGCAGTCTCGCCCCGCGGAAGATCGTGACGCGCCAGGCCATCGAGAATGCCATGGTGGTGGACATGGCCCTGGGGGGATCCACCAACAGCGTCCTTCACCTTTTGGCCATCGCCTACGAGGCCGGCATCCCGCTCGCGCTAGACGAGTTCGATGCGGTGGCCCGGCGAGTGCCTCACTTGTGCAACGTGAAGCCATCGGGAAAGTACTCCGTGGGCCGGATGGACGAGGCTGGCGGGGTCCCGGCGCTCATGCAGGAATTGCGCGATCTCCTGCACCTGGACGTGCTGACGGTGACGGGCAAGACGCTCGGGGAGAACATTGCGGACGCCGCCGTCACGAACCGGGAATTCATCCGTCCGCTCACCGATCCCCTCTTTCCCGAGGGGAGCCTCGCCATCCTCCGCGGCAGCCTGGCGCCCGACGGCGCCGTCGCGAAGCAGACCGGCATCCGTTTCAAGAACATGCTGAGGCACCGAGGTCCGGCTCGCGTGTTCGAGAACATGGAGGAGGCGGTCCGGGCCTTCATGGGCGACGCGGTGAAGCCGGGCGACATGGTGGTGGTGCGCTACGAGGGACCCAAGGGCGGTCCCGGCATGCGTGAAATGCACCAGATCACCTCGATCATGGTGGGCATCGGCCTGGACGAATACTGCGGCCTCGTGACAGATGGCCGGTTCTCCGGCTCGACGCGCGGGCCATGCATCGGCCACATCTCCCCCGAGGCGGCCGAGGGCGGGCCGATCGCCCTGGTGCGGGATGGGGACCTGATCGAGTACGACATCCCGAACCGCCGCCTGGATCTCCTGGTGACGGCGGACGAGCTGGCGCGGCGCCGTCTCGCCTGGAAACCCCCCAAGCGTGAGTTGAAGGGCATCCTGGCACGGTACGCAAAACTTGCTGAGTCGGCCTCCAAGGGCGCAATCCTGCGTGAACCGACAGGTGGGTGAGTCATATGGGTAAGGCGGAGAACGGCGGCGGTCGCGAAGGACGGGGCGGACGACAATCGGCCAGCACATTCCCGAACCGATCCATCCCGCTCTACTACCAGCTTGAGAACATCCTGCGCTCCAAGATCGAGGGGGGCGAAGCCCTGCCCAACCACAAGCTTCCCACGGAGCAAGAGCTGTCCCGCGAATACAAGATTAGCCGGGCCACCGTCCGACAGGCCCTAGCGGCCTTGGTCTCCGAAGGGCTGCTGTACCGGAAGCAGGGGAAGGGCACCTTTGTCACGGAGAAGGCCGCCCAGACGAAATCGGTGAAAGTCACCGGCTTCACCGAGGATCTCTTCACCGAGGGGCACCGGGCCGAGGTCCGGGTCCTGGAGATCCGGGAGGTGCCTGCACCGGAGCGCGTGGCCGCGGTGCTGCGCATCCCCACCGGCGAGGGGGTCGTGCGATTCAAGCGCGTCCGATCCTTGGACGGCGGCCCATTCTCCTACGTCATCAACTACACGGTGCCCGAGATCGGCCAGAAGATCACCGAGCGGGAATTGCAGCACCACACCATGCTCCACCTGCTGGAGGAAAAGCTGGGGATCCCCCTGGGCACCATCCGCCATTCCGTGGAGGCGGTCAAGGCGGACGTGGAGGTCGCGTCGCTCCTGGCCGTCGGCGTCTTCGAGCCGGTCTTGTACATGGAGACCGCAGTCTTTTCAGCAGAGGGACGAGCGGTCGAAGCGGTGGACACCTACTTCCGTTCCGACCGCTACCGCTACACCGTGGAACTGATCCGCAGTCAGCAACTCCGCAAGGATCGGGCGAAGCGAACGCGCTAGTCTCACGCATTTTCATCCTGGCACCATCGCTCTCTGCCGGGTGCGGCGCCTGGGGTCGGGTGACTTGACCTCTCAGCTTCGCCTTGTCTGCTCAGGCAGCAATCTGCTCCCGTGGAATTCCATCGCCCCGAGACCCTTGTCCACGAAACACTCGAGCAGTCATCCGAAAAAGAGAAGCGAGGATCAACGCGCCAGTACCGGATATGGAACTTCGCTTTGACGAAATTGCCACCGTGTGCGTCAAATCAGGCAGTGGGTGCGGAGAAAAAGGTCCACCGGTGAGGGAGATTTGCCGCATCGCGGACGCTGAAAATATGTCATGGATGAGAAGGACGTGCGCAAATTTGTGGCGGCCGGGTGTCGGTGAGATCACAGGAGTGCGGGTATATCAGCCGAAAATGTCGATCCGGGTACAAAAACCTTGCAGCCATAGACGACCAGAGCCGTGGTATATGACTTGCACCTCTCGCAGAGTTACTCGCATGCCTCGATTCAATTTTAATGTCTCGAGACATGCGAGCGGAGCTACACCGGCAACAGCGCACCGCGGATAAGGAGTGTGGCGCATGAAAGATCGGACCATGGATGCCGCAGGTGAGAAGGATCCGAAGGAGCCTTACCTGATTTTCGATGATCTGACCACGCTCGATCCGCAGGCCTTGCTGCAAGAACTGCAGGAGACCTCGCGGAGGCTCGATGCCGTAGCCGAACAGCTCGAGTACGCCCACCAGCAGAACGAGCACCTCGTCGCCGCCCTCCAGCAGGCCAAGGAGCAGATCGCCACCCTGCGGGCCGAGGTGGACAAGCTCGCCGCCCCCCCGAGTAGCTACGGGACGGTCCTGCTGGCCCACCCCGAGGGGA
>JBIOJT010000101.1:0-13213 GCA_044451055.1 Methylomirabilales bacterium (SeqCode)
CATCGCCCGACAACAAGTTCGTGTACCTGCTGAGCGAACTCGTGGGAACCGTCACCACGCTCTCGCTCGATGCCAAGACCGGCTTGCTCACCGAAGTGAGTTCCGCGTCCGGCCTGCCGCCGGATTCCAAGCTCGAGCCCGGCGCGCCGCGCGGTGCGGTCGGCGCGCCCGGTGGCCCGCCGCCGCGCAACACCGACAACGACATCTGGGCCGCCGACGTCCACATGACGCCGAACGGCAAGTTCCTCTATATCTCCGAGCGCACGTCCAACACGCTGGCGGCGTTCAGCGTCGATGCGGCAACCGGCAAGCTCAATTATCTCGGCAGCACGCCCACCGAGAAGCAGCCGCGCGGATTCGCGATCGACCCGAAGGGCAGATTCCTGATCGCGAGCGGGGAAAACTCGGACACGATCTCGGTCTACGCGATGGACCAGGCGAGCGGCGCGCTCAAGCTGCTGCAGAAGTATCCGACGGGAAAGGGTAGCAACTGGGTGGAGATCGTCAGTTTCGATTGATCTCACCAAAAGCAAATTCGCCGGGGGCATCCCGGTGACGTAAATGAGGCCGCCCCAGCTAGATGCCCCGCTTGCGCGGGGTGACCCTGCGTTACTCGCCGAGCCAGGCCGGGGCGCAACTCGGCCGCGCAAAAATCACGCGCGGCCTCAAACAGTGCTCCCGGACATCCCCTGGCCCGGATGCGTTACTCGGCATCTCGCCGCCGGGCTGCCCCCGGCGAACTACAAGGGCATTGCGCGTTTGACCGACATTTTTCGGGAGGACGATAATAAGACCCGTGGACGATACGAGCAGTTCCAGCGAGATATCCCCTTCCGCGGTTTTGAGGGACGTAGGTGCAGAAACAACTTGTGAGATGAGGCGCACGGAGGAACTGGGGCGCACCCTTCAACCCCGCCGGTACCCGTGACAGCCTCTCAACGGACCGGGCAGCCCACCCAAATTCCGGCAACAGTCTCTTGGAGCTACCAGGGACACCCTCCGCGCTCAAAACGCGGGGCTTCGCCAGCGATGCTGGTGGTCGCGTCGCAGCCAGGCATCGGATAAAGGGGACCTCCGCCCCGCTTTATGATCCTCCGGCGCGGACGGGATTCCCCCCCGCCCAAAGGGCAGGGCGACCTCGCATGGCGAGTGTTGCGGTCTATTCCAGCCAGACAAGGTCGAGCGACAGACCGGCGGCTGCATCGCGCTGCACGGCATCTGCCGTGACGAAAGCAAAACGGAGCCCTGCGGCCTGCTCGATCGTCAGCACCGACGCCACATGAATGGCATCGAGCGTGCGAAGGGAAGTCCGCCGGACAAGATCCTCGGCTCTCGACAGAACCTCGGACGTCACTTCGACCAGATCCCAGTGGGCACGATCTTTCTCCAGTTGGGCGATGATGGCCTGAAAGTCCCGGGCAGTCAGATCGCCGCTGGCGTGCCGCCGTCTGAAAGCCGACACGGCCTCGACCGGCATGACGGCCGATGAGATTACCCGATAGCGACGGAGCAGAGCGCGCAGCCTCTGGGAGCCCGGCTCTCGAATGTACCGCTTGACCAGCGCACTCGTATCGAAGTAGGCCCAGGCTCCCGGCATTAGACGCGGTTCCGCTCGTCTCGCATGGTCTGCGAGAGCGGAACCCCTCTGAGCCGGCGCGCCGTCCACCGGGACAGGGCGGTCTGCTTGGCGGCGGCGCGCAGGAGGCCCATGGACTCGAGTCGACGGATTGTTGCATCCGAATCTATCGGTTCAGGCAGCGGCTTCAAGACGGCGAGGGGCTTCCCCCGGTGAGTCAGGAGGGCCGACTGACCGGCGCGGAGCAGTTTGACCAGCTCAGAAAATCGCTGATTTGCTTCCCGCAGGCCGATACGCTTCATGCTATCTCCCCGAATGTAGTAACGTCGCTACTCTATCGGCAAGCACGCGAGAAGTCAAGGCATCCATGTATTGTATGGCGCATGGATCGCGGGCCCTAGAACGCCGCCACGACGCCGTCGCTGCGGGGATCGGCGGCGCCTTCCAGGACGCCAGAGGAATGACGAGCGATGCCCCCGGCGTGTCCCATGATGTCGCTGAAGGGTGCGACGACCTCGACGTCGTGGCCGGCCTCTCGCAGGGCTTGGAGGAGTCCCGGGTCGAAGCGGCTCTCCAGCTTGAGATTGGTGCTCGTGGCGCCCCACGTCCGACCCAGGAGCCAGCGCGGCGCCGTGACCGCCGACTGAAGTTCCTGCCCGAACAGGGCGTACCGGGTGAACACCGCGGCCTGGGTCTGGGGCTGCCCCTCGCCGCCCATCGTGCCATAAACCATCATGCGACCGTCGTGGAGACGCGCCATGGCCGGGTTCAGCGTGTGGAAGGGCTTTCGTCCGGTGCGCAAGACGTTGAGTGCACCCTCCGCCAGAGCAAAGCTCACGCCGCGATTCTGCCAGAGAATGCCCGTGTCCCTCAGGACCACACCCGAGCCGAACTCCCAGTAGATGCTCTGGATCACGCTGACGGCCCGTCCCTCCGCATCAATCACCCCCAGCCATACAGTGTCACCGCTCTGAGCAGGCGCCGGCCAGGGTGCGGCCTTGTCCCGTCGGATGCGACCTGCCATCTCCGCCAGAGCGGACTCGGTGAGAAAACTCCCCGGGTCTTCCTTCAGGTACACGGGATCCGTGACAATGCGGTCGCGCACCAGGAATGCCTGCTTGGTGGACTCGATGAGACCGTGAAGGTAGGCGAAGCTCTCGGCCTCGGTGCATCTCAGACGATCAAAGACGCCGAGGATGATCAGCGACGCCACCCCCTGCGTCGGCGGAGGAAGGTTGTACACCGTCCCGGAGCGCAGGGAGACGCGAAGCGGGGCCGTCTCGAGTGCGTGGTGTGCCCTGAGGTCCACCCCGGTTACCGGGCTCCCGAGCCGCGCAAGCTCCGCTTCGACGGTTGAGCCGACCTCGCCGCGGTAGAAGTCATCCAGGCCGGACGTGGCCAGGCGCTCCAGGGTGTTGGCGAGCCTCGGCTGCCGGAACGGCGAGCCCGCAACCGGCGGCTCTCCCGCCACGAGGAATTGCTCGGCGAAGCCGGGTACGTCCTTGAGTTCCGCAAGCTTCGCTTCCGTGAAGCGATGCTGGCTGTTGGTCACGGGGATGCCCGTGCGAGCATAAATGATCGCGTCCGCCAGGATCCGGGCGAGAGGCAGCCGGCCACCCCATCGGGCGCTCAGCTGGAGCGCCGCGTCCCAGCCGGAGATCACGCCCGCCACCGTGTTGGCGGCGAGCGGCCCGCGAGCCGGGATGCTCTCGCAGCCGCGACTGCGGTAGAGATCCACGGTCGCCTTTTGCCCGGCGCCCCCGCAGGCGAGGATGCCGATGGGTTCCTGTCCCGGTTCGGCGATGAGCCAGAAGTTATCCCCTCCGATGCCGTTCATGTGGGGATACACTACGGCGATTGCGGCCGCGGCGGCAACCATGGCCTCGATGGCGTTACCGCCCTCGCGGAGCACGGCGAGGCCGGCCTGTGCCGCGAGGTGATGCGGCGCCACGACCATTCCGCGCTTGGCCCTGGGTGTGTGAAGCATGGGGGCTCCTTGGTGACAGGGACTCGTGTCGTAAGGCCTTCCCGTTCGCGCAGCAAGATGGCCCCGCATGGGTGCCTCTGTCAAGTATCATGGCCAAGACATGAAATAAGTCTGTACATCCTCTCCGCGGTTTGGGGTAGAGTATCGGTGTCCGTCCGGTAGAGGAGGGGGCCTACTCTGCGGTGCGTAAAATAGGCGACAGTCCCTCCCAGACCGCACAGTCCGGGGGAGAGTCCGAGGAGGGGCGGCGGCCCGCCCCTCTCGGTCGGGTACCCGCGACGAAGGCGTGGGTGCGTGGGGAGGGATGAGCCCTTGCCGCGGGTCCTGTGCAAGGGCGAGGGCCTTCCCCGCGAACGAAGCAGCGCGGGGAACGGTGTAGCCATTATTCCGCGCTGCGTAGTAAGCGGGGAGGAAACGAGGAGCCATGTCACAGCGCTACGACGCCTTGCTCAAGAACGGGATGGTGGTTGATCCCGCCACAACGTGCGAGGGGATCATGGATGTCGCCGTGGCTGGGGGGAAGATCGCGGACATTGCCCCGGACATCGATCCGACCCTCGCCGAGGAACTGTTCGACGTCCGCGGATATCACGCGGTGCCCGGCATGTCGAACGGCCAGCTCGTCATGTACCAGGGACATGTCTGCGGCCGTGGCGGTCGCTTCATCACGACGGCGACCGGAGCCGCTGCCGTCAGGCACTAGGGGCTGCAGCGATCGTGGTGGACCTGGCGGATAGCGCCTTCTATCGGCGATGAAGGACGGCAGGAGTCCGCCTTCGAGGCGGGCCCGGGTTCGTTGCAGCTGAAATCCCTCTGTGGGATCATCATGGGCGCTGGGGAACGGGTAATCCTCAGAGGCCTCCAGGCCGGAAGGGAGCTCGACGATGTGGCTCAACATTGCCGCTGCGGGGGTCACGGTCCTGACCTTCGTGGCCATCATCCGGAAGATGGAGGTGCGGCTGGCCCTGCTGACTGGCGGGTTGATCTTGGCGCTCCTGTCGCTGAACCCGCAGGCCTGGTTCGAGGCCTTCTTCAAGAGCATGACTGTGGCCGGCCTGATCAGCACGATCCTGCCGGTCATGGGCTTTGCGGCGGTCATGGAATTGACCGGCTGTGATCGGCACCTGGTGAAGATGCTCACCGATCCGCTGATCAAGGTCCGGCCGCTGCTCGTGCCCGGGGCCATGCTGGTCACGTATCTCATCAACACGGCCCTCTCCAGTGCGGCCGGCTGCGCCGCCGCGGTCGGGGTGGTCCTGATTCCGGCCATGATGGCGGCTGGCATCCACCCGGCGATGGCCGCCGCCGCGGTGTTGGCAGGCACCTGGGGGTCGGTCTGGAGCCCCGGTTCGCCTCACCCGGCCGTGATCGCCAAGGCCGCGAATGCGTCCGTCATGGACGTCATCCTGGCCCACAAGTGGGGCTCGCTCATCGGGGCGGCCACGGTGGCGGCCCTCCTGTTCGCGGAGGCCAAGCTCTTCCGGCAGGACCGGGACTGGACTCCCGAGAAGGCCGGGGCCGACTTGGGCCTGGCCGCCGGGGGCAAGCAGGCAGCACTGGACCGGGTGAACGTGCTCATGGCGGTGATCCCGATGCTCCCGCTGATTCTGCTGCTCATCACGGTCCCGCAGCTCGGGATCACGACGCGCTGGCTGCCGAAGGGGCTGCAGGTCCTGGATGCCATGGTGATCGGGACGATCGCCGGGATGCTCGTGACCTGGACCGGACCGACCACGGTGACCAAGCACTTCTTTGACGGGATGGGTCGCGCCTACAGCGGCGTGATCGGCATCATCATCGGGGCCGGCGTCTTCATCGGGGGCCTCGAGGCGGCCGGCGCAATCAAGACCTTGATCGAGGCGCTGAAAACGACGCAATCGGCAGCCCCGCTGATCGGAACGTTCGGTCCCATGCTCTTGGCGATTCTGAGCGGGTCCGGGGATGCGGCTACCCTCGCGTTCAACACCGCGGTGACGCCCCACGCGACCCAATTCGGGATGACGGTGGTGAATCTGGGGAACCTGGCCTGGATCGGCGGCGCCCTGGGGCGGAGCATGTCGCCGGTTTCCGCGGCGTGCATCATCGCCGCCGGCTTCGCCGCCATGAGCCCCTTCGAGTTGGCCAAGCGGAATGCCGTGCCGATGCTGGTGGCGGCCGTCCTGACCCTCCTGATCCTGGGGCGGTGAGATCGGGAACACAAGTCGGGGCCCGCGGAATATACTCAGGGCGAAACCCTATGGGAGGATGACACACATGGACGTGACGGCGTTGATGAAGGACGCGGCCGTAATCAAAGCCCTGTCCTGGGCGGACGGCCACGCGACCCAGGTCGCGGAGGAGGCCATCCGGATCTGCGAGATTCCGGCGCCGACATTCGACGAGGGAGAGCGGGCGAAGTACGTGCGGGGCCGCTTCGAGACGCTGGGCCTCAAGGACGTAACGATTGACCCGGCCGGAAACGTCCGAGGACGGCGACCGGGGACCGGCGGGCCCGGGCTGGCCATGGCGGCCCACCTGGACACGGTCTTCCCCAAGGGCACAGACGTGAAGGTGCGACGCGAGGGCAGCCGCCTCCATGCCCCGGGCATCGGGGACAACAGCGTGGCCATCGCGGGTCTGCTGGCAATGGTAGAGGCGCTCAACGCCGGCGGCATCAAGACGGGGGGCGACCTCTATCTCGCCTCCAACACCTGCGAGGAGGGGCTGGGGGATCTGAGGGGGATGAAGGCGTTCATGGCCGACGTGAAGGGCAAGGTGAGCGCGGCCATCGCCGTGGAGGGCATGAAGGTCAACCGGATCATCCACGTGGCCGTGGGCAGCCGCCGGTACAAGATCGTCTACACCGCCCGGGGCGGGCACAGTTGGGGGCACTTCCCCTCGCCGAGCGCGATTCACATCATGGGCCGGGCCATTGCAGAGATCTCCCGCCTGGAGGTGCCCACAGACCCCAAGACCACCTACAACGTCGGGGTGATCCACGGCGGCACCACGGTCAACACCATCGCGGCCGAGGCCGACATGCTGGTGGACATGCGGTCCATTGACGCCAAATCGCTGGCGGATCTCGAGAAGCGGCTGCTGGCCATCGTGGAACAGGCGGCCAAAGAGGGTGATGGCCGGGTCAAGCTGGAGTTGGTGGGCGACCGACCGGCCGGCGCGATCCCGCTGGATCATCCCGTCGTGCAAACGTGCATGGCCGTTCACCGGGCCCTCGGGCTCAAGACCTATACCGAGCCGGGCAGCACAGATCACAACGCGCCGCTCGCAATAGGGCTGCCAGGGGTGTGCCTCTCCGTCACGGAGGGAGCCAACGAGCACCGGCTGGACGAGTACATCGAGACCGGTCCGATCCCGACCGGGGTGAAGAATATCCTCCTGGCCGCCGTGGCCCTGACGCGCGCGTAGCCGGTGGTTCATGGCTCATGGTACATGGCTGATGGCTCATGGCTGATGGTCAGCGGAGTTCCGCTTCCAGGAAAACGAGAACCCTAAATCCATGCTCAGCGTGAATCTTGACCGGCTGCTGGCAGACCTGGAGACCTTCTCGACCATCGGAGGCGACGGAATGGGTGGCGTCACGAGACTGGCCTTCAGCCCGGATGATCAGTCGGCGAGGCGTCTCTTCCAGGACAAGCTGGCCGCGGCAGGTCTCCACGTGCGGGTGGATGCCATCGGCAATGTCTTCGGTCGGAGAGGGGGACGCGAGAATGGCCTGCCGCCGCTCATGCTCGGCAGTCACCTGGACTCCGTCCCGAACGGAGGCCGATTCGACGGGCCCCTCGGCGTACTGTCCGCGCTGGAAGTCATCCGCGCGCTGGACGAGGCGCGGACGGAGATGCGCCGGCCCGTCGAGGTCGCCTGTTTCGCGGCCGAGGAATCCAGCCGGTTCGGATCGGGAACGCTCGGCAGCAAGGCCGTCGTGGGGAAGCTCCGGCCCGAGATGCTGGACACGCTCCGGGATGCGGAGGGACGGACGCTGGCCGAGACCCTCCGGGAGTGCGGCCTCTCGCCGGATCGCCTCGGAGAGGCGCGCCGACGATCCGGGGAGTACCATGCCTATCTGGAGCTACATCTGGAGCAGGGGGTCGTGCTCGAACAGGCCGGGATCCCCGTCGGCCTGGTCACGGGCATCGCCGCCCCCTCGCGCTTTCGCGTGACCTATACGGGGCGGGCCGACCACTCGGGCGCCACCCCGATGGGGTTACGTCGGGATGCCCTGGTGGCCGGCGCAGAGCTCGTGCTCTCGGTACGGCGGGTGGTCCTGGCCCACGGGAGCTCCACCAGCGTCGGGACGGTCGGTGTCCTGCGAGTGCAGCCCGGTGCCATGAACGTGATCCCGGGACAGGCGAGCCTTGGCATCGACCTCCGGGACATTGACGCGGCTGCGAAGCGCCGGATCGCGAAGAAGGTTCAGACGGCTGCCCGGCGGATCGCCAGAAAGTGGAAGCTGGACGTGTCGATCGAGACCCTGACCGATGAGTCGCCGGTGCCGCTGTCGGCGCGGGTCCGGCAGGTCAGCGCAGCCGCATGCCAGGCGTGCGGGATTCCCTTCCTGGAACTTCCCAGCGGGGCCGGCCACGATGCCATGTACATCGCCGAGATCGCCGAGACCGGTATGATCTTCGTCCGCTGCCGGGAGGGCATCAGCCACAATCCAGCCGAGTTTGTGGAGCCCCAGGACATCGCCGCCGGAGCGGCCGTGCTGGCCGAAACAGCCCTCCGCCTCGCCACAGAGTAACTCCCAGCCATCCGGATGAACCGCCAGAGACATCACCGTGCCGGGGTGCCATTGGACTGCGGCATCTTCCGACGGACTGAATTGTTCGCCGAAAGGGCCCATTTGCATTTTCCCCTTGGGCGGCGAACCGAAGGTGGAATACAGTTCGAAGCCGGGGCGACGGCCAGCCAACGCGGCTGTACACATCCGGCACCACCGGACTGCCCAAAGCGGTGCCCATGAACAACATCGTCGAGATCATGAGCGCCCATGACGTCATTATGCACTTCCGCTCACGCCTCTCGACAAGACGATGAACATGACGCCGTGGTTCCACCGTGGCGGCCTGTACTCTGGAGGTCCGAATCCGGCTGGAACCGTGTCTTGGCGTGCCAGGCCAATTGGAGTTGTTTGGCAACGTCCGCCACCATTCGCGAGATAATCCCGACCCACCTCGGCCTCTGGCTGCCACCCGCGCCCAGCCCTCCGGAATCGATCGGAGTCCAGACGTCCAGCGAATCCTCCTCTCCCGAAGCCGCCTGGTGGGTGTCCTCCGCAACGCCGTCCCGCGCTGGATGGAGGGCTCTTCCCCTGCTGCGGGGACCCTAAATCCCCCCTGCCTTCTGATGCACAAGCGATACGGGCTCCGAGATCGCGGCCTGCCGTCCCACCGGGGATTGGTATCGTCCGACTGACCGATTTCCAGCCGACGGCCATGCCCGGAGTCGGGGCGCGGCTCTCCTCGGTCGTTCCAACCACTTGAGTTGCAAAGCTGTTCTTGGTTCGGGAATCTTGGCACTCCACTCGCACATCCCGGGGGTGTGGTCAAGAACAGGACATCCAATCATGCTGTCTATTTTCCCGCCTCCACACCAACACGGGGGTTTGCGATGCTGAAGCTGCTCAATCTCAAGTTGGCACCTCTGTCTGGCGTCCGTAGTCTGCTCCTCGCTACCGCCCTGGCCTTGCTGGCCTCTCCGGCGTGGGCTGCACCGTCGATCGTCCAGCAGAACACTGGATCCGCGACGGGCGCCAGCTCGCTCACTGTGACGCTCACCAATCCGACAACCGTCGGCAATCTGCTTATCATGGTGGGAGCGAACGACTCGGGCGCCCTCACAAGTGTGAGCGGGGGTGGCGCGGCATGGTCACAGGCCACCGGATCGGCAATTAATGCGAACAGCGAAATCTGGTATGGCGTGGTCACGACCTCGTCGAGTACCGGCGTGGCGATTTCTTATAGCGCTACCGGCAATACCTGGATGAACCTGACTGAGTGGAGTGGGCTCAATGGCACCCAGGCTCAAGTCCTCAACACGGCGGCTTCCGGCGCAGGCACCACGAGTCCAGCCTCTGCGCCTAGCATCACCACGACAAATGCCAACGATCTTCTGATCTTCGGGGTTTCGGACTATTCCGGGAACACTTTTGGGACTCCAACGGCGGGGGGCACTCCGGGGTCGTGGACGGCAATGACGTCAATAAGCACTCCTGATGTGCAGTCCTCCTGGTACCAGACTATTTCGGCAACTGGCACATACAACCCAACCGTGACTGAGACTGCTCATGGGTGGGATGCCTCCATCGCGGCGTTCAAGGTGGCAGCGGCCGTCTCCCAGCCAACGCCGACGCGAGTTCAGACGAAAGTCTGTGCGTTAACCGGCCTCACATCTAATACTTGCAGCTGGAATGCGGCCACAACCACGGGCAATCTGCTCCTCATGGTTGTCGCCACCAGCGGCATCACGAGTAAGCCGACGATCACCGTCGCTTCTCCCTGGGTCAACGTGGACGCGACGAATTACCCGTATTACCCAGGGACGGCCGCTCCCCAGGTCGGGCTGTGGTACATCGCCAATGCGACCTCGCGCTCCGGGAACGAGACGGTCACGCTCAGCGCGGCCAAGGACACCATGATCACGCTGATCGAGGTCACCGGCATGGCCACCTCGTTGGTCGTTGACGTGGACAAATGGAACGGGTCCACCACGACCGCCACCACGATTGATTCCGGTACGACCGCCACGACCACGCAGGCCAACGAGTATTGGCTTGCCGTCGGCGTAGGCGGCAATAAAACCCCTACGCCGGGGGCCGCCACCGGGGGATTCACGAACATCACGCCGACGAGCGGAACGAACCCCGGCGCCACCACCAATGGGACCGCCTCGAACGCCATCGGGTACGCCGTGGCCGACAAGATCGTCTCGGCGACTGGGACGGCTCACGCGACGTGGCCGCTGTCAACGGCTCGCGCCTGGACGGGCATCGTGGCGACGTTCAAGGCGATGACGTGCGCGTGGGTCGCTGACGTGAGCTACGTCGCAGCCAATGCCCAGACCACGCAGGCCATCGTCACCTGGGCGAGCAGTAACCCGGCGTTGATTCTCCGGAAGTCGGGGACCTCCATCAGCGACGTCCCGGCTCCCGGGACCCCCTACACCGCGGGCAACACGATCGGTGCCTCCACGGTCATCTACGACGGCACGAATGCCATCGGCGGGGTGACCTGCACGGGAACGAGCTGCACCAACACCGGCCTCACGAACGGCACCGTCTACTACTACAAGGTCTTCGCGAAGTCCAGCGCCTGCTACGCCCCCGGCACCAGCACGCAGGTGATTGCCCGGCCGGTGGCCGGGCCCAGCCCCGCCTGGTCCTACAACTTGGCCGGCGGCTCGATGCTCGTGGCCGGGATCGCGGGGTCGGGCACGATCTACACCGGGACCAACGCGAGCCAGATCATCGGCCTCAGCACCGCCACTGGCACCCAGCTCTGGACCCCGGCGGCCACCACCCAGCCCATCCAGGGCTGGCTGACCTGGCTGCCGACCTATGGCGGGTGGCCGTACCGGAAGACCATCACCATCAACCACAGCAACGTCACCGCGGCCCTGACGAATTTCCCGGTCCTGATCAGCCTCACGACGGATGCCGATCTCCAGGCGAACGCCCAGGCCAGCGGGAACGACATCTTCTTCACCGCCGCCGATGGCGCAACCAAACTCCCCCATGAGATCGAGACGTTTACCAAGAGCTCCGGCAAGCTCGTCGCCTGGGTCCAGGTGCCCAGCCTCTCCAATACCACCGACACCGTGCTCTACATGTACTACGGGAATGCTGCTGCTTCAAACCAGCAGAACGTCACCGGCACGTGGGATACGAACTACAAGGCGGTCTGGCATCTCAAGGAGAATGGGAACGGCACGGCCGGGGAGTTCAAGGACAGCACGGGGGTGAATAATGGCCAGGGTGGGGCTGGATCGTCGGCCGCCACCCCCGCGCAGGCCACCGGGGAGATTGGGTACGGGCAGAACTTCGGCGGGAATGATTACATCCAAGTCGCCAATAACGCCAGCTTGAATGTGACGACCCAACTCACCATGGAGACCTGGGTCAACGTGACGACGCCCGGCAATGATCAGAAGGTCATGGGCATGACACCGAATGGAGCTGGCTATCTGCTCGCGGTGCGGACCAGTGGCCTGGTCCCGGAGATCTGGGATAGCGGCGGGCAAGACTACTCCTTCACGTCGGCCGCCATCACGGCAAACACATGGACGCATCTGGCGGTCACCTGGACCACCGGCGGGAACATGATCGGGTACGTCAATGGGGCGCCGTCGAACACCATCGCGGCCAGCACCAACAACATCGGAACCACTACCAACGTTCTGAGGATAGGGGCGGCCCCCTGGGGCACCCTCCAGTATTATGTCACCGGCCTCATTGACGAGGTCCGCATCTCCAACACGGCCCGCACGGCCACGTGGATCAGCACCGAGTACAACAATCAATCCTCCCCGGGCACCTTCTATACGGTGGGCTCCGCACAGGCCAACAGTGACGCGGTCGTGCTCGGCGCCGACCAGAGCGGCCGGGCCTATACGGTGGACGCCGGCGGCGGGAGCAGCATCTGGCAGGTCAGGCCGAACGCGGACGTTGATTACTTCCAGGCGTCCGTGGCCGTGCAGGCCTCGGCCTGGGCGGACGCGACGTTCCAGACGACCTACAACGATGACGTGCTCTTCGTGCCCACCCGGAACAGCAGTACCACCACCAACAAGCTGTACGCCCTCAAGCGGAACAGCGGGGCGGTGGCCTGGTCCTTCAACGGCACGGTGAGCACCGGCAACTCCATGGACATCATCGTGGGGATGCCCTGGGTGGATTACGCCCGGGACTGGGTCTACGTGGTCAGCCATGCCAACGGCGGGACCACCCAGCCGAGCCTCTGGGTCATCAACAGCCTCACCGGGGCCCTGAAGACCTCCTTCAACCTGGGCGACATCGAGGCCTCCCCGACGATGAGCGTGGACGGGAAGACCCTGTACGTGGGCACCACGAGCGGGCGGCTGTACGCCGTGGACATGAGCCACACCCCCCTGCCCGCGCTCAAGTGGAGCGGGACGGGGTATGTGAACCTGGGCGCCAACGTCGCCGTCCAGGGCTTCATCTGGGAGAACGGGGACCAGCCCGGCCGGCTGTACTTCGCCACCTCCACCGGCTGCACCAGTGGCTGCGTCTGGTCCCTGCAGGACCCGGGGAGCGGGGTCGCGCCCCCGGCCACCCTGTGGAGCACGCCGGTGACCAGTCCCTCGACGCCCCTCTGGAATGGGGCATATGTGTACGTCGGCTCCTCCGACGGCAAGGTCCACCAGCTCACCGCCGCGACCGGCGCGGACGGGCACCAGACCACCGTCGGGGATGGGACGAAGCGGGTGGGGGACGTGAGCACCGAGACCGGGAACGAGATCTTCGTGGGCACCACGGAGGGGACGCTGTACAAGTTCCCCCTGCCGTTACCGTAAGGAGCCTGCCATGCGGAAGCCACGCGTCCTGCTCGTCGCCCTCCTGCTGCTCCTTGCGCTCGCCGGGGTGGCGGCCGCGGGCGGCGGGGCCACCCCCCCGCGGGGCTACGTCCCGCCCCTGG
>JBIOJT010000102.1:0-13193 GCA_044451055.1 Methylomirabilales bacterium (SeqCode)
CCAGGCCCAGGATGATGAAGGTCGTGACGCCCGTGAGGAGGCCGGCCGGCAGGAGGGGAATCCCGAAGAGGAGGTTGAAGCCCACGGCCGCTCCCAGGAACTCGGCCAGGTCCGTGGCCATGGCAACGATTTCCATGAGCGCCCACATGCTCCAGACGACCCACCGGGGCCACTGATCCCGACAGTGCTCGGCCAGGTTCTTCCCCGTCGCGATCCCCAGCTTGGCCGACAGCGCTTGCACGAGCATGGCCATCAAGTTGCTGGCCGCGACGACCCAGAGGAGCAGATATCCGAACTGCGCCCCACCCTGAATGTTCGTCGCGTAGTTGCCCGGGTCGACGTACGCGACGCTCGCGATGAAGGCGGGCCCCAGAAACGGGAACAACCGGCGATACCACGACCCGCGGCTCTTGCCCTCCAGGACCTCGGTCGCGGCCGTGACAGTTCGCACATCCCCCGACCGGACGACGTTCGGGACCTCCCGTGGAGAAGACTGGTTTCCGTCTGGCCTATCGTTGTCCATGTGACCTCACAATCGGGGGTTCTTGGGCTCGCCGGAACCTTGCCCAAACGCCTAGGCGGCGCGATCAGGCGCAGACTCTACCCAGATGTGCCCCGCGAGTTCGCGCCCAAGCACGTGGGAGGTCCGCCCTGTCCTAACCGTGAGCGGACCGTTGAAGGGCGCCTTGTCAACGACCTCGAGGGCGGTATCCGGCACGAGCCCGCGAGTGCCGAGATACCTGAGCACCTCGGCATCGCTGTCGCTCACTTGCCGGATGACCCCTTTCACCCCAGGCTCCAGATCCGACAGACGTTCGTGACTCGCCGCGATCACTCTCCCATCCTTCGTCGGGATCGGGTCGCCGTGGGGATCCCGGGTCGGCCGCCCAAGGACTTCGAAGATCTTCTCCTCGAACTCCTCCGAGATGACGTGCTCCAACCGCTCGGCCTCCTCGTGGACCTTGTCCCACGGGTAGCCCAAAGCCTCCGCCAGGTAGAGTTCCAAAAGCCGGTGATGACGAAGCACCTCCAGGGCGACCTTCCGCCCGGCCTTGCTGAGGACAACCCCCTGATAGGGGCTGTGCCTCACCAGCCTGAGGCTGGCGAGCTTCTTCACCATGCCCGTGGCCGAGGCGGCGGTGACCTCCAACGCCTGCGCCAGGGCGGAGGTGGACACCACCCCACCCTGTTCCTGCAACTTGTAGATCGCCTTGAGATAATCCTGCACTGCCTGGCTCAGCATCGTCCCTCCAAAAGAATTGTTTAGGCATGGCTAATATATCTGGCAACCCCCCGTGCGTCAAGCACAAAAAGCGGGCGGACCGGGGCCCGGGGATCGGCTCGACGGTCACCGATGTCCGGCAAGACCAACCTTCGAAGTGTTCCTATTCAGTCTCCTCGCCCGCTGCTTGACAGTCACTTTCGATCCTTCCTATGATGCCGTCGAATCCCGAGACATTTGGATCTGGCGAGCCTCCAGGTCCATCACCATCCCGGAGGACAAGATGGCAACCTACCGACTGGGCGTACTGACTGGAGACGGGATCGGACCCGAGATCGTTGAGGCCACGCTCCGTGTGCTGGGAGCGGTGCAGCAACGCGACGGCCGCCTCCGCTTCGAGTACGTGCCCCTTCCCATGGGCTGGGAGGGGATCCGGAAGATCGGAAGCGCGATGCCGGAATCCACGATGGGGGCGCTCGAGAAGTGCGACGCGTGGATCCTGGGTCCCCACGACTCAGCGTCCTATCCCGCGACCGAGCGGGAGAGACGAAACCCCAGCGGTGAACTGCGGCACCGCTTCGACCTGTACGCAAACATCCGGCCGGCCCGCGCCTACCCGGGTCTGCCTGCCGTGTCGCCCAAGATGGACCTAATCATCGTCCGGGAAAATACCGAGGGGTTCTACTCGGATCGGAACATGGCCTGGGGTGTCGGCGAGCTCATGCCCACCCCGGATGTCGCGTTGACGGTGGGCAAGATAACCCGCCAGGCATCAGAGCGGATCGCCCGGACGGCCTTCACCCTGGCCCGAGGGCGCCGGCGCAAAGTGGCCATCGTCCATAAAGCCAACGTGATCCGCAAGGCCTACGGTCTGTTCCTGGAGGTGTGCCGCGGTGTGGGGAAGGAGTTTCCGGAGGTCACCGTCGAGGACTACCACATCGACGCCATGACGGCGCACCTCGTCCGGCGCGGCGCCGACTTCGATGTCATTCTGACGACCAACATGTTCGGCGACATCCTGTCCGACCTCACGGGAGAGCTGGCCGGAAGCTTGGGGATGGCCCCGTCCATCAACGCGGGCACCGGTCGCGCCATGGCCCAGGCAAGCCACGGCTCGGCCCCAGACATCGCCGGTCTGGGCGTCGCGAACCCGGTCGGCATGATCCTCTCGGCGGCGATGCTCCTCTCCTGGCTGGCCGCCGAGCGGGGGGATCCATCGGCAGGAGATGCGGCACGAGCCATCGAGCGGGCCGTGGCGGCGTCTCTCTCGGCTGGCCCGAGGACCCGCGATCTGGGCGGCACCGCCAGCACCAGCGAATTCACCGCGGGCATCCTGAAACACCTGGCCGCCTGACGGGAATCGCAGCCAGCGTGGCCCCTGGCGCTCACGCCTGCCGGATCACGGCGCAGCGGTCGGTGTCCGCGCGGACCGAAAACAGACGATCCAACCTCGAACGCGGCTGCGTGGCTAGCCGGAATTCTGAACGTAAGAGCCGTCCATCTTGATTCGCACTCGATGACTTCCTGTGTCCTCTACTCTCCCATCACTTTGATGATGACGCGCTTCGACCGCTGCCCATCGAATTCCGCGTAGTACACCTGCTGCCACGGGCCAAAATCCAGTTTCCCGTCGGTGACGGGGATGATCACCTGGTGATGCATGAGCAGATTCTTCAGGTGGGCGTCGCCGTTGCTCTCGCCGGTCAGGTGGTGGCGATAGTTCGGCCCCGCGGGGGCTAGCCGCTCCAGCCAATCGTCGATGTCCTGGATGAGGCCGTTTTCAGCGTCGTTCACATAGACCGCCGCGGTGATGTGCATGGCGGAGACCAGGATCATCCCCTCGCGGATGCCGCTCTTCTTGAGGGCCCCCTCGACCTCCCGCGTGATGTTGATGTATTCGCGATGTCGCTTCGTCTTGAAGGTCAGGTATTCCGTGTGGAATTTCATTCGTGGCCTCCAGGAGACCGCGGGAAGACCAGCCAATAAACCGCAGATTGCGCAGAGTATCGGATGCGGCCCATCCGAGAGAATCTGCGTGATGTGTGTAATCTGCGGTTGCTATGGATCTTCAGAGGGCTCCATCCGGTACCGGAAGTCGCAGAATGGGGCCCCCTCCATGATCGTTTGTGTGCGGGTGAGCTTCAGGTTGGGATTGAATCCCTCTCCCAGAGCGAAGTCCCGCCCGCAGGAGAGCACGCTGCCCAATTCGGGAATGCCCAGCGCCCGGTACATTTCCGCGTACCGACACCGGGTCACGTTGAAATCGTAAGCCGTCTCGGTGACCTGGAGGACCTGCGTCTCGAGTGCCCCTCCCTTCATCCAGGCGTCCTTGCCCCCGGCAAAATGGGCCAGGGTGTTTCCCCCCACTTGGTCGGCCAGCGCCTTTCCCTGCTGGCGAGCAATCTCCACGATGACCCGTTTGGCAATCTCGATGACCCGCTCCCGACCAAACTCCGCCGCAAAGGCGCTGATCAGGGGGGCGAGGATGCGGGCCTCGATCTCACGGCGCTTCAAGACCCCTATCTCGTTCAACGTATCGGGTGGGATGTCGTCCTGCATCCTCTCTCCTCACGACTTCTTCGGAGCCGGATCGGCTGCCCCGGGTATCGTCCCGCCGCTGAATCCCTGGTGGCCGACGACCTCTTTCAGGCTCCAGTAGTCTCCGCCGAACGGATCGTACGCCAAGGGCGCCACCCGGCCCATGATGACGCTGCCATTCTCCACCACCGCATCGTCTGCGTGCATTGCCACCACTTCTGCCAGGAAGAGGACGTGGGAACCCAGAACCAAGGAGTTTCGCACGACACATTCCAGGTTGACGGGGCACTCCCGGATCAGCGGGGCCCGGACCTTCAAACCCGGCATCGGCGTGAGGCGCGTTTCAGCGAACTTGCTGACGTCACGGCCGGAGACAACACCGCAAAAGTCTACGGCTCGGATGAGGGACGGCGGCGGAATGTTGAGGACGAACTCCCCGGTCTCGCGGATGAGACCATAGGAAAACCGCTCTGCCCGGATAGCCAGGCTGACGATGGGAGGCGTCTGACAGGCCACACCGACCCAGGACGTTGTCATGATGTTCGTCGAACCATCCTCGCCCACGCATGAGAGCAAGAGCACAGGGGCCGGCGCGAGAAACGCCGCTCTTTCGAGAGTCACTTTCTGCATCGTGCACACCTCCCTCCATATGGGAAGCGTTCAGCGCTCAGCAGTCAGCCATCAGCCCGATTCTCGATCTCTGCGTTGGCTGACGGCTGAAAGCCGATCGCTTGACGCTCGAGTTAAAGATACCCCACACAGGGGCCGATGCCAAGAGTTTCTCTGATGGAAAGCCGACCACACACGGGGGAAGACTCAAAGGGAACCGCAGATTTCATAGACCACGCAGATTATTCCACATCCACGCTCGTCGTGAAAGCTGTGAAATATGCCAAATCCGTGGCTGACGAAGAGGTTCTTCGTCCGTGCGTCATCTCCTGGCGAGGGGCCGGTCACGCGGATCGGGCCGCCGCCTGGGCAGCGATCAGGCGGAGGGCTTGATCCCAATCCGTCACGCGGGTGATGCCTGCGGGCAGTTCGGCCCGGTTCCACGGGCGATCGAAGAGCAGGACCGGGATCGGGACTTCCGCCGCCGCCAGCGCGACGTGCAGCTCATCCTCGATCAGGAGATCCAGCTTCATCTCACGCACGATGCGCGGCTTGTAGTCGGCAGCGGTCTCATGCTGCCGATGCACCAATTCCTCAAAAAACTTCAAGAGTCCTGCCCGCTCCAACAGCCGGCGGGTATGATCAAGATGCTGGGTCAGGCGCCCCGTGACGACAAACAGTCGATGCCCATCGGTCGCCAGGGCCTTCACTGCCTTCACCGCCTCGGGATATACGGGGCGGGTCCCGAGGAAATCGCTCGCCTCCAGCTCGCTGAAGAACCCCCACATTTGGGTGGCCGAGATCTCCGGATAGCGGCGAAAGATCTCCCAGGCCGCCTCTTCGATCCGGACCTCGCGGCCGAACCGCCGCCGGAATGCCTCCAGGTATCCTGGCAGCGATTCCGCCAGAACATCGTCCACGTCGATACCGATCCGCAACGTCCCTGGCATTCCCGGGTCCCCACTCACACAGCCGTTGGTTCTACACGACCCTAACTGGGATTGGCCCCCCCTGGTGGTGTCGCATGGTATATGGCAATGGACTCCAAGACCAGAACCTGGGTGGGCGCCTCCACCAGGTGGGCGATGCGGGATTCGAACTCCGCGCGGTCAGGACCCTGAGCCCAGCGCTGCCAGTCCGCCATGGTCTCCCAGGTGCTGATGACCACCCAGAGCGATGGATCGGTTGGAGAGCGAAGCGTCTCGCCGCTGACGTACCCGGGCTCGCCCAACGCCTGCACCCGCATCTTCTCCAGCGCGCGGCGCAGCTCCGTCTCGCGTCCGTAACGAACCCGGCGCTGGATGATTACCCGAACCGCCATGACCGTTCCTCCTTTCGCCCCATCTACTCGCCCTCCCGGTAGGCCGTGCTCGGACAGATCTCTCGGAAGGCGCAGTAGCTGCACTGCATGTACCCGGGCGTCGCGGCAAAGTCGCGCCGCCGGATGCCGCTGGCAACCTCTCCGATCGTCGCCCGGGTCTCCGTGAGGTCCGCCTCGGTCTTGCGGGCGCTCCCCGCCAGACCCGATTCCAGGAAGCGCAGCTCCACGGCGTCGGGAATCCGGCCGTGCATCTGGTCGTACGCCAGAGCGTAGATGGCCAGTTGCAGGCTCTCCTTGGCCTTCCGGTCGGCTTCCTTCTGGTCGCGAACGGCCGAGGATTTGTAATCGATGATGGCCACGCGTCCGTCCCGCTCGTCGACGCGGTCGAAGCGGCCGACCACCTTGGTGGTCCCGAGCAGAAACGTGAAGGGTCGCTCCACCGCCGTCGGGACGAGCCCCCGTTGCTCCTCCTCGGCCACAAACCGTCGCAGGACGGCCCGGCCCTCTCCAAGGCGGAGGTCCTCGTGCTCTCGCGAGAGGAATCCCGTGCTCTGCCAGGCGCCTTCGAAAACCTCCAGGACCTCTGCCTCGGTCACCTCACCTCCCTGGCCGGGACCGCCTCGAGCCTGCGTCAGCTTTCGACGCAGGTAAAACGAGATGGCCTCATGGAGAGCCTTGCCGTACACCACCGAGTGGTGCTCCCGGATGGGCACCCGCAGGACGTGGATGTACTTGTACTTCAGCGGGCAGGTGAGATAGTCGTCCACCTGGTAATGGCTCAGGGGCAGGATCTCGTGATCCGGGATGACCCGGAGGGCGTCGGCCCCCTCCTCTACCGAGGGGGCATGGCGCTGGATCGCCTCCAGCGCCGAGGCCTTGTACGGTTTCGGCTCCGACGGCGGCAGATCCAGAGCCTCCAGGACGAACCGGCTCACCTTCTTGGCGCGGACGCCGCCGTAGTCGCGGGCACTGGTGAGATACAGCTCGCGCTTGGCCCGCGTCATGCCCACGTAGAACAGCCGTCGCTCCTCCTGGAGGTGAAAGTCCCCACTGGCCAGGACGTCGTGGAGCAGGGCTTCGGGCAGGGCGAGCGGCTCGCGGCGTCCTCGCGAGGGGAAGCGATCGGCGACGAGGCTCACCAGAAACACCGCGGGAAACTCGAGGCCCTTGGCTTTGTGCACCGTGAGGACATTGACGGCGTCGGCATCTTCGTCCGCCTCGATCGCCGCCGGGTCGTCCCCCCCTTCGACCAGGAGATCCAGGTGCTGGACGAACTGCGGGATGCGGTCGCGATCCGCCACCTCGGCAAAGCGGTGGACGATCTCGAAGAAGCGCGCGATGTTTCCCACGCGGGCGTCGGCCGCGGGCGACCCCGCTGCGGTCAGGCGTTTGAGCAGGCCGCTCCGCATGAGGAACTGGTACAGGACCTCGCCCGTGGACCGGTCCCGCGAGAGACCCACGTACTCCTTGAGATCCTTCACCAGCCGCTCGGCCGTCGCGCGGGCCGTGAGATCGAGATCCCCCAGCTCTGCCGCGCTGTCCAGGTTCTCGAAGATCCAGCGCAGAGAGCGATTCATCCGTCTGGCGGCGCCGGCGCACCGGGCCAGCTGCCACTCGTCCATCTCGTACAGCTCGGAGCCTGCCAAGAAGTGGAGGTTGACCGTGTCCTCGGGATCCGCCACGACCCGCAAGAAGGCCAGAAGCAGTCGAACCTCTGGCCGCGCATACAGACCCTGGTTGCCGCTGAACCGCCAGGGGATGCCCAGCAGGTTCATTGCCCGCAGGAACGGATCGGCGTCCCGATTCGCCCGGACGAGGATGGCCACGTCCCGGTACGCCCAGGCTCCGGTCTCGACCCGATCCGCGATGAGGCGCGCCACGGCATCCGCCTCGCTGGAGACCGTATCGTGATGCAGGTGCCGGGGCGGGGATCCGTCCGTCGTTCTCGCGACGAGCCGCTTGTCGATCTGCTCGCGCACCTCCAGCCGGTCCGGGTCGTTGTGGCGGATGAGCCGGTAGGCCGCGTCCAGGATCGCCTGGCTCGACCGAAAGTTCTCGCGCAGGACAAGCCGCCGCGCCTCGGGATAGGTGGCCGTGAATCCCAGGATATTGCTGATGGCCGCACCCCTGAATTTGTAGATGCTCTGGTCGTCGTCTCCCACGACCGTGATGTTGCCCTCGCGCCCGGCCAGGAGCTTCACCAACTCCCACTGGGTATGATTCGTATCCTGGAACTCGTCCACCAGGATGTACCGGAACCGGTCGCGATATTTTTCCAGGATGACCGGATGCTCCCGGAATAGCCGAAGACACAGCAACACCTGATCTCCGAAATCCACGAGGCCGCGCTCGCCGATCAGGCGCTGGTACTCGCGATAGCATCCCGCCAGCTCTTGCTGGATCCCCACCTCCTCGCCACGCGCGGAATCCTCAGGCGCCGCCTCGGCTCGGTCGGCCAACTCCACCGCAAACGCGAGATACCCTTCCGGCGTCACCGCCTCGTCCTTGGCTCGGCTGAACAACGTGACCAGGGCCTGGAGATGCTTCGTCGGATCGCCCAGCGGGCGGAGGCGCTGGAGGGGCAACTCAAAGAGGCGCTCCCGCAGGAAGACGACCTGCTCGGGGCGCGTCAGCACCCGGAAATCGGTATTGAGTCCCAGGGCCAGCCCCTCGTCACGAAGCACGCGGTCACCGAAGGCGTGGAACGTGCTGATCCACATGTCGGCGAAGCCATAGGGGACCTGGATATCCACTCGGGCTTCCATTTCCTCCGCGGCTTTGTCGGTGAACGTGAGGGCCAGGACCTCGGACGGGCGGGCCCGCTTGGCGGTGACCAGGTAGGCGATCCGGCGGGTGATGACCGTGGTCTTCCCCGTGCCGGCGCCGGCCACGATGAGCAGCGGCCCCTCGCCGTGGGTTACGGCGGACGCTTGATCTGCGGTCAGCCCATCCATGATGCGGAGGAGCGCCGGATTGTCTTCTCGGGGAGTCGTTCCCGTCTCAACCATCTCGACCCACGGCATTCGGTCGTTTGGCAATCCGCATACTTCACAATTCTTGGGAGGCAGACAGGCAGTCTGCGCCGAGGGCGGTCGCGCCCACCCACGGAGCCCAGCGGTCCCCAAGCACTCATTCATCAAGCTAACACACTTCCCTCACCCCTTCAAGGCAGGCTGGCGATCCCGCCCGGGGCGATGAAGCACAGGGCTCTCCTTTTCCCCCCGAACTCAAGCGTTGACAATCACAACGTAAAGGAATAGGGATGAGAACGACAAGGCTCGAGGCCCTCACGCGTGTGGGTGTAGCCCCTGCAGTTCCAGGGCCCACCGGGCCTGCGACAGCATTCCCTGCGGCGAGACGGGTGCACGACGTGCGCATCACGAAGGCCATCGGCACCTCTCCCGGGGAGTCGGCGCACCATGGCAGACATCGCTGGTGCACGGGTCCTGATCGTGGATGACGACGCCACTTCGCGGCGGTTGCTGGAGGTGCGGCTGCGCGCGATGGAGTGCGAGGTGACCATGGCCGCCGACGGGCAAGAGGCCCTGTCTCTCATCCAACAGGAGGTCCCGGCCATGATGCTGCTGGACCTCCAGATGCCACGGATGGACGGCATGGAGCTGCTGCGGATGCTCCGGCGAGACGGAATTGATCTCCCCACCATCGTCATCACCGCCCACGGCTCCATCGAGGCAGCCGTGGAGGCCATGAAAGAGGGCGCCTACGATTTCCTGCCCAAGCCCTTCGACCCGAAGCACCTCGAGATCGTCGTCCGCAAGGCCCTGGAGCGCCGGCAGCTCGTCGAGTCCAACCGCCTCCTGCGGGACACGCTGGCCGCGCGCACACCGGACATCATCGGCGAGAGCCCGCTCATCGGCCGGGCGGTCGAGCTCGCCCGGAAGGTCGCCGTGACCAACTCCACCGTGCTGCTCCTGGGAGAGAGCGGCACGGGCAAAGAGGTCTTCGCCCACGCCATCCACCGGTGGAGCCCTCGCATGGACAAGCCTTTTGTCGTCGTCAACTGCGTGGCCCTCTCCGAGCAATTGCTCGAGAGCGAGCTGTTTGGCCACGAGAAGGGAGCATTCACCGGGGCCCATCAGGCCAAGAAGGGAAAGTTCGAGGTCGCTCACGGCGGCACGGTGCTCTTGGATGAGATCGGGGACATGCCGGCGGCTCTGCAGGCGAAGCTACTCCGCGTCCTTCAGGACCACACCTTCGAACGGGTCGGAGGCGTCAGACCTATTCGAACCGACATCCGTGTCATCGCCGCCACGAACCGCGACCTGGACAAGGCCGTAAAGGATGGCCGGTTCCGCGAGGATCTCTTTTACCGGCTGAACGTGGTGCGGATCACGCTGCCTCCCCTGCGCGACCGCAGGGAAGACCTCCCCACCCTCGTCCGGCACTTCGTGGCCAAGTACGCGACGGAAACGAAGAAGGCAGTCCGCGGGGTCACCGAAGAGACGATGGCGCTCCTTGCGGCGCAAGCGTGGCCGGGGAACGTCCGGGAGCTGGCCAACGTGATCGAGCGCGCCGTCGTGCTCTCCGCGGGAGATCAAATCGTGCCGGAAGACCTGGCCCTCACGGGAGCTGTGCCAGCCTCCCCTTCCACCCTCTCTGCGGCGTCAGTGAAAATCGGCGAATATCACGGGCAGGTCAAGGAGTACAAGCAGGCGATCATCAAGGCCGCCTTGCGCCAAGCAGGCGGCAACCAGACCAAGGCGGCCGAACTCCTGGGCCTCCAGCGCACCTATCTCGTGAAGCTGCTGCGGGCACTCAAGATCCGGGAGCAAGAGGGCACGCGGGAATGACCAATGACCCAATGACCAATCGAGATGGGGAAAGGCTACGCAAGGAGGGCACGAACCTCGGGGAGGGGGTCCGCGGCTCGTGCACCCGAACCGAAGGTTCGCACCGATATCCGACCTGTGACACCTGGCCCTAGTCTTCCGGGGCAAGTGAATCTGTTTGGGTGCAGGCCCTGGATGCGAGGGCATCCAAGCCTTCCGAACAACCAAAGCCCGCCTCTCCCCGCCCGCTCCGAGGCGTGGGAAAGCATCAAATAGAATTGCGAGGTTACGAAGCGCCCTCCCTTCCCTCCTTCGAACACGAAGGACTTGACCCCTCTGGCACCGAGCTTGCGATGAGTCAGGTCAGCGCCCGGAACCAGGAAGCCCGGGCCGGACGAGAAGGAGGGACGGGCCATGAAGCGGATACTTGGGATCCTCGGAATAGTAGCCATTGCGGTCCTGGTCCTGGTCGGTGGCGCCCTCGGCACCCACGGCGGGGAGAGGCAGCTTACCATCGCGAAGACGGACTGGCCGGAGAAGGAAGGGGTAGCTCAGGCCCTCATGGGGCACGGGGAGATGCAGGACTCTTGCGTTTCGCCACATCCCTTCGACCTCCCGACCCTGCGACCGGCAGTCTGCTGATCGGCATCGAGGGTTAAGCGGTCAGCGATCAGCGCCAAGCTGGTGGCTGGGGCCATGGGTTCATGGGCGACAAGTCTTGGGCTAACCTGCGGTTTGCCGATTCCCATTGGAGCACCAGGGATTCGGTGAGTTGAAAATGAGAAGATCGGCGTGAAGCCCACAAGGGTCGGTTGCCTTCTCACCCTCTCCCTTGGCCTCCTCCTGGTGCCGCTCGCGACCGACGCGCAGGAGCCAGGAAAAGTCTTTCGGATAGGTATTCTGGGGAATGTCCCGCTCACCGACCCGGACGGAGCGCGCCTTTGGGGGGCATTCATCCAAGGGCTACGAGAGGTCGGCTATGTGGAGGGCCGGAACATCACGATCGAGCATCGATTTTCAGAGGGACAGTATGAGCGGCTCCCGGACCTCGCGGCCGACCTGGTCCGTCTCAAGGTTGACGTTATCGTAGCGCCCGCTACGCAAAACGTTGCGGTAGCCAAGCAGGCCACTGGGACGATCCCGATCGTCATGACGGGCTCTGCCGATCCGGTGGGGAGTGGGCTCGTCGCCAGTCTCGCCCGGCCCGGGGGGAACGTCACCGGGCTGTCCGTCCTTTCCCCCGAGATGGTCGGGAAACAGCTGGAGTTGCTCAAGGAAATCGTCCCCAGGGTCTCCCGGGTAGCCGTCCTCTGGAACCCGACCAATACCTCCCACCCACTCTCGTTGAGAGAGGCGAAGGTCGCCGCGCGGTTGTTGGCGGTACAGCTTCAAACCTTCGAAGCGCAAGAGCCTGACGACTTCGAGAGGGCATTTGCGGCTATGACTAGGGAGCGCGCCGGCGCCCTTCTCGTGCTGAGGGACGGGATGTTCCTGCTTCACCCAAGACGGATCGCAGACCTCGCGGCGAAGAGCCGCCTGCCCGTGATGTACGGGGGGAAGGATGAGGTGGGCAATGGCGGCCTCGTGGCCTATGGACCATCCCTCCGTGATAGCTTTCGACGTGCCGCGACCTATGTGGATAAGATCCTCAAGGGCGCGAAGCCTGCCGACCTCCCGGTGGAGCAGCCCACGAAGTTCGAGCTGGTCATCAACCTGAAGACCGCCAAGGCCCTCCGGCTCACGATCCCGCAATCCGTCCTGATCCGGGCGGACGAGGTGATCCAGTGAGCCTTCGCATGGCCGCCATACCCATCCTCGTGCTTGGCCTCCTCGTGCCCCCACTCGCCGCCGTCGCGCAGCAACCCGCCAGGGTTCCGCGCATCGGTTACCTGGGGAACTCTTCCCCGGCCTTCGAGCCCGATCTCGTCGGCGCCTTCCGCCAGGGTCTCCGTGATCTCGGCTACACCGAGGGACAAAACATCCTTATCGAGTTCCGCTGGGCCGAGGGAAGGTCCGAGCGCTTCCCCGAGCTCGCCGCCGAGCTGGTCCGCCTCAAGGTGGACGTCCTCCTGGCGGCGGGCACGCCTGGGGCTCTGGCCGCCAAGCAAGCCACCCAGACAATTCCCATCGTCATGGCGGCTGTGGGTGATGCGGTTGGGACCGGGCTCGTTCGGAGCCTCGCCCGGCCGGGTGGGAACATCACCGGATCGACCGGGATGACCCGGGATTTGGACGGGAAACGTCTGGAGCTGCTCAAGGAGATCGTTCCGAAGCTATCCCGCGTGGCCATTCTCCTGAATCCGGCCAATCCATTTTCGGCATTCGGCTGGAAGGAGGCGTTGGCGCCCGCGGAGGCGCTGCACCTCAAGCTCGAACCCGTCGAGGTGAGAGCGGCCGAGCAATTCGACGCCGCGTTCGCAGCGATCGCCAGGCAGCGGCCCAGTGCCCTCTACATCATCGCTGACCGGGTCCTGCTCGCTCATCGAGCACGAATCGTGGACTTTGCGGCACGCCGAAGCCTTCCGGCGATGTATCCGTTCAGGGAATTCGTGGATGCGGGGGGCCTCATCTCGTACGCGCCCAACTTTCCCGCCATGTTCAGGCGCGCCGCCATCTACGTGGACAAGATCCTCAAGGGCGCCAAGCCAGCGGACCTGCCCATCGAGCAGCCCACGAAGTTCGAGCTGGTCATCAACCTCAAGACCGCCAAGGC
>JBIOJT010000103.1:0-12984 GCA_044451055.1 Methylomirabilales bacterium (SeqCode)
CTCTCCCGGAAAGCCTGGATCATCGCGGAAGCCGTGCTGACTGCTGTCGCCAAACAGGTGACACCCGCGTAGCGCTTCAAGATCCAAGTCGGTCGCGATCCCCGCTCAAGGCCGACTCAACCGCTTCGCCTGCGCCGATACGCCGTTGAATCCGTCGCGCAGAATGGCATTTGTAGTGAATGGCAAGCGTGGCAGATCGGCTGAAGGCCCGCAGTCTCTCGAACTCAATGGGATACCGGCACGTCGTCTTTCCCTGTGGCCCTCCGCATCAGCAGCATCATCGGGATCACCGCGAGAAAGAGCATGCCCATCAATCGAAACACCTCGATGAAACTGAGGAGCGACGCCTGTTGCTGAACCACGGTGTAGAGCTCTGCCTGCGCCTGATGAGTCGCCGTTGTCGAATTGGAGCCGGCCTGCCGGAACAGCTCACGCGCCTGGTCCAGGAACTGGTGGGTCTGCAGACTTTGGGCGGTGATGTGCGCGACGAGGATGCCTTGGTGGAACTGCGATCGGCGGGCCACCCAGGTCGTGACAAAGGACACGCCCATGCTGGATCCGATATTGCGCATCACGCTGTACAGGCTGGTCGCGTATCCGGTCTCGGCCTTCGGAATGAGCGCCATCGTCAGGGTCGTGAGGGGGACGAACACAAACGCCATGCCTACGCCTTGGGTGATCTGGTGCCAGAGGATATCCACGGTGCCCGAGTTCAGGTTCATGTGCGAGTAGCCGAAGAACGCCAGGCCCGTGACGAAGAAGCCAGAGGCCACCATCCACCGGCCGTCCCACCCCTTGCCCAGGAGGTAGCCAACCAACGGCATGCAGAGAGCCGTGCCAACGCCTCGTGGGCTTGTCCATATCCCAGCGCTGACCGCCGTCCATCCCAGCAACGTCTGCATGAAGAGCGGCAAGAGGACCAGGCTGCCGTACAGGATGAATAGCTGGACCGTGACCAACGCGATTCCGGTGGCGAACGTTCGGATCTTCAGCAGCCGGAAATGCACGATGGGATCCGCGACGTAGAGTTCCCAGATCACGAAGGCCGTCAGCATGACTGCCGCAGTGATGGCCAGGGTCACAATGACGTTCGAACCGAACCAGTCTTCCTCCTGACCCTTGTCGAGCATGATCTGGAGGGCGCCGATCCCGATCGCGAGCATACCCAGCCCCCAGAAATCCACGCGCGAGGATTGGCGATGGATGTAGGGGGGATCCGACAGGAAGAGGAAGATCATCACGAGGCTGGCGATCCCGATGGGTAGGTTGATGTAGAACACCCAGCGCCAGGAATAGGTGTCGGTGATCCAGCCCCCCACCGTCGGACCCAAGATCGGCGCGGCCAGAACCCCGAGGGACCAGAAGGCCATCGCCTTCCCCCGCTCCTCCACCGGGAATTCCTCCAGCAGGACGGCCTGGGACAAGGGTTGCAGTCCGCCGCCCGTGGTCCCCTGCATCACACGGAAGAAGATCAAGAGCGGCAGATTGGGCGCCATGCCGCAGAGCGCGCTGGAGACGGTGAACCCCGTCACGACTGTCATGAGCAGCCGTTTGCGACCGAAGAAATTTGCGAGCCATCCGGTGATGGGCAGGATCACCGCGTTGGCCACGAGGTAGGATGTCAACACCCACGTGGCTTCATCCGTCGAGGCGGAAAGGCTTCCCGCGATGTGCGGCAAGCTGACGTTCACCACGGTGGTGTCGAGCACCTCCATGGCGGCGCTGACCATGACGGCAATGGCAACCGGCCAAGGGTTCCGGCGGAGGCGGGATCCGGCAACGGAGTCCATACGCGAGACCTTCCGAGCGGGGGCTACGGGGGCGCCGTGCGGCAGGTTCGATCTGGGATTCCGGCGGGCGCTAGCGCTCGAACCCGCCGGTTCGAGACGGGAGCCTTACCGCAGCCGGACCAAGGACCCAGGTCGAGCTTCCACGATCATGGAGAAGAGGACGTTGCGCCTTCAATGACTCTCTTCTGCCCCAGCTTTCCCCGTCAAAGCTTGGGCCAAGTCCTCGATCAGGTCGTCGGCGTGTTCGAGGCCGATGGAGAGACGCAGGAGATTGTCGGGGGTCCGGGTTTCGGGCCCCTCCACCGAGGCGCGGTGCTCGATCAGGCTCTCGGGTCCACCTAGGCTCGTCGCCCGGGTGAACACCTTCACCTTCGCGGCGACATCGAAGGCTCTTTCCCGTTCACCCTTCACCTGGAAAGAGAGCATCCCGCCGGACTGCCTCATCTGGCGGGACGCGACCTCGTGTCCAGGATGCTCCTTCAGCCCCGGGTAATGGACCGCTTCAACCGCTGGATGCTGGCTCAAGAACGTCGCGACCTTCAAGGCGTTCTCCGAGTGCCCGAGCATACGATACGGTAACGTCGGAATACCGCGCAGGACCAGCCAGCATTCGAATGGGGAAGGCACCGCGCCCCCCGCTATCTGGATCTTCCGGATCCGCTGGAAGAACCCATTCTCGACCCTGGCGATCAGGGCACCCCCCAAGACATCGCCATGCCCCCCGAGGTACTTGGTGGTGGCATGGACGATCAGGTCGGCGCCAAGCTCGAACGGGCGCTGCAGGACGGGCGTGGCCCAGGTGTTATCGCAGACACACAGCGCCTTGGCCTCATGAGCGATGTCCGAGACTCGTGCGATGTCGGTAATCTTGAGGAGCGGATTCGAAGGCGTCTCTACCCAGATCAGTCTCGTCTTCGCCCTGACGGCCCGCTCGACCTGTCCCGGTTCCGTCATGTCCACGAAGGACGTTTCCAGGCCCCACGGCGCAAGCACCTCTCGCAACAGACGAGCCGTTCCGTGATAGACATCGGTGGACGCGATGACGTGATCACCCGGCGCGAGGGCCTGGAACAGGGTCATCGTCGCAGCCGAGCCCGAGGAGAACGCCGCAGCCGCCGCGCCCCCCTCCAGGATGGCGAGGCATTTCTCCAGCGCATCCCGATTGGGATTGGCAGTTCTCGAATAGGAATACCCGCGAGGGTACCTCCCGTCCGCCTCGCGCTCGAAGGTGGTGGAGAGGTGGATCGGAGGCGTCACCGCACCCGTGGCGGGATCAATCTCGTGTCCGGCGTGCACTGCTAGTGTCTCGATCCTCATCTTCAGGTCTCTCCTGTGTTCACCCAGGCCCGTCCATGCAATGGGCCAAACAGCTCGGCCTCGCGTGCAACTCCCCATCCCGCAGAGATCGCCCCCCTTCAGACATCTCTCCGGAATCTTCTGCGCTCGTTCCCCTTCACTGTTGTTGAAGCGTGAAGAGTTTCTCCAAGACCATCTCCACCTCTCGAGACGTCATCCATCCCCTGTCCACAAGGATGGTTCCAAGCAGTCTATGGGGTCTCTTGGCGAAGTCATCATCCACCTGCTCAGCCATGCCTTCCCGTACGTGCGCCACGGTCACAAATCCCATTTCGACTGCGAGCATTCCAAACCGGGGGCAGAACTTCCGCGGGACCACCTTCTCAGCACCATCTCTCATGGTCCATCCCTTCGCCGCCGGATCGAAGGCCGGCATGATTCGGGTGCCGTACGTCGCGATGAGAAAAAGCCCCTCCTCACGCCTCGCCCGTCGAGGCTTCGCCAGCAGTCAATCCCGAAGCTCCTGGCCGGAGATCCGCTCGACTTCAGCATTCCAACGCGACGCGGATCGGCTGGCCGGACCGGGCGAAGTCCATGGCCTTGTTGATCTCCTCCAGGGGGAAGGTGTGGGAGATGATCTTGTGGAAGGGATACTTGTTCCTGCAGCGGAGTAGAAAATCCAACGCGCGGGGAATCACCCACTGTTCGTACACCGAGACGCCGGTGATGGACTTACTGAAGCGCACCGCATTGCCCGGGTCGATCGGGCCCTCCATGTCCAGGTTGATGTTCCCGATCAGGGCGTAGCGGCCCCCCACCCGGGCCTGTCGCAGGCTCTCGTCCAGAACGTCCGGGGTCCCGCAGACCTCTACCACGAGGTCGGCACCGACCCCGCGGGTGATGTCCTTGATCATCTCCAGTCGCTGCTCGCGGGACGTGTTTTCGACGTTGATCGTCACGTCGGCACCGAAGGCCTTCGCCATCTCCAAGCGGTGGTCTCGCTTGTCCAGGCTGATTACGCGACCCGCGCCCATCTCCTTGGCGACGGCGGTCCCGTACAGACCCAGACCGCCCGCGCCGTACATGACCACCGTGTCCCCGAGCATGATCCCCACCTTGTGGAGGCTGTAGATCATCTGGGAAAGCGCGCAGTTGACCGGGGAGACCATGTGATTCGGAAGATCCGCCGGGACCCTGAACGTCCAGTGGCCCGGATGCAGATAGTAGTATTCGCCGAAGGCGCCGTTGAAATGCGGCGGCGTGTCCGCGGGCACGCCGATCCATCGGCGATACCGGTTGGGGCAGCCTGGCACACCGGTATAGCAGGCCCAGCAGTGGCCGCATGGGCTGTAGTAGGAGTAGACCAGGCGGTCTCCCTCCTGGAGGGGTTGGCCGAGGGAGTCGGTCTTGACCTCGCTCCCCAGCTTGAGAATCGTCCCCGTCATTTCATGGCCCAGGATCTGGGGGATGCCGCCCTTGAGGCGCGGCCCGCGCCCCTCCACAAAATGGATGTCCGAGCCGCAGATGTTGGCCAGGCTCAGCTTGAGCAGGATGCCGTCAGGCTTCACATCCGGCACCGGATACTCCCGAATCTCCAGCGGCTCGTGCGCTCGCCACCAGATCGCCGCCTTCCCCTTCATGCCTCCCCTCCGTTTGTCAGAGTGAGTCCGACGTTACAAACCGCCAAGACGCCAAGGCCAGGCACCTCAGTTTCTCAAGAGACAAACACCACGACGCCCATGTGCCTGGCCTCGCCTTCTCCGATTCAGAGACACGAGTATCATCTCCTTAGCGTCCTCAGCGACCTTGGCGCCATGGCGGTTCATGTTCATTCGCCCTCACGGCTCCGGCTGCAGGATCTCCACCCGGCACTTCGCCGCCTTGCGGAAGGCGTCCGCCTCGGCCGCCGAACCCACGATCGCCCCATAGTGCATGGGGATGGCCAGTTTGGGCTGAATGGCGTTGCAGGCCTTGACGGCCTCCTCCGCGGTCATCACATAGGTGCCGCTCACCGGCAAGAGCGCGACGTCCACCCCCTTGGCGCCAGCCATCTCCGGGATCTCGTCCGTGTCGCCCGCGTGGTAGATCCGTACGCCGCCAATCCCCAGGATGAATCCCACCTTCCCGTCCGCCTTGGGATGGAACGGGTTGCCCGGCGATCGGAATTTATTGGTGTTGTACGCGGGAAGGACCTCAACCTTCACCCCGTCGACGATCATGCGGTCCCCCGGCGCAACCACCTTGACCGACTTGGGCTTCAGGCCCTTCACCGCCTTCTCGCAGGCGGCAATGGTGACCACGGTCGTCGCCGGGGTCACCACCTTCTTGAGATCGTCAACGCTCAGATGATCGAAGTGCTCGTGGGTCACACAGACGAGGTCGGCCGGCTCCGACTTCGCCCCCAGCTTGTACGGGTCCACGTAGACGACCTTGTCCTTCTTGAACTTGAACCCATCATGGCCCAGCCAGGTGATCTGGATGCCTTCGTACTGCAGCATGGTGTTCCCTCCTCTCAGTCGCGGAGCAGTCTGAGAATCAGCCGCCATGGGCAAGCGTGACCGCCGCCACGGTGGTCTTGCCCACGCCTCCCTTGCCGGTGTACAGGATGATTCGCACACACGCACCGTTGACCGGAACGACGACAGCAGCGGGACTCGCTCAGCTCGCCTCTCCAGCTCGCGATGTGCCGCTCTCCGATGCGCCGAAGACCCGGTTGTAGATCGCCCGCACCCGTACAGTGTGCGCCGTATAATCTTCCAGGAACTGCTCGCGAGCGCCGACCTCCGGCCGGGGCCGATAGCCCATGCGCTTGGCCAGCTTCTCCAGTTTGGCCGGGGCGGCAGGGAGGGTGTTCACGCTCAGGTCCGCCACGATGCGCAACCGGTTCTCCACCCGGCGCAGGAACCGGTAGGACTCCTCCAGGACGGTCGCCTCCGCGGCCGGAAGCCAGCCCTCGACGGCCAAGGTCCCAAGGGCCTCCAGGGTGTTGGGCGTGCGCAGGCCGGCATGGCTCCGGCCGTGGCGAAGCTGAAGGTACTGCACTAGGAACTCGATGTCCACGATCCCGCCGCTTCCCAGCTTGACGTGGGCGCCCTTGGTTCCGGTCCCGATCCGCTCGACCTCCATCCGGTGGCGCATCGCCTGGATGCGCTGGGCGAGGTCCGGCTGCTCCTCACTCTCGTACACGAACCGGTGCGTTCGCTCGACGAAGGCCGCGCCTACCTCGGGGTCCCCAGCCACGGGGCGCGCCTTGATGTGGGCCTGCCGCTCCCACAGCTCGGCCAGCCGACTGAAGTGCGTCTCGAAGGCGGCCAGGGGCAGGGCCAGCTCTCCCTTCTGTCCCCCCGGGCGCAGCCGCGCGTCCACCCGGTAGGCGGAGCCTTCCTGCGTGATGGAGGTGAGGACCTTGGCGACGCGGTCGGCCATCTTGCTGAAGTATTCGGTGTGGCTGATGCGCTCCGGCCCGGTCGTCGTGCCCTCCTGCCGGTACACGAACACCACGTCCAGGTCCGAGGCATAGCCCAGCTCCTGACCGCCCAGCTTGCCCAGTCCCACGATGGCGAAGCCGGGCGGGTCGGGCGCGCCGAAACGCTCGGTGAGATCCTGCTCCGCCATCTGGAGGGCGGCCTCCAGGCACGCCTCCGCCAGGTGGGTCAGGGCCCGATGGGTCTGCGTGACGTCCGCCCGGTCCAGGATGTCCTGGAGCCCGATGCGCAGTTCCTCCGCCTTCTTCACGCGGCGCAGGGCGTCCAGCCTGGCGCTGCCGGTTCCGGCCCCGAGAAGCGCCCGTCGGAGGTCCGCCGCGACTCGCTCCCGGCCGTGACGGGCCGCCGGCTCCGGCACGAGGAGGGCGTCCAGCAACTCCGGCTGGCGGAGCAAGGTGGCCGAGAGGAACTCGCTGGTGCCGAAGAGCCGGACCAGGCGGCCCACGAGTCCTTGCGTCTCGGCCAGGAGCGTGACGAAGGTCGCCCGGGCCGCCAGCGAGCCGATGAATCGCTCGAAGGTGGTCAGCGCCAGGTCGGGGTCCGGGACCTCCTGGAGGGCGGTCACCAGGGCCGGGCCGAGCTGCGCCAGGGCGCGCCGGGCCTGGGGGGGATAGTGGGCGAATGGCTGCCCCTCGCGGATCGCCTGGAAGTTGCGGAGGGCCCGATCCAGATCGTCGAACCCCACCGAGGCCAGGCGGCCACGCAACTCCTCCAGCGGCAGGTCGGCGCTGAAGAAGAGCGCCACCGGATCGGCGGGCTCCCCGACGGACTCCTCCTCGCGCGGCTGGGTCGTCTGGAGGAAGGCGTCGTACAGCCCCCGCACCGCACGGGTGTGCCGCCCGTACTCCTCCAGGAGGGTCGCCGCTGGATCGGGGTGCTCGGGGGGCTGGTACCCCATGCGCCTGGCCAGGATCGCCAGCTCGCGCGGAGACTCGGGCAGCGTGTGCGTCTGGCGATCGTGAAGGATCTGGAGGCGGTGCTCCAGCTTCCGCAGGAAGATGTAGGCCCGCACCATGACCTCGTAGTCGGCGTCGGCCATGAGGCCCTGCCCGACCAGCCGGTGCAGCGCCCGCAGGGTGTTCGCCTCCCGGACCCAGGGATTCTTCCCGCCGTGCAGGAGCTGGAGCCCCTGCACCAGGAACTCCACCTCGCGAATGCCGCCGTAGCCCAGCTTCACGTTGCGGCGGACGCGCCTGTCTTGCGCCACCGACAGGTTGATCCGCTCCTTCATGGCGCGGATCTCCTCCAGGGCACTGAAGTCCAGGTACTGCCGGTAGACGAAGGGCACCACCAGGCGCTGGAACGTCTCCCCCAGCGCGTGATCGCCCGCGACCGGCCGCGCCTTGATGAGCGCCTGCCGCTCCCACGTTTGCCCCCAGGCCTCGTAGTAGATCTCGCAGGAGCGGAGGGAGGACGCGATCCCTCCCGAGCGGCCCTCGGGTCGGAGACGCAGGTCCACGCGGTACAGGTGGCCCTCGGGTGTGACCTCGCCCACGCCCTTCGCCAGCATCTCTCCCAGCTTCCGGAAGAACTCCTGGTTGCTGATGCGGCCCAGCCTCGCGCCTCCCGAGCCCGGGATGCCAGCGGTCTCCCCTTCTCCCTCGTACACGAAGACGAGGTCGATGTCCGAGCTGAAGTTCAGCTCTCGTCCTCCCAGCTTCCCCAGGCCCAGGATCACGAAGGGACATTCGCGAGTGCGGCCCGAGTCGTCCGTCAGTTCGGGAACCCCGTGCCGCTGGGTGAGTTCGGCCTGGCAGATCTGGCAGGCAGCCTCCAGGATCACGTCGGCCAGGTTCGACAGTTCTTCGGTGATCCCGGCCAGGGGCTGACGCCCCACCAGGTCTTGCAGGCCGATGCGGAGGATCTCCTGCACCTTGAGCCGGCGCAGGGCGCCCCACCTGCGGTCCAGGGTGCGCGCCGCGCCGACGGCCTGCCGGGCCTCGTCCTGCAGCTCCTCCTTGCCCTTCGGACGGCGGGCGACCCCCGGCTCCAGCAGCCATTCGAAGAGCTGGGGATGGCGGACCAGGATGTCGCTCAGGAACTGTGAGCTCCCGAAGATGGTGAGGAGGAGGTACAGGATCCCCGGGTTGTCCCGGTACAGGCCCAGGAGGAAGCGACGATCCAGCACCGCTTGATGAAATCGCTCCAGGTTGTTCAGGGCCAGGTCGGGGTCCGGCACGCGCCGCAGCCCGGTCAGGAGGGCGGGGATGATCGCCTCGAGCTGGGACCGAGCCGCCGCGTCCGGCGCGAGGAGCTCGATGTTCCGCGCCGCCTGCTCTGGAAGCTGGCAGCCGGCGACCCCCAGCTTCTGGGACAGCTGCGCCGTGAGGGTGTCCATTCGCTATTCCAGCGCAATGCAAAATTCGCAACCGACAACTGACAACCGACAACCGAGATTTGCCACGGCCCCGTGTGCTCGTGGAATCGGGCGGTCTGGCTCGCCGCAGTGTATCATTGCCGGTTTGGAAATTTCCATTGCCGCCAAGTATGCCATGCATACCACACAGATGCGGGCCGGGCAAAATGAAAACGCCCCGCGGGCGCGTGGCCCACAGGGCGTCGGCGAGCAGGGACGGAGCAGCCGGGTCTTAGATGTCGTAGTACAGCACGAACTCGTACGGGTGAGGGCGGAGGCGCACCGGATCCACCTCTCGCTTCCGCTTGTATTCGATCCAGGTCTCCACGGCATCCTGGGTGAACACGTCCCCTTTCAGCATGAACTCGTGGTCCTCCTCCAAAGCGGTAAGGGCGGCTTCGAGCGAGCCCGGCACCGACGGCACGTCCTTCAGTTCTTCCGGTCCCAGGTCGTAGATGTCCTTGTCCAGCGGCGAGCCGGGGTCGATCTTGTTCTGGATGCCGTCCAGGCCGGCCATGAGCATGGCCGAGAAGGCCAGGTATCCGTTGCAGCTATTGTCGGGGAAGCGCACCTCGATGCGCTTGGTCTTGGGGTTCGGCGAGTACATGGGGATGCGGATGCCGGCGCTGCGGTTCCGGCTGGAGTAGGCCAGGTTGACGGGGGCCTCGAAGCCGGGCACGAGCCGCTTGTAGGAATTCGTCGTGGGCGCCACCAGGGCGCACAGCGCCGGGGCGTGCTTCAGGATTCCCCCGATGTACCAGAGGGCCAGGTCCGAGAGCCCGGCATACCCGTTGCCGGCAAAGAGAGGCTGGCCGCCCTTCCACAGGCTCTGGTGCACGTGCATGCCGGAGCCGTTGTCGTTGAACAGCGGCTTGGGCATGAGGGTGACGGTCTTCCCGTGCTTGCGGGCCACGTTCTTGATGATGTACTTGTACCACATGAGACTGTCGGCCATCCGCGTCAGCGCGTTGAATCGCATGTCGATCTCGGCCTGGCCGGCCGTGGCCACCTCGTGGTGCTGGGCCTCCACGCCGATCCCTACCTTCTCCATCGTCAGGACCATCTCGGTCCGGATGTCCGCCATGCTGTCGGTGGGTGGGACCGGGAAGTAGCCTTCCTTGTACCGGGCCTTGTAGCCCAGGTTGGGCTTCTCCTCGGCGCCGGTGTTCCACTGTCCCTCCACCGAATTGATATAGTAGTAGCCGCAGTTCTCCCGGAAATCGTACCGGATGTCGTCGAAGATGAAGAATTCCGCCTCGGGACCGAAGTAGGCGGTGTCGGCGATGCCGGTGGATTTCAGGTACGCCTCGGCCTTCTGTGCGATGTTCCGTGGGTCACGGGTGTACTTCTCCTTCGTGATGGGATCCACGATGTTGCAGATGAGGCTGAGCGTCGGGGCTTCGGTGAACGGGTCCATGACCGCCGTCGTGGCGTCCGGGATGACGAGCATGTCGCTGGCATGAATCGCCTGCCACCCGCGGATGGAGCTGCCGTCGAAGCCGAACCCCTCTTCAAAGGAGGCCTCTTCAAGCTGGGAAATGGGCACCGTGAAATGCTGCCACATCCCGGGGTAATCCATGAACTTGAGGTCCACCATCCGCGCGCCCTGCTCCTTGGCGAACTTCACGACTTCTTTTGGCGTCATGATCCCTCGCTCCTCCCGCATGGGGCCCGCACCCCACAGGCGCGGGCCGGGGTCCCGGAATAGTGCTGATCGCGTATGTCGAAGCCGAGGACTGGAAGCCTCGGGGTCCGATCTAGATAGCCGCCTCCCCGCGCTCGCCGGTGCGGATCCGAATGACCTCCTCGCAGGGCAGGATGAAGATCTTCCCGTCCCCGATCCGGCCGGTCTTGGCGGAGGACTGGATCGTCTCCACCACCTTGTCACACTTGCTGTCAGGAACCACGATCTCGATCTTCACCTTGGGCAAGAAGTCAATCGTGTACTCAGCGCCCCGGTACAATTCCGTGTGGCCCTTCTGCCGGCCAAAGCCCTTCACCTCGCTCACCGTGATCCCCTGGATGCCGACCTCGGCCAGGGCGTTCTTGACCTCGTCCAGCTTGAACGGTTTGATGATGGCTTCGATTTTCTTCATGTGTCTCCTCCCACCCTGTACGCCCTGGGCACCATCACCCGAGAGAGCAAACCCTATGCCAAGCACTCCCCCTTCATCGACCACTGATCGGTCTCACCCAACCTCTCGCCACAGCGCGTTTTCCACGGTCGGTCTGGCACGGCGACCGGTCGACCATCCTCCCGCCTGCCACGCGGGTAGGCACCTGTCTTCGGCGCTGCTGCTTTTTTCACCAATCTACGCCTTGCCCAGGAGCTCCCCAATTTTTTCTTTCAACTCCGCCAGGTTCGCCGACTTGGTCAGATAGGCGTCGCTGGCCCACGTCCCGAAGTCCAACTTGAAATCTCCGTAGGCCGTGCAGATGATGATGGGCAAGTCGCGGTAGACCTCGCGCACGCGTCGCAAGAGTTCGATCCCATCCATCCCGGGCATCTTGATGTCAATGGTCATGAGGTCGGGCCGGCTCTGCTGCACCATCCGGAGCGCCTCGTGGCCATCCGCGGCCACGGCCACCTGATAGCCGGTCTCTTGCAGCTCCTCCTGGTACAGGAGCCGGATGGCCTCCTCGTCATCTACCACCAGGATGCGTTTCATGAGCGTGCCTCCGTGTGTGTCCCCGACCGCCACGTGCCGCATCCGCCCGACAGCGGACCGCGCAGCATGCGTGGAGCCGCCAGCCGAACGGCTCGGTGCCTCTCCCCCGTCAAGCCGCCACCGCTCCCCGACGCGATCCGATCGCCATGGGCAGCCTGATCCGGAAGGTGACCCCCTGGCCCGGCCGGTTGTCCACCTCGACCCCGCCGCCGTGGACCCGAGCGATCCTGCGGACCAGCCCCAGGCCGAGGCCCGTCCCGGCCTCCTTGGTGGTGAAGAACGGGTTGAACACTTCGCCCAGGATCCCTTCCGGGATGCCGCCTCCGGTGTCGCCCACGCTCACCTCTACCCACTCCTCCGGGGCCGGTCGATCGGTCGATTCGTCAAGGGGTCGACTGGGAAGATCGCTGGCGTCTGCCACACTCCCGCCGCCTCTCAATTGACCATCCGACTGATCGCCGAATTGACCCCCGTCCGCCCGCACGACTCGGGTCCCAAGGGTGAGGGTTCCGCCCTCGGGCATGGCCTCCAGGGCGTTGGCCATGAGATTCACGATCGCCTGCTTGACCTGCACCGGATCCAGGGGCAGGACCGGTGCCCGCTGTCCCAGGTCCATGCGGAGCCGGACGCTCTGCTTGGCGATCCGCTCCTCGAACAGGACCACGCAATCTTGGAGAAGCGTGTGCAGGTCGGTTTCCACCAAGGCCGGCCGGACCTCGCGCGACAGGCCCTGGACGTCCCGGACGATCCGCTCCAGGCGATCCACCTCGCGGGCGATGATCTGGGCGTACTGTCCTTCCGGCTCCCGGTCCAGCAGGCGCCGCACCAGCCGCCGCGCGAACCCCCCGATGGAGACCAGGGGATTCCTGATCTCGTGAACCACGTGAGCGGCCATCTCGCCCAGGGCCGCCAGCCGTTCGCGGTGGAGCAGCTGGTGGTGGGTTCGCTGCATCTCCAGGCTGGCGTCCTCCAGGCGGGTGTACATCCGGGCGCTCTCCACCGCCAACCCCGCCTGGGTGGCGAAGACCGAGAGAAATTCCAGGTCAGCGTCGGTGATGGGCTTCCGGTTGAACTTGTTGTCCACGACGATGACGCCCAGCACCTTGCCCTTGGCCACCAGAGGTACGCACGCGAACTCGCCCACGTCCAGGCGACCCTCCCACTCCGGGCAGACCCGCGGGTCTTTCCGCGCGTCGGTGATCCGGAACGGCCGACCCTCCAGCGCGGTGAGGGCCAGGGCACCGGCCCCGGGCTGCAGGGGGATCACGAGGCTCCGCGCCAGGCGGTCGAAGGCGGTGTCCGCGCCCTGGTGGAGGTCCGCCGCCCGCTCGGCGATCAGGTCGCGCAACGATCGGGACGTCGACGCCAGCGCGGTCCAGACCCGCCCC
>JBIOJT010000104.1:0-12843 GCA_044451055.1 Methylomirabilales bacterium (SeqCode)
GAGGAGAATCAGGGGAGCGACTGCACTCAACGAGGGGCGTCGGACTTCTCAGGTTCGCGCGGGCCCCGAGATGGTCATCGGCATGGAGGCCACCGGCTTCACAGCCTGGGGCGAGGTGCAAACTTTCGATTGACGCCTCTCCGGCCAGGGGCCTATCATGACCCCGCATCTTGGCCCATGAGCGCCGCAGACACTCGGCGCGGGCCGGGGGAGGGCGGGTCATGGAAGCGGAAGAGACGATCAACGACGAAGAGCTGCGCTACGGGGAAGAAGAGACGCCGAGCAAGCTTCTTGATACGCAAATCTTTCAAGAGCCCATCAAGGCCCTACACCTCCGCGCCGGTCGGGTGGCGGTCCCCCTGGGGACCACCATCGGCGAGTCGGCCCGAGTCATGAAGGAGCATCGCATCGGTTGCGTCCTGGTCGAGGAGGGGGGCAAGCTGGTCGGGATCTTCACCGAACGGGACATCCTCATCAAGCTCGTCGGCACCGGCTACGACCCGGCAAAGGTCCAGGTGGACGGGGTCATGACCCGCAATCCCGAGACCCTCACCGCGGACGATCCCATCGCGTTCGCGATGCAGCTCATGAGCGTCGGTGGTTTCCGCCACGTGCCCCTGGTCGATGCGGACCGGCGTCCCGTCGGCATCCTGTCGATCAAGGACATCGTGGACTACCTGGTCGAGCACATCCCCAGCGAGATCCTCAACATCCCACCCGAACCGGGAAAGCATGCCCGGATCCCCGAAGGGGGTTGATCCTCCACCCCGGTCCCGCCAGCCCCTGCGCAACCCGTTGGCGGAGCAAGCCTGACGGGGCTGGCGGCCGCGCGAATTCTCAAATTCAAAACCGACAACTGACAACTACTCAAACCTCAACACACACCGCTGGCCGGTTGTCGGTCGTCAGTTGTCGGTTTTTCATTGTCCGCCATTAGTACTCCGTCGGGACCTTCACCCGCCCCTGGTCGTCGTACAGGTAGACGCCATCGGCCGCCTCGTCCCGGGTCTTCTTGTGAGACCCGTCGCAAAACGGCTTGTTCTTGGAGAGTCCGCAGGCGCAGATCCAGATCGGAAACTTCGCCTGTCCCTCATCGATCCTGTACGGCGCGTTCTTCTCGTGATTCACCATTCTCGGCATGCGATTCCTCCTTTCTCACGTCGTTCCGGGGGACCTGTCTCCCCTCGCCCCTGACGCCTCACCATTCACGTGTCACGCATCCCGCGTCTTCCCCTTGGCCTCACGGATCTCCGCCAGCACCTCGAAGGCGCGGCGCACCGACTTCGCCGCCAGCGTGCCACCCATCAGCAAGCCCACGTCCAGGGCCTCCGCCAGCTCGGCGTCGCTCCCACCCAGGTCGAGGACCTCCTCGACGCGATGGTCAATTCAGTCGAAGCAGTTTTGCGAGACGGCCACGGCCAGCGCCATGAGCTCCTTGTGCTTCCGGCTGATGGCCCCGTCGGCGAAAACCTGCTTCTGGAGGTCCTGGAATCCGGGAAACACCCGCATCCGGCTCCGCAGGATCTGTCCGTTCAGCCGCTTCTTCCGCTGGAGCCGCTCCGGCCAGCCATTCATGCCATGCCTCCTTCCGCCGCGACCGAGAATTTTTCTGCCCGCCTACATTTTTTTCTTGCGTCCCGGAAAAGTTGCGGGTACGTTCACTCTACACTAGAAAGGAGGTGATCCAGTGGGCATATTACACTGGACAGGTGAGGTGATTGTAACGTAGGCGTCTCCCCGCTCAGGCGAACGCCCGGGGTTTCGTCTGCGGAATCCCAGCAATCGCCGGGCCTCGAAGTCCCCGGCCTTGTCCACCGGGGCGGCCAGCTTGCCGTGAAACCTTCGAGGCCTTTTTCTTTTCCTCTCACGTCTCCCCTCCCGCCATTTGCCGCTCGCGCAGCCAGCCCAACGTCTGATGGTGAATCAGCTCGGCGAAGCCAAAGCCGATCCAGGATAGCTCGGGCCCTCGTCGCAAGAGCACGAAGGTCAGGGCCAGCGGGGCCGTGAGCCCGAAGGCCACGAAGATCAGGGCTTGCCAGCACGCCGTCCGTCGCGCTCCGGCCCGTTTGCCTTCCATCAGAGGTCCTCGGGCAGGGACGACAGGGAACGCCGCAGCTTGGCCTTTCGGCTGGACAGTCCGGCCGCACCCCTGCTAGAGTACTTTTCGACACCCGTCGCATCCCAGGAGGAAAGCATGGCCAACGTCTCGACCCAGTTGTTGCAGGCGCTCAGTCAGGAACTCTCGCGGATCCCAGCCGACCCAGCCGACCTGGCCATCGCGGCGTCCCAGGTCGGGGCCCAGCTGGACGGCCTGGCCCGCCTGGACGACCTGGATCTTCTCGCGGTGGAGCCGGCGACCGTGCTCCTGCCGCCAACGGAGCAGAACCGTGGCGCCCGATGAGCTGACCCGACTCAGCATCGCCGAGGCCGGCGAGCAGATTCGCCGCCGCGCCCTCTCTCCCGTGGAACTCACGCGCGCCTACCTGGACCGGATCCAGCGGCAGGACGGCGACCGCCTAGTCTACATCACGGTCCTGCAGGCGCAGGCGCTGGCTGCGGCGAATGCGGCCGAGCAGGAGATCGCCCGGGGCGGCTACCGGGGACCGCTCCACGGGATTCCCATCGCCCTGAAGGATCTGGTCATGACCCGCGGCATCCGCACGACCTGCGGCTCCCGCATCCTGCGAGAGTGGGTCCCGGATGCCGACGCCACCGTCGCCACGCGCCTCATCGCGGCGGGCGCCATCCTGCTGGGCAAGCTCAACATGCACGAGTTCGCCTACGGCCCCACGGGCGTGAACCCGCATTACGGCACGCCCAAGAATCCTTGGGACCATGCCCGGATGCCGGGCGGCAGCAGCAGCGGCTCCGGGGTCGCCGTGGCCGCCGGTCTCACCGCCGGGGCGCTGGGCACGGACACCGGAGGCTCGGTGCGGATCCCGGCGTCCCTGTGCGGCATCGTCGGGCTGAAGCCCACCTACGGGCGGGTCAGCCGGGCCGGGGTGATTCCCCTGGCGTGGTCGCTGGATCACGTGGGCCCGATGACCCGGACGGTGGCCGATGCGGCCCTCCTGCTGCAGGCCATGGCCGGACGCGATCCGGCCGATCCGTCCACGGCCGACGTCCCGGTTCCCGACTATCGCCGCGCCCTGGAAGGGGGGATTCGTGGCCTCCGGCTGGGCCTGGCCAAGGATCTCTTTTTCGAGCGGGTGGACCCCGAGGTCCGGGCGGCTGTCCTCGGCGCGGCGGGTTCGCTCGAGGCCCTGGGCGCCTCCGTGGAGGAGGTTCCGTTGCCGAAGATCCCGCATGCCGGCCCGGCCTCCTTCGCCATCATCGCAGCTGAGGCCACGGCCTATCACGAGCCCTACCTGAAGAGCCGCGCCGCCGAGTATGGCGCGGATGTCCGTGCCCGCCTCACGAGCGGCCAGTTCGTCCTGGCCACCCAGTACCTCAAGGCCCAGCGCGCCCGCCAGGTCATCCGCGCCGAGATGGATGCAGCCCTCCGGCAGGTGCACGCGCTCTTCTTCCCGACGACGCCCATCCCCGCCCCGCCGCTCGAGGCGCACGAGGTGACGGTGGATGGGTTGACCGAGGATGTGCGCTGGTGGCTCGTCCGGTGCACGCGGCCGATCAATGTCACGGGGCATCCGGCCCTGTCCGTGCCGTGTGGCTTCACCGTGGACGGCCTGCCCATCGGTCTCCAGCTCGTGGGGCGGTACTTCGATGAGGCCACGCTGCTTCGCATCGGGCACGCCTACGAGGCCGTGAGCCCGGCGAAAGGATGTCGGCCCCCCGGAGCGCCATGACGCCGACCGACTCCGATCGGGAGCGGGACGATGAGCGTCCCGTGGTCGTGCCTACCGAGGATTGGCTGGATCTCCACGTCTTCGCGCCCCGGGACATCCCCGCGGTGGTGAGCGAGTACCTCGAGGAGTGCGCCCGGCGCGGTTTCCGCGAGGTGCGGCTGATCCACGGCCGCGGCACGGGGACCCAGCGCGCCATCATCCGATCGCTCCTCGCCAGCCACCCCCTCGCCCTGGATTTCGGCGATGCCCCGCCGGATCGAGGCGGCTGGGGGGCCACCATCGTTCACCTGCGCGAGCGCCAACCCGGGGCCTGATCACCGCGCCGCGAGGGGCAGGGCGGGATCATCCGTCACGATCCGGGCCATGCGCGCGATCGCCTCTTGCATCTCGTGCCGGAAGACGCGCGCCTGATCCAGCGCCAGGAATTGCAGCGTGTAGGTGGCCGGCCTGGGCATCCCGCGAAGCTCGCGGCCCGGCCCGTACTCCAGAACCCGATCGTAGCGAATTCCGCCCCCCGCGGACTCGGCCAGTTGCGCCCGCACCCGGACGAAGACGCCGAAGGTGTCCTTCTCCTCGCCCATCGCCAGGCCGAAGGCCTCCAGCGACACATTCAACACGCCGTCCGCCCCGCGCTCGCGGGCATCCGCCAGGGGATCCGTCCCGGGCGTATCCGGGCCCCAGGTCGGATACCAGAGAACCGAGAGCGGCGGTCGTCCCGTGCGAGCCCTGAGCACCGCCGCCGTCGACTGGCGCAGCAGGTGATCGAGCCTGAGGTCGGCAACGGCCTGGAGGATGGTCGCACGATCATCCACCGTCAACTGGCCAAAGGTCGTGGTGTTGAACTGGGCCCCGAATGCCCCCATGGCCGTGGTTCCAACCACCACCCCCACGGCGGCGGGCCAGAGTCCCACGAAGAGGGGAACCGACTGCACGATCATCAACCCGGTGAGGAGTCCGGAATACGCTCCCTCGACTCCCGGTCTCTTCTTGTTGCTGTCGCCTTCCACCCAGCCCGCCTTCCAGGCGGGATCGAAGCCTGGCACGAGCACTGCCAGTCGCCGGATTTCCTGCCCGGGGACGACCGCTGCGTTGGATGAACCCGGCAGGGCAGTGCCCGCCCGAAGGACAACCTGCCCCTCTTTCGGGCCGGCGGTCTCCGTCGAGGCGCAACTGGCCAGGAGGGCTGCAACCAGCGCGAATGTGAGGACGCCCCTGAATGGTTTGCCCATGCTGTGACGATCCTCAGGTGCGGGGCATGAGTGTCAGATAGTCGCGAATGACCTTGGAAGTCGTGGGAAAGGCGAGTTGGTCCCAGGGGATCTCGGCCGGGCGAAAGGCGCGAGCGCAGAGTCCCTCCTCGTCCACCGTGAGGGAGCCGCCCGTCACCTCGCCCGTGTACGCGATCACGATCACGGGATTGCCGGGGGAGGAGTACGCGCCGAGGAGCCGGGTCAGGCGGACGTCCAGCCCGCACTCCTCCTTCACCTCGCGGAGCGCGGCGGCTTCCAGGGACTCGCCGCGGTCCACGTAGCCCCCCGGAAAGACCCACTTGCCATAGCTGGGCTGGATGGCGCGCTGGATCAGCAGGATGCCGCCGTCCAGGGAGAAAACGGCGCCGGTGGCCACCTTGGGATCGAGGAAGAAGACGAACCCGCACGCCTGGCAGACCAGACGCGGCGGCTCGCCGGCTCTGAGGATGCGCGAGACGAGGGGCCCCGCGCACCGGGGACAGAACTTGTAGTCGGAGGGTGGAATCACCCCTCCTCCTCGTGGCGGGCCCAGTAGCGGGTGAATTCTGCAGGGTAGGTCAGCGTCTCGAAGCTCTTCATCCGGTCCAGGAACAGGGTGCCCGTCAGGTGATCGTGCTCGTGCTGGATCACGCGGGCGAAGAAATCGCTGGCTTTGAGTTGGAGCATCTTCCCCCGTCGGTCATGCGCCTGGACCTCGACCTCCTTGAAGCGGGGCACCTTCCCGCGGAGTTCCGGGATGCTGAGGCAACCCTCCCAGTCCTCCTCCAGCTGGTCGGTCACCGGGATGATCCGCGGATTGATCAAGACGGTGAGCGGCCGTGACGGTTCCTTGGGTGCATCGGGGTCCTTCTCTTCATCGATCACGGCGATCTGGAGGGAGCGGTGGACCTGCGGCGCCGCCAGTCCGACGCCCCGGTACTCCCGCATGGTCTCGACCATGTCATCGATCAGGCATTGGATATCAGGGGCCTGGATGTTCTTCACCGGCTCGGCGGGAACCCGCAGGACCGGGTTGCCGAGGACCGCGACCTTCAAGATAGCCATGGACGTGCGTGTTCCTTTCCGTCGGTTGATGTGTTAGGCTCAGCTTGACGCCAATCGCGCGTGTCCGACGATCCGAAATTCGTAATTCGGGTACCCGCTGGGTGTCCGAAATTGGCCGGAGGCCAAATGATCCACGAGGTACTGGCGGTCGGGGCCTTGCAGTGCAACTGCTCCATCCTGGGCGACGAGGGGACGCGCGAGGCCCTCGTCATCGATCCCGGGGACGAGGTCGAGCGCATCCTGGACGTCCTGAAGCGGCACAACCTCAAGGCCAAGTACATCCTCAACACCCACGCCCACTTCGATCACGTGGGCAACTGCCGCGAGTTGAAGGAGGCGACAGGGGCCGAGATCTGGCTGCACAAGGCCGACCTGCCCATCTACGAAACGGCCCCGCGGCAAGCCGAGCTCTTTGCCGCGTACGGGGTCCGGCCGATCCGCATGACGGCCGTGGACCAGTTCATCCGCGACGCGGACGGTGTCACGGTCGGGAAGATCGGGGCCCAGGTCATTCATACGCCCGGGCACACGCCCGGCAGCCTCTCCATCCACGTCCCGGGCAGTGCCGCGGACATCCTCTTCGCCGGCGACACCCTGTTCAACGGAAGCATCGGCCGGACCGACCTGCCCGGGGGCGATTTCCAGCAGATCCTGAAGTCCATCAAGGAACGGCTGCTCACCTTCGACGACGACACCGTGGTCTGGCCCGGCCACGGACCCAAGACCACCATCGGCCGGGAGCGCCGTACGAATCCGTTCCTTCAGGATCTGTAATTCCGCACCGCGCTGCTGCCCCGAAACCTCGCGGACTGTAGCACAATAACGACTTGACTGACAAGGTACGGTTCGGCGGTTCCTGGCGTTGACAGAGATGTCGGGGCGGGACTAGAATCCGCACGCGGTTGAGAGCATCCGGGCGTTGCCCGAGAGAGGGGAGTGTCCCATGCGGAATCTCAAGGCCAATCTCCTGGAACTCGTCCGACGCACCTCGGCCGAGTTACCCGACGACGTGGTGAGGGTCATCACCCACGCGGCCGCCCAGGAACAGGAAGGCACCAACGGCCAGTACGCGATGAACATCATCGTGAAGAATATCGACATGGCCAAGCTGAAGTCCGCGCCGCTCTGCCAGGACACCGGCAGCATCCTGTTCTTCGTGCGATCACCCAAGGGCTTCGACCAGCTCGCCTTCGAGAAGGCCGCGGCGGAGGCCGTGGCCGAGGCCACGGCCAAGGGCTACCTTCGCCAGAACTCCGTGGACTCGGTCACGGGAAAGAACACGGGCAACAACCTGGGTCCCGGCAGCCCCAGCATCCACTTCCACCAGCATCGCGGCACGCGACTGGACGTGCGCCTGATCCTGAAAGGGGGCGGCTGCGAGAACGTGGGGGCGCAGTATTCGCTCCCCGACACACGCATCAACGCGAACCGCGATGTGGACGGCGTGCGCAAGGCCCTCCTAGATGCCGTGCTCCAGGCCCAGGGGAAGGGCTGCGGCCCAGGGATCCTGGGCGTCTGCATCGGCGGCGACCGGGCGACGAGCTACCTCCATTCGAAGGAGCAGTTGCTCCGCACGATGGACGACGTGAATCCCAACCCGACGCTGGCGGCCCTGGAGCAGGATATCGTGGTCAGCGCCAACAAGCTGGGCATCGGTCCCATGGGTTTCGGCGGCGCTTCGACCCTGCTGGGCTGCAAGATCGGCGCCCTGAACCGGTTGCCGGCGAGCTACTTCGTCTCCATCTCCTACATGTGCTGGGCCTACCGGCGCCAGGGCTTCGTCTTGAACGACAGCGGCAAGATCGTGGAGTGGCTGTACTGACCAGTGAAGGGGTGGCCGGAGGACCCTGCTGGCGGCTGAGCGCTGATGGCTGATCGGTGAACCTGTGGGGGCGAACATGATCCAGCTCGTCGAGCCGTACACCGAGGAGAAGATCCGCGCGCTGAAGATGGGGGACATGGTCCACGTGTCCGGCATGGTGTACACCGGCCGGGACGCGGTCCACAAGTTCCTCCACGAGGGGGGAAAGCCTCCCGTGGACCTGCAGAACCAGATCATCTACCACTGCGGCCCGGTGGTGATCAAAGAGAAGGGGAAGTGGGTGGTGAAGGCGGCCGGCCCCACCACCTCGGCCCGGGAGGAACCCTACCAGGGTCATATCATCGAGAAGTTCACCCTCCGGGCGGTCATCGGCAAGGGGGGGATGGGGCCCAAGACGCTGGAGGCCTGCAAGAAGGTCGGCTGCGTGTACCTGCACGCCATCGGCGGGGCCGCTCAAGTCCTGGCGGAGTGCGTGACCGGCGTTGCGGGCGTGTACCTGGAAGAGTTCGGCAGCCCCGAGGCCATCTGGGCCTTCCGCGTGAAGGATTTCCCCGCCGTGGTCACCATGGACGCCCACGGCAACAGTCTGCACGCTGCCGTGCTGGAGCAGTCCAAGGAGCGGCTGAAGCAGCTCGTCTGAGGTGCGGCGCCGGCGCAATTCACGTTCGGGGGCGACGCCTTCGCCCCCTCTTTTTTTGTGGCTATGATGCTGGGACGTTAGGAGGCGAGGAGGTTTCCAGCGTCCCAGCCTTCCAGCGTTCTAGCGAGGAGTTAGAGTGGGCCGCTTCTTCCTCTTCGCCCTTCTGAGCTGGATCACGGGAAATCCGCTTCTCGCCCTCCTCGTGATCATCGCGCTGTCTGTTCCGGGCTGGTTGGCCGGCTCCCGCTATGCCTGGAGCTTCCAGCGGTGGGTGCGCGCCCAGGGCGAGGCCGGGCGGCTCCGCCGCACCCTGGCCGTGAACCCGCATGACGTGAAGGCCCGGACCGATCTCGGGGTGATCCTGGTGAGGCACGGGCGCTTCCGCGAGGCGCGCGCCGAGCTGGAGCAAGCCATGCCGAGGGCCGACGATCTGCCCGAGGCGAATTATGGCCTCGGGTTGTGCCTGCTCCACGATGGGGAGGTTGAGCGCGGGCGAGGACTCGTCGAGCGGGCGCTGACCCTGAATCCGAAGTTCGGCTACGGAGAGCCCCACATCAAACTGGGAGACTTCTGGGCGGAATGTGGAGAATGGGAGCAGGCCGCCGAGCGCTACCGGCAGGCCACGGGGATTCACAGCTCCAGTGTGGAAGGCTGGTTCAAGCTGGGACAGGCGCTGGATCATCTGGGCCAGCGGGCCGAGGCGCGAGCCGTTCTCCAGGAAGCCATCGCCTCCTACAGGAACGCCCCCTGGTACCAGCGGAGCGAGGGCCGCCCCTGGTTTTTTCGCGCCCGCCGCCTCGTCCGTACCCTCCAATGAGGCCGCCACATCTTGCGCAGTCCCATTCGATGCCGCCTGCATCCCCTCGCCCTGGTTTCCTGTCAAGGCAAAGACTCCGCTAGCCATTTCGTAGCATGAGCCTTACACTGTTTCACCGCACGGGCATCGCCGCCTGTCCTCGCGGCTGCCCGGATCCCAGCATGACCAGTCCCCCGCCGTGGACGGGAGACGCACCATGGCATACGAACTGAGGCACAAAACGGACAAGAGAGTCTCGGCAGGGATATTCTATCCCCTGGGAGCCACCTTGACGCCGGATGGGGTGAACTTCGCCCTGTACTCGCAGAACGCCAGCGAAGTCTTCGTCCTTCTCTTTGACACACCGGATGGCGAGCCCACCGACGTCATTCGACTCGACGACCGGACGCGGTACATCTGGCACGCCTTCGTCCAAGGCCTGAAGGCGGGGCAGCTTTACGGAGTCAAGGTTCGTGGCGAGCTCAATCCGGCCCGGGGCCTGCGCTTCAACGAGGCCAAGCTCCTGATCGACCCGTACGCGAAAGCCCTGACGGGCAAGGCCAGGAACCGTGACAATCTCCTCCTGGCCTACGACGCCCAATCGCCCGACCGGGACCTGTCTCAGGACTCGAGAGACAACACGGCCATCGTCCCGAAATGCATCGTGGTGGACGATCGGTTCGACTGGCAGGGCGACGCGTCGTCCTATACGCCGCTCGAAAAGCTGGTGATCTATGAGGTGCACCTCAAGGGCTTCACCGCGCATCCCTCCTCAGGCGTGACGAGCCACGGCACCTATCTGGGCTTCATCGAGAAGATCCCGTACCTCAAGGAACTGAGGATCAACGCTGTCGAGTTGCTTCCGATCCACGAGCACGTCACCGAGGATCTCCTCTCGGCCAAGGGCCTCACCAATTACTGGGGCTACAACACCATTGGGTTCTTCGCGCCGGAGTCATCCTATGGCACGGGGCGGTTCCCCGGATCCCAGGTGAACGAGTTCAAGACGCTGGTGCGTGAGCTGCACCGGGCGGGGATCGAGGTCATCCTGGACGTCGTGTACAACCACTCGGCCGAGGGGAACGAGCTGGGCGCAACCCTGTGCTTCAAGGGGATCGATAACCCGACCTACTACTGCCTCACTGGCGGGCCGAGCGAGCCCTTTCGCTGTTACCTGAATTACACCGGGTGCGGCAACAGCCTGAACCTCGCCCATCCCCACGTCATCCGCTTCGTGATGGATTCTCTCCGGTACTGGGTGGAGGTGATGCATGTCGACGGGTTCCGATTCGACCTCGCCTCGGTCCTGGGCCGCGAGGAGGGGATGTTCCTGAAATCCGCGGCCTTCTTCGACGCCATTTCTCAGGACCCGATCCTCAACCGGGTGAAACTGATCGCCGAGCCGTGGGATCTGGGGACATATCAGGTTGGCAATTTCCCCGTGGACTGGTCCGAGTGGAACGGGCGGTTCCGCGACACCCTGCGGCGCTTCGGCAAAGGGGACGGGGGGCAGGTGCAGGAGCTGGGCTGGCGCCTGACCGGATCAGCCGACCTGTACGGGAGCGACGGCCGCTCCGCCTACAACAGCGTCAACTTTATCACCTGTCACGACGGATTCACCCTCCGGGATCTCGTCTCGTACAACGACAAGCACAACGAGGCCAACCTGGAAGGAAACCGGGACGGCACCAACGACAACAACTCGTGGAACTGCGGCGTGGAGGGCGAGATCGGTGATCCCGGCGTCCAGAGACTCCGCAAGCAACAGGTCAAGAACTTCGCCTGTACCCTACTCTTCGCGGCCGGGACATCGATGGTCCTGGGCGGCGACGAGTTCTTCCGGACACAGCGGGGAAACAACAACGCCTACTGCCAGGACAACGAAATCGGCTGGTTCGACTGGACGGAGGTCGAGCGGCACCGCGACGTCCTGACCTTCTATCAAAAAGCCATCGCCCTCACGCAGCGGTATCCGGTCCTGCAGTGTCGGAAATTCTTCACGGGCAAGGACAGCAACGGCAACGGGGTCCCGGACATCCAGTGGTTCGGAAAGAATCTGGACGAGCCGGCGTGGAACGATCCGGAGCTTCGCACGCTGTCCTATTTGCTGGATGGGGGCGAGGATCCGTCGGGTGCGGGGGATTACGTCCTCTTCATCATCCTCAATGCCGACTTCCGCACGCAGTTCATCCGGCTCCCCAACCTCCCGGGCGGGAAGCGGTGGCTGCGGATCATCGACACCAGCCACGAGGCGGGGGACGACTTTCTCGTCGAGGGGCAGGAGGTCCTGATCGATTCTCCCGGGCAGTACGTCGCGAACCCGCGGAGCACGGTCGTGCTCCTGGGGAGGTGAATCCGCCAGCGATCCGGGCAGACTGCAAGCCGCCCCTGATACTGCCGCACTCGCCGCCTCGTCCGTACCCTTCGGTGATTCCGCGCATCAGGTCGCCAAGACTACCAAGGCCACGAACGCTCCTCGGCTGCCTGGGAGACCCGGCGAGGAAACCGGAAGGTCTCATGGCTCCTCGCCACCCGGCCGTTTAGCCGCGTTTGCGGTTGAGCTGGACTCACCGAAGGCATTCGAGGGGACATCTTGGTTCCTCTAGCCGACCTCTTTCAAGATCTGCTCTAGCCGAGCCATAAACGGTTGACTCAAGGCTGTGGAAAACTCGCCCAGCCAGTGCCGGACGTACTTCAGATCCGCGCGGGGGTTCTTGAGGAGGACACTCCTCACATCTTCCAGATCTCGGGCACGGCCTGCAATCACTTTGTGAATGATCAGGTCTTCCACCGATGCGAAGCGCACCTGTGCGTGTCCGATTCTCACCCTCCGAGCCCGCGACATTGCCTGTTGCTCGTAGGGACTGAACGAAAAGATCAGGTCCACCCGGATCCCTGTTCCGGGATCTGCACAAGGCAGCACCATGGTTTGTCGCGTAAAAGTGTCGGGATCAACGAGGGGCGTTAATTGGATGCTCTGTGCCAGGCTCAGGATGTCAGGCAGCCGATTGAGGTCTGCTCCGATGGCAATGTCAATGTCCTTTGTTAGCCTCGGTTCCCCGTACAGGAGCACGGCCTGTCCGCCGATGATCATGTAGGGGATGCCGAGATTTTCAAGTGCCTCCGCAACCCGCTCAAGCAGGCGTTCGAACATTAATCACCCCGGCAAGGTGAATGTCCACCTCGATCCCTTCCAGCGGATCTTTGAGGGGGAGCGCCCCCAACCGGCAGGCTTCCCGATACAGCGCCTCGATGAGCCTCATGTTTCGGGCGTAGTCGGAAGACTCTTGTCTGGCCTGCGACTTCTCAAAGGCCTCTACCAGCTCAGGCTTCTTGATCATCTGCGGCTCCCGGCTGCATGGGCTGACCATCGATGGGCCGCCATGTTACTCCATCTTACCCTACCCGCAAACATGTCTTTGCCGATCCACACGCATCCTTTGGTATTTGGGGAAGGATTGTCTTGCACTCCCCAGCCTGCGACC
>JBIOJT010000105.1:0-12769 GCA_044451055.1 Methylomirabilales bacterium (SeqCode)
GTCCGCGGCTGGGTTGACGCTACCGAGAGGGGCGGGCCGCCGCCCCTCCTCGGACTCTCCCTCGGACTGTGCGGTCCGGGAGGGACTGTCGCCTATTTTACGCACCGCACAGTAAATCGTTGAGGAAACTGACGTGGGACGCTATGCCCAACGCCTGTCCTTGTCAAGAGAAAGGCCTGTCTACCGCTCGTCTCCAGGGAACCTCGGTACGCTCCTGCGGACAATACCGCACAGCAGCCATCACCGTGGGTGTCGTCCTTGTCGGCCGGAAGAGATGAGGGGCGAGCTTCCGGACAACTGCCGGCAACGAGGTTGACAGCCCCGCGGTCTCTCTGATATTGCTCCGTCACCATGAAAGCCATTTATTATCCTGCCTGGGATGAACTCGAACTCCGGGACGTCCCCGAGCCGTCCCCCAAACCCGGAGAGGTCGTCCTCCGGGTGGCGGCCGTCGGGATTTGCGGCTCCGAGCTGCACGGCTTCGTGACCCGCGCGGCGCGCCGCACCCCTCCCACCATCATGGGCCATGAATTCTCTGGCCAGGTGGCCGACGTCGGCCCGGGCGTCACCGGGTACCAGCAGGGAGATTGGGTGGCGGTGAACTCTGTCATCGCATGCGGGCAGTGCGAGGATTGCCTGGACGGGAATGTGCAGCTATGCCGGACGGGCGAGGTCTTCGGGATGAAGCGACCCGGCGGGTTCGCGGAGTTTTGTGCCGTGCCCGTCTCGACGCTCTTGCCCTTGCCCGGCACCGTGTCACCCGTCCAGGGGTCGCTGCTCGAGCCGTTAGCCAACGGCGTCCATGCCCTGTCTCTCACGACCCAGCGCTTTCCCGAGACGGTGGTGATCCTCGGCGCGGGGACCATCGGGCTGTTCGCATTGCAGGTTGCCAAGGCCTCCGGCGCCCTTCGGCTGATCGCCATGGACGTGTCCGACGCGCGACTCGACGTGGCCTTGCAGCTCGGAGCCGAGACGGTGCTCAACCCGCGAAAGCAGGAAGTGGTGGCCGCCGTCCAGCAGATGACTCATGGACGCGGGGCCGATGTGGTGGTTGACGCCGTGGGCGCCGCAGAGACACGCGATGCGGCCGTGAAGATGGCCCGCCGGGGGGGTGAGGTCGTCTGGCTCGGCCTGCACGATGACCCGACGCAGCTTTCGGGATTCGAGGTGGTCCTGGGAGAGCGGAAAATCCTCGGCTCCTTCGCGGTGACCCATCACAATCTTCGAACAGCCATGGGCCTCTTCGCCCACGGGAAGATCACCCTGGATCCCTGGGTCCGTACGTTCCCCTTGACCGAGGGCGTGCTGGTCTTCCGCCAGCTCATCACCGACCCCCCCAAGGACTACATCAAGGCCGTCCTCCTGCCGTAGTTTCTCCCTACCCTGCCCGAGAAAATTGGGACGCTTGACGCTTTCTTAAGACGGGTGGTAGCCTGCACGCTGAATCGGGAGGTGTGGCGGCGAGGAGGCGATGAAGACTCGCGCGGCACAGGCCCTCGACAAGCTGGGAATTCCCTATGAGATCCGGGAATTCCATGAGGAAGAGCTCGGGGCCGACGAGGTGGCGGAGAAACTCCGCATCCGGCTGGCCCAGGTCTTCAAGACCCTGGTCGTTCGCGGGGATCGCACGGGCGTGATTCTGGCCTGCCTGCCTGGCAGCACGACACTGAGCCTGAAGGCGCTGGCCAAGGAGTCGGCCAACAGGAAGGTCGAGATGGTGGAGCAGGATGAGATCCATCGCCTCACCGGGTATATCCGCGGCGGGGTCTCCCCGCTCGGCGGCAAGAAGGACTACCCGGTGTACCTGGATCAAAGCGCGCTGGAGCAGCCCATCGTCAGCGTGAGCGCAGGAATGCGGGGAATGCAGCTGTTCCTCAAGCCGCAGGATCTCGCGCGCGCCACCAACGCCACGGTCGCCGCCATTGGCACAGAGAACGAGAAGTGACAGGGGTGCCCCAAAGGGTGATTCAACCTTGTGCGGATCACGACCCCTCTCGCTATCCTGATGCCACCCTGCCGATCCTCACAGCGTGGCTGGAGCAGATTTCAGGGTGACGAACGATCCGCAGACACACGACGAACACTCCCTGATCGAGGCCTCGCGAGCCGGAGACCCTTCTGCGGTCGAGGAGCTCGTCCGCTCCCATCAGGCCCGCGTGTACAACTTTGCCATGCGGATGTGCCGCAACGTCGAGGACGCCAAAGACATTCTCCAGGAGACGTTTCTCGGGATGCTCCGCTCGATCAAGGACTTCCGCGAAGAGAGCCGATTCACCACCTGGCTCTACCGCATCGCCTCCAACGCTTGCCTCAAGAAGCGCCGCCGCGGCGTCCACGACCCGGAGCCGGAGCAAGAGCTGTCGCTGGATGAACTGATGCCTCGACCCAACGCGGACGGCGTGAAGCCCGAGATCGCCGACTGGTCCCAGGATGCCGAGCGTGCGCTGCTTCACGGTGAGCTCTCCGAAAAAATGGAGGCGGCCATTGACCGCCTGCCAAAAGAGTACAAGATTGTCCTCGTCCTCCGGGACGTGGAGGGGTTTTCGGCCGAGGAAACAGCCGACATGTTGAAGCTGTCGGTACCCGCGGTGAAATCGCGGCTGCACCGTGCCCGTGTCTTCGTGCGGCGCGAGCTGGCGGGGTATTTCCAGGACAAGTCGAAACATTGACGCAGGAGTCATCACAGAGGTCAGGCTCGATTTCAGTGGGGATCAATTGGAAGCGGGTTTGACCACAACGTCACGGTGTTTGACGTTCAAATAACTTGAACCCGACCCCGACTTCCTGGATCAAACAGTATGAAGCAAAATACGAACTCTCATTCAAGCCACAGCCACGAGATGTCTATGAACTGTCGAGAACTCTTCGAGCGCCTGTCGGAGTACGTGGACGGTGAGCTGTCGCAGGAGATCTGCGACGAGATCCGGCGCCACATGGAAGGGTGCGAACCCTGTGTGGCCTTCGCCAAGACGCTGAAGAAAACTGCCGAGATGTGTCGCCGTCTGCCCTCGAAGCCAATCCCACCCGAGGTGGCCGCGGACCTGCGTACCTTCCTCGCCTCCCATCTCCCGACATCCAAGTAGCCTGGATTTCGCCGTTTTTCCTTTCTCCGCATTCGCATTCCAGGGCTTCCTCCAATCGCGGCGGCGAGGCTGCCCCACGTATAGTTGGCCCGTCTTCCGTCTCCCGTCCCCTGCCCCCCATCTCCAGCCCGTCCGTCCCAAGATTTCATGTGAATCCTTTGCCACTTTCCTGGACCAAAGAGAGCAGGGACGGCAGTTGTCCTATCTGCGGAGGAAGCCATGAAGGCGCGGCGACTCATAAAACTCGGCTGGTTGATCCTTCCCCTGCTCCTCGTATGGGCCCCGCGCACATCAGTATCGGCCCAGGGCAACACGGCGCCCTCCGCCGAGCTCGCCCTCGCCGATGCGGTCAAGTTGGCTCTTGAAAAGCACCCAGCCCTGCGGGCCGCCAGCCACCAGGCGGCGGCGGCTGCCGCCGGCGTTGATCAGGCGCGGGCGGGCTTCCTGCCCCGGGTGGACTTCTCCGAGGGGATCACGAAGAGCGACAACCCGGTCTACGCCTTCGGCCAACTTCTCAACCAGGGACGCTTCACGGCAGCTGACCTCGCCGTGGATCGGTTGAATCACCCTGACCCCATCAGCAACTGGCGCACGAATATTGGCGCCAGCGTGCCTCTCTTCATGGGCGGCCGGACCGTTCTCGGCTACCAGCAGGCAGAGCTGGGTCGCGAAGCCGCGGAGCGCGGACGCGCCCGGGTCGAGCACGAGGTCATCTTCGGCGTCGTCCGCGCGTATTATGGAGTCCTCTTGGCCCAGGAGGCCCAGGCCACGGTCGAGGCGTCCGTCCGGACAGCCGAGGCGAATCTCTCGTCGGCCGAGGCCCGGCACGATGCCGGCGTGGCCGTGGCCTCGGATGTCCTGGCCGCCCGTGTCCGGTTGGCCCGGTTGAAGGAAGAGGCCATCGCGGCCGCGAACCAGGTCAAGCTGGCACACGCCACCCTCAACGACGCCATGGGGGTGGCGCTGGATCAGCCGTACGAGATCACCGGCCATTTGGATCTCGTCCCGCTGCGGTACGATCGCTTGGATGGCCTGGAGGAGCTGGCCCGGGAACATCGACCGGATTACCGGCAGGCCACGCTGGAGGAACAACGGCTGGAGAAGGAGGTGCTGCGGGCCAAGGGCGCCCTTCTCCCCACCATGCATCTCATGGGCAACTACGAGATCAACAACAATCGCTTCAGTTCTGAGGGACAGGATAGCTGGGCAGTCGGGGTGGTCTTGAGCGTCAACCTGTTCAACGGCGGCGCCGACCACGCGCGTATCGTCGAGGCCCAGGCGAACCACCAGCGGGCCATGGATCTGCGGGAGCGGCTGGCCAGCGCCATCGCCCTCGAAGTCCACGACGCCTTCCTCGCCCTTCAGACGGCCCGCGAGCGGGTGACCGTGGCCAAGGACGCCGTGACCCACGCAGCGGAGAGTCTGCGTATCGTCCAGGACCGCTACGACGCGGGCCTCACCACCATCGTGGAACTCTTGGACAGCGAGACCGCCCTCACTGCCGCCCGCACGAACCTGACCCGGAGCCTCTACGAGGCGACGGTGGGCCAGACCAGACTGGATCTCAGTCTCGGGACATTGGACCGCGCGAGGTTCTAAGCCATGCAGACGTCGCGTAACCCCGCCCTCCTGATCCTGGCATTCCTTGCGTTGGCCGCCTGCGGGAAAGAACCCGCCCAGCCGGTGAAGGCACCGGAGCCGAAGACCGTCCGGGACGTCACGGTCGGCGTCGTGGCCGCGGGCGAGGTGGACGAGGCCGCCGAGGTGATGGGCACGGTGAAATCGCGCACCTCGACGACCATATCCAGCAAGATCGTGGGAAAGATCCTGGCCCTGCACGCCCGCGAGGGAAGCGAAGTCCGGACCGGGCAAATCCTGGTGGAACTGGACGACAGCGACATCGCGGCCCAGGTGCGACGGGCGGAGGCGGGGGTGCGGGAGGCCGAGAGCGCCATTCCCGAGGTGGACCGGGCCATCGCCGCTGCGAATGCGGGTCAGGCCGCCGCCGAGGCGCAGCGCGACCTGGCCGCCTCCACGCTCACCCGCTACCAGCGATTGCTCGAGCGGAAGTCGGTGGCGCCCCAGGAGTACGACCAGGTCGTGGCCCGGCACAAGGCCGCAGCGGCCGACGTGGAGCGCGCCGTGGCGGAGCGCCAGGCCCTGCAGGCCAAACGGCAACAGGTCCAGGCCCGCATCGAGTCGGCGCGCGCCGAACTGGCGAGCGTTCAGGTGATGCAGAGCTACGCCAAGATTGCCGCGCCCATCAGCGGCGTCGTGACGGTCAAGCACGCGGACGTGGGATCGCTGGCGGCCCCGGGCACTCCCCTCCTCACCCTGGAGGATTCCCAGCGATACTGGCTGGAGGTGGCCGTTCCCGATTCCCACGCCGCCGGCATCCGCCCGGGACAATCCCTGCGGGTGGCCATCGAGGCTTCGAGCCTGGCTACCACGGCCGTCGTGAGCGAAATCGTCCCCTCCGCCGACCCCGCCACCAGGACGACGCAGGTCCGGCTGGACCTCCCGGCCTCTCCACGCCTGCGATCCGGCCTGTTCGGCCGGGCCTGGGTGCCGGTTGGTCGACGACGGGCCATCCAGGTCGCCCGGGGAGCCATCGTGGAGCGCGGCCAGCTTCAGGGGGTCTATGTGATCGGCCAGGACGACATCGCCCGCTTCCGCTTGGTCCGGACGGGGCAGACACGCCAGGACGTGACCGAGATCCTCTCCGGGCTCAGTGAGGGAGAGCAAGTGGTCCTGGCGGGCACCCAGCGGGTGACCGACGGCGTGCGCATCGAAGGGGTGAAGCGCTAGCTAACGTCACAAGAGCGTTCGGTGGTTCGATGGTTCCGCAGTTCGCGCGTTCCAGAACCACCGAACACCCGAACGCTCGAACATTCGAACGCCCTGGCTGTTGAGCTGAGAAACTTGACATGACCGAGCATCATACCACATCGCTTGAGCCCGAGCCCTATACGGGGCCGCTGGGCCTGGCCGGCCGCCTGGCCCGCATGTTCATCGACTCGCGGCTCACACCACTGGTCGTGGTGGCGTCCATCCTCCTCGGCATCTTCGCCATCATCGCCACGCCGCGCGAGGAAGAGCCCCAGATCATCGTCCCCATGATGGACGTCTTCGTCCAGATGCCCGGGACCGGCGCCAAAGAGGTCGAAGAGCGAGTGACCATCCCCATGGAGAAGAAGCTCATGGAGATTCCGGGCGTGGAGTACGTCTACTCCACCAGCAGCCCGGGGCAAAGCCTTGCCATCGTGCGGTTCAAGGTGGGCGAGGACGAAGAGAAGAGCATCGTCAAGCTCTACAACAAGATGTACGCCAACTTCGACCTCATCCCGCCCGGCGCCTCCACCCCGCTCATCAAGCCGCGCTCCATTGACGACGTCCCGATCCTGAGCCTTACCCTGTGGAGCGATCGGGTGGACGGGTACACCCTGCGCCGGATCGCCGCCCAGCTCGACGACCAGATCAAGGACGTCTCGGATGTCGCGGAGACCCACCTCATCGGCGGGGAGCGGAGGCAGGTCCAGGTCCTGCTCAACCCGGCGGCCCTGGCCGCCAGGCAACTGGCACCCTCCTCGGTGGTCCGCGCGCTGGCGGGAGCCAACCGCGAACTGCGGGCCGGGAGCTTCTCCAGCGACAACCGGGAGATCCTCGTGGATACGGCCGCCTGGCTGGATCGGCCCGAGGAGGTGGGGCGGGTGGTCGTCGGCACCGCCGGCGAGCGCCCGGTGTACCTGCAGGATGTGGCTCGCATCACGGACGGGCCGGAGGAACCTCGCTCTTACGTCATGTTCGGGGTGGGCAAGGCCGCTTTTGCCAAGGGCATCCCGAGCGACAAGCCGGCGGGGCAGGACTACCCGGCCGTCACTCTCTCTGTGGCCAAGCGGAAGGGAACGAACGCCGTCGTCATCGCCGACCGGGTCCTGGAGAAGGTGGCATCGCTCAGGGGGGTCCTGATTCCGAGCGACGTGCAAGTCACCGTCACGCGAAACTACGGGGAGACGGCCCAGGAAAAATCCAATGAGCTGTTGCAGCATCTGATCCTGGCCACGGTGTCGGTCACCCTCCTCATCGCCGTGTTCCTGGGGTGGCGGTCCGCGGTCGTGGTCCTGATCGCCGTGCCGGTGACCCTGGCCCTCACCCTGTTCCTCTACTACATCTTCGGCTACACGCTGAACCGGGTGACCCTCTTCGCCCTGATCTTCTCCATCGGCATCTTGGTGGACGACGCCATCGTGGTGGTGGAGAACATCACCCGCCACTTCCATCTGCCGGAGAATCGCGGTCGCCCGCTCATGGCCGTGGCGGTCGAGGCGGTCGCCGAGGTGGGGAATCCCACGATCCTGGCGACGTGGGCGGTCATCGCCGCCATCCTGCCCATGGCGTTCGTGGGGGGTCTGATGGGGCCGTACATGCGGCCCATCCCCGTGGGCGCCTCCGTGGCCATGCTCTTCTCACTCTTCATCGCCTTCCTCGTCTCGCCCTGGGCGGCCTATCGGATGCTGAAAGGACAGCGGACCGCGGCGCACGCTGAGGGCCATGACGACTGGACGACGCGGCTGTACCGCCGGATCATGACCCCCCTGATCCTCTCAGCCTGGAAGCGCTGGGTCTTCCTGGCCGGGGTGCTGATTCTGCTCTTGGCTTCAATGTCGCTGGTGTACTTCAAGGTCGTCCACGTAAAGATGCTCCCCTTCGACAACAAGAGCGAGTTCCAGGTCATCGTGAATATGCCGGAGGGGACGACCCTGGAGCAAACGGCGCGCGTCACGCGAGAGATCGGGGAGTACCTGGCGACGGTGCCCGAGGTGACGGACTACGAGATGTATGTGGGGACCTCGGCGCCGTACAACTTCAACGGGCTGGTGCGCCATTACTTCCTGCGGCGCGCGCCCTACCAGGCCGACCTCCAGGTGAACCTGCTCTCCAAGGGCGAGCGCACCGCCCAGAGCCATGACATTGCCAAGCGGGTCCGTCCCGTCATCCAGGCCATCGCCGCAGGATACGGCTCCCGCATCCAGGTAGCGGAGGTGCCGCCCGGGCCCCCAGTTCTCCAGACCCTGGTGGCCGAGGTGTACGGGCCGGATTACGATCGGCAGATCGTGCTGGCTCGCGAGATCAAGGCACTCTTCGCCAAGACCCCCGGCGTGGTGGATGTGGACTGGTACATGCAGGACCCGCAACCCCGCATCCGCTTCGTGGTGGACAAGCAGAAAGCCGCCCTGAACGGCGTCGCTGCGGACGAAGTGGCCCAGACCCTCCGGCTGGCCGTGGGGGGGGTGGATGTCGGCCTCGCCCACATGCCCAGGGAAAAAGAGGACGCAGTCCTCCTGGTCCGGCTCCCGGAAGCAGAGCGATCGGGCGTGACGCGTCTCACCGACTTGCAGGTCATGGGAAGCAACGGTCGCCTGGTACCTCTGAGCGAGGTCGTCCGGCCCGAGGCGGGTCTGCAGGGATATGACATCTACCGCAAGAACATGCGGCGGGTGGTGTACGTCACGGCGGACGTGGCCGGCGCCGAGGAGAGCCCGGTCTACGCCATCCTGAACCTGGATCCGCAGATTGCCGGGCTGAAATTGCCCGAGGGTTACTCGATCGTACCCTATTCCTACCGGCTGCCATTCCTCTCGGACAAGCTGGCCATGAAGTGGGACGGCGAATGGCACATCACCATCGAGGTGTTCCGGGACCTCGGCCTGGCCTTTGCCGCGGTCCTGATCCTGATCTACGTGCTGGTGGTGGGATGGTTCCGGAGCTTCAAGACGCCCCTCGCGATCATGGCGCCGATCCCCCTCACCCTCGTGGGGATCCTGCCTGCCCACGGCTTGATGGGAGCATTCTTCACGGCGACCTCCATGATCGGGTTCATCGCGGGGGCCGGCATCATCGTCCGAAACTCCATCATCCTGGTGGATTTCATCGAGCTACGCATAGCCCAGGGGATGCCGCTGGCGGAAGCGGTCGTGGACGCAGGGGCCGTCCGGTTCCGGCCGATGCTGCTGACGGCGGCGGCGGTCGTGGTCGGCGCCTTCGTCATCCTCTTCGACCCCATCTTCCAGGGCCTGGCCATTTCCCTGATGGCAGGGGAAGTGGCCTCGACTCTCCTGAGCCGAATGGCGGTCCCCGTGCTATATTACATGGCGGAGAGACGCGAGAGAGGTGGGGGGACACCTGCCTGAGCGAACGGAAGCGACCCAAATGGAATCGAACACCGTCGAGACAGACTGAGGAGGCGCCATGAACTGGGGCGGAGAAGCATGGACGGTCGTCGCCGTCTTGGGGGTCTGGGTCGTACTCCAGATCATCTTACGGAGGGCCGGGGTGTCGACGTGAGGCGTCCAGGCGTGCTCGTCGAGCACGGAGGATGAATCGTCACGGACCAAGGAGAAACAATGAGCCAGCCCATCGAGAAGACCAGCCGCACGATGATGACCCAGGAAGCGGGATACCGGTTTCGGGTCCGGTTCGACCAGGCGGAGATGCCCGATCTGATCACCGACGAGTCGCCCCCGCTCGGCGAGGGGAAGGGACCCAACCCCTCGCGCCTGCTGGCCACGGCGGTGGGTAACTGCCTGGCCGCCAGTCTCTTGTTCTGCCTGGGGAAGGCCCGCATATCCGTGGAGGGGCTGGAGGCCGAGGTCCTGACCGAGTTCACGCGAAACGAGGCAGGTCGCTTGCGCATCGGCGGCATGAAGGTGCGGCTTCTCCCCAAATGGACGGAAGAGACGGCCACAAAGGCCCAACGCTGTTTGCAGATCTTCGAGGACTTCTGCGTGGTCACGCAGGCCATTCGACGGGGGGTGCCGGTCGAGGTTCGGGTGGACGGCACGCCCTCGGTCGCATGAGCGTGACGGGGAGGGGGAGGATGACGCTCGAGCGCTGGATCCGGCTGATCGCCGGAATGTTCGTTCTTGTGAGTCTGCTGCTCAGTCAGGTGCACAGCCCCTACTGGCTGCTCTTCACCGCCTTCGTGGGACTGAACCTCTTCCAGTCGTCCCTGACCGGCTGGTGCCTCATGGAGGATATCCTGCGCAAGCTGGGCGTGAAGGAACAGCGCACCTGAGACAGACCGCAACGCGGCAATTGCAAATGGCAAGCTGACAACCGGCAACCGGCCACAGAGAGGCCCGACAAGGTGGGGCTGGGGAGAGGGGCTATGGCGACCACGCTCACGGTGATCACGGAAAATACGGTCCCGGGTAAGGCGGCGGGTCTGTACGCGGAGCACGGTTTCTCCCTGTTCCTGGCCCGGCCCGAGGCCAAGATCCTGTTCGATGCGGGCCCGGCCGGCCTCGCCACGCTCAACAACGCGCCTCGCCTGGGCGTGGATCTGCGAGCGGCCGATGCCATGGCGTTGAGCCACGGGCACATGGATCATACCGGCGGCCTGGCCGGCGTCTTGCGGGCCATCGGCAAGCGGACCCCGATCTATGCCCACCCCGAGGTCTTCGCTGATCGGTACGCAAAGGTCGGCGAGCGAATCACGTATGTCGGCCTCCCCTTCAAGCGCGAGGCCCTGGAGGGGATGGGAGCGGCCTTCGACCTTTCACGGGAGTTCCGGCAAATCGCGCCGGGAGTGTACCTCAGTGGGGAGATAGCACGCCGCAGGTCTTTCGAGACGGGAGATGTTGATCTGTTCGTGAAGCAGGACGGCGAGTTCCGGAAGGACCCTCTGAGGGATGATCAATCCATGGCGGTGGAGACCGCCGAAGGCCTGGCGCTGATTCTCGGCTGCTGCCATGCAGGCCTGATCAACACCATCGACCACTTCCAGGCGAAGCTTCCCGGAAGGTCGATCCACACCGTGATCGGTGGGACACACCTGGACTTCGCGCCCGCGGAACAGTTGCGCGAGACGATCGCCGTCCTGAAGGGTCTGGGCGTCAAGCGCATGGGCCTCTCGCACTGCACGGGCCTCCGGGCTGGCGCGCGACTGGCCCAGGAGCTGGGCGACGGCGTCGTCTTCTGCACCGTCGGGTACTCCGTGACGCTGCCGTGACGGCGCACCAGCCCGATCATCGAACCGCCGGGATCGCCAAGAGCGCCACGTCACGCCACCTCTCGCCAATCCGGCCGAAAACGCGAACCGAATTTTCCCGACGGGCTTCTTGGAAACCCTCCACGTCAGAACCTGAAGAAAGGGCGAGTTTCCTGGCGCTCTTGGCGTCTTGCCGGCTCGCCTGCTGGGGTTTATTCCGCGGAGAGGGGTGGAAAGCCGAGGTTGCCGCTTTGGGCGGCGGCGAGAAGGCCGCTGAATTCTGAATATCGCGCCAGGTACATCAGCGTCGTCGACGTCGGCCCCCGCATCTTGAGCTCCCCGGTCCGCCAGCGGCCAAGGGCCTCGGCCGGCTGGATCCATCGCGCAGCGGTCACCTCGTGAGGACAGGGCTCGGCAACCTGGCCAGGTGGGGCCTGGCCCAAGAAGTACCGGGCATCAAAGCGAATTGGAGAGTACACCGGCGTGATCCAGCGCGTCAGGTAATAGAGTCCGCCCGCACTGTAATAGAGACCCAGCTCTTGCATCAGGGACGCGAGGGTGCGCCTTCGTTGATGGACATCCTCCCGGCCCGCCGCCAACCGCGTCTGGATCTCAGGGCCTTCCAGATCGGGCACCCCACCTGCTTCCGTCGTGCAGAGCAGAATCCCCGCCTCCTCGAACAGCTCCCGAATAGCGGCCAGCCAGAGGCCGAGGCTCCGGTCCGGCGGTTCACCGTCCCCCAGAATCCCCGCCGCACGTTCTGCCTCCATACCTCTCGCCAGGGCGAGGTTCACCGGCGCACAGTCGCTGGAATCGAGTTTTCCCCCGGGAAAGACGAAGTTCCCTCCGGCGAAGGCCATGCTCTCCGGCCGCCGGGTCAGGAACACCTCGGCCGGCCCATCGGGACCGTCCACCGTGGGGCTCGGGCGGACTAGGACGACCGCTGCTGCCTTTCTCGGGACGACGGACATCTGCATGCGGTGAGGCCTCCAATGCTGCTACTCTAAAGCAGGGCTGGACATGACGGCAAGCCAATAAACGCATCAGTGCGTGTGCGGGCATGCCCCTTCGTGGATTGCTTCGGCGTCCTTGGCTGATGCTCCACGACCCGAAACCTCTTGAAAAGGTTTCCAGAGTCGCTGGAACGGCCAACCCAGGGGATGATCGAGGCACTCAAATACGTACACTGGCGCATCGGATGCTATGCCGCTATTCTCGGCGGTGTATCCTCACTCCAATCAAAGGAGGTGGAGAAAACCATGAAGCGGTTCACGTCCATCCTGATCGCCGGTCTTGTCGCTCTTGCGTTTGCCGGTGAGGCCCTGGCCCAGGCTCCGACTCCAGCGCCGGTTCCGACGCCGGCGCCGGCTCCAAGCGCAGGCGTGTCGGCCGAAAAATCCGCTGCCAAGTCCGCCAGGAAGAAGGAAAAGGCGAAGCGCTCACATAAGCGGAGCAACAAGGCACGGGCCCCGGAGATGACCTCCAAGAAGAGCCAGTAGTTGCCCCGTCTCCGTGTTTGAATTTCCAACCGCCCCGCATGATCGCGGGGCGTTTTGCTTGTGTGCCCAGCATGGGCGCTGACTAGGAGGTGCAAGTCCTCCGGGAACCTGGTCGCAGGGACCCAAGTGAACCGCAAGGCGGCCACCCGCGAGGGGGGCGCTGAAGGAAGCGGGGAGCGAACCCGCGAGCCGACGAA
>JBIOJT010000106.1:0-12726 GCA_044451055.1 Methylomirabilales bacterium (SeqCode)
CCTCGCGACTAAGCATTATCGGGCAGTCCATCAGGCGAATGCTGGGGCTACCTGCTCTGTGGGAGCAGCTCTCAAGGCGGCGTCCGCATGGCAGACTGGAACATGAATAAGGGGGTACAAATGTATCGCGTTCTGTTCACCGGTCTCGCGCTTCTGGCACTTGGTGCGTTGAGTCCTTCGGCGCAGGCGGGCGTTATCGACAATACCAGCCTGGCGTCGCCGGGCGTTTATTTCGGAAGCGGCAATGCCAACAGCAACTTGGGGTTCCAGTTCGACACCGGCAACTTCTTCTGCGTGTCGCGGGTGTGGACCAAGCCGGCAGACGCCCAGGCATTCCTCGAGAAGTACGCCAGCCGGATGGGCTACATGCATCTGAAGACCTCATCGCCGGAGCACAAGGTACAGCAAGTCGAGGGAGACAACGAGCTGGACTTCGACATCATCTTCGCCATTGCCACCAAGAATCACAGGCCCTACGTGGGGTTCGAGCTGGATCAGCCCGCCACGCTGGAGCAGGCCTTCGAGAACCACAAGAAGAGCGTGGAGTACTTGCGGGGCAAATTCGGGGGGTAACCGGGGCCGGGTGTCGTCACGCGACACCACATACCATGCGAACGCTCGATAGCGCACGGCGGGGAACCTCGCCCTCAAGGGTTTCCCCGCCGTGCGCGTTTACAGCCTCGCTCGACCAACCGTCATTTTGCCCTTGACCCGGATATTGATCTGGAGTAGGAATTGTTCCGAATATTGAACTTAGTTTCAAATACGGAACTCAGCCCGTGATCTGTCAATCTAGGCATTGCCCAGGAATCTCCCTCAGCCCCGCCATGTCAGCTCGGTCGTCCGCACATTCCAGACGGTTCGCACGCGAGGGGAACACCACCTGATGAAATGGGAGCTTCAGGCCTGGCCATGAGCACCGTGGAAAGGGTCTTTCAGGTCATCGAGCAGGTCGTCTCCCACCAAGAAAAGGGACTCTCGTTCTCTGGCGTCGTCTCTCGGACGAATCTCCCCAAAGCCAGCACCCACAGGATCCTCAAGTCTCTCGTGCGCATGGGATACCTCCGATTTGACGACGAGATCGGGAGGTACTTCGGCGACCTCAAGCTGTCCTTCCTCGGCTCCGAGGTGATGGCGCATTTCGACCTGAAGCAGTATGTGCGGCCTCAGCTCGTGAAGCTGCAGGCAGAGACGAAGCATCCCTGCCACCTCGGCATCCGAAGCGGAAACGTCGGAGTCTATCTGGACAAGATTGAATCCTCCAAGCCTTTTGGGATCAAGCTGTTCTCCGACGTGGGCAGGAGCTTCCCCCTGTATTGCACCGCGATGGGTAAGGTCTTGCTGGCCTCTCTGGATCCCAGGAAGCGGAAGGAAATCCTTTCCGGCAAGCTAGAACCGTTCACCCTAAAGACCATCACCGATCCCGCGATCCTGGAAAGAGAGCTGAAGAAGATCCGGCGGTGTGGGTATGCGATCGACCATGAGGAGATCACGCGAGGGATCATGTGCGTCGCCGCCCCGGTGGAAACTGACGACGGGGAAATCGTCGCGGCCATCAGCGCCACTTTCCCGGCTTACATCGACAAGGAACGGGGGATAGCGAGGGAGATTCGGGCCGTAACCCGCTGTGCGGCAGCAGCAACAGACCTTCTCAAAGGAAAGGACGGGTAGGCGGACGCAAGCAATGCTCTGGAGTATGGGCGACGACTCGGAGCATCGGGTCTCTGTCTCCAAGAAGAACGGGGGTGCAGCATGGCGAACGCCTGGTTATTTCGTGGGACGCATCGGGTCGAGGGAAGGAAGCGAATCATCCACCAATACAACACCGGCCTCGAATATCTGAGGTATGGCCGGATCGTCATGGGACCCGGTGGCGGAAAGCAGGATGTGGAGTCGGCGGACGAAGAACTTGGGTTCGTATGTCTCGCCGGAAAAGGGTCCATCAGAACCGACGGGCAGACGTTCCAGTTGGGCAAATACGACGCCCTGTACGTCCCCAGGAGCAGCAGTTGCAACGTCATGTCCAGCGAGGCTTTTGACCTCGCCGAAATGGGATCACCGGCGAGCAAGAAGTACCCCGTCCAGTTTGTCCGCTTCGAGGAAGTCTTGAAGAATCCCAAGCTGGTGAACAAGGCGGGATTCGAGCCGTATGCCCGCACCATTCACACGCTCATCGGTGAGGCCAACGTCCAGGCTGCCCGGCTGCTAGCGGGGGTGACCTTCAGCAGGGACGGTAACTGGACCAGTTGGCCTCCGCACGACCACAACAAGGAGAAGGAGGAGATCTACCTGTACATCGACATGCCGGCGCCGAATTTCTCCCTTCATCTGAATTACTCTGACTGGAAAGATATGGAGATGGTGGTGCCGGTGTTTGAAGGCGACGCCGTCGCCATCAAGAAGGGCTATCACTACAACGTGGCCAGCCCCGGGACGACCACCGGATTCCTCTGGATGATGGCAGCCGTCCGGGAAGAGAAGGACCGCGTCTTCACGCAGGTGACGGTCCAACCGGAGTTCGACGGGCGATTCAAGTTGTTCTAATCGTTCCCGCGCCCTGCCACAAGGAGGAGGAACATGCCAGAGCAAAAGCCGAAGTACTACTACCGAATCGCGGATGTCCCCCTCGTTCCATTGACAGACAAAGTGGGCACCCGGTTCATTGCCGGGCAGAATATCCTGTGCAGTTTCATTGAGCAGCCGCCCGGGTCCACCTTCCCCATCCACAGCCATCCGGCGGAGCAGATACTGGTCATCCTGGAGGGCTCCGAGGAGCATATCTGCGGAGGCGAGAAGTTCACCATGAAGGCGGGCGACGTCTGCGTCCATCCCCCCAACGTCCCCCATGGCGGGCACACCCCCGGCGGATTCAAGGGGATCGACATCTTCGCCCCGCCCCGCGAGGACTACCTGAACCTGATGAAGAAGCACGGCCTCAAATAGAGGAGGGTCATACCCGTGCAAGACTGGGGCTTCTACATGCCCACCCGCATCCGGTTCGGGTGGGGCCGATTCAGCGAGAACCGCCGGATCGTGGACGGTGGGCGCCCTCATGAGGCTGCGGGAGGTCGGCGTGAAGGAGGAGGCTCTGCCTGACATCGTGAAACGGGACGTGGGGCGATCCACCGCCTGGAACCCGCGGGCCGTGCAGGAGAAGGAGTCGCTGGAGATCTGTCGGGAGACTTGGTGAGGCGGTTGGAGGAGTTCAACCGAACAACAAACAACGGAGGTGGTGTCATGGTAAGTCGACGGCAAGTTCTGTCGGGGATGATCGGTGTCGCGGCGACCGCCGGGCTGCTCCGCGCCTCCAAGGCGCAGGCCCAGGCCCTCCGGATGAAGTTCGCGCACTTTGCCGACGAGAACCACCCAGGCCATCTGGCCGCCAAGATGTTCGTCGAGGCCGTGGAGAAACGGACCAATGGCCAGATCAAGATCGACATCTTCCCGAACAACATGCTGGGGTCGCCGCCCGAGCAGGCCGAGCAGGTGAAGCTCGGCACCACGGACATGGGGCTGCCTACCCAGGGCCAGTTCGACAAGTGGATCAAGGCCATGGGCGTGGTGATGCTCCCCTTCGCCTACGATGACTACGATCACGTCCATCGGACGGTAGACGGGCCGGCCTTCGAGTGGTTCCGGCAGATGGCCGAGAAGGAGGGCTTCATCCTCCTCTCGAACTGGGAGTACGGCTTCCGGAATCTCACCAACAACAAGCGGCCCATCAACACCCCGGAGGACGTGAAGGGGCTGAAGATCCGGGTCCCGCCCGAGATGCAGATCGCTGCGGCCTTTGAGGCCCTGGGGGCCATCACCACCGCCATCGCCTTCCCCGAAGTCTACATGGCCCTGGCGCAGGGCGTGGCCGACGGAGAGGACAACCCCGTCTCGGTCATCTACTTCATGAAGTTCTACGAGGTCCAGAAGCACCTCGCACTCACCCGCCACATCTACAATAACATGATTCACACGATCAGCGCCAAGACGTGGGCCAAGCTCACGCCGGAGCAGAAGGCCATTTTCCAGGAAGAGAGCAAGAAGGCCGGGGCCTTCATGCGCCAGCAAGTCGTCTCCCAGGAGGACGATGTGGTCGCCAAGATGCAGCAGGCAGGGATGCAGGTGACCCGACCCAACCTCGCCCTGTTCCGGGCGGCCATGGGGCCCGCCTATGACAAGATCGGCAAGTATGCCGGCGAAGAGAACGTGAAGAAGTGGCGGGAGTTCGTGGAGGCCGCCCGCAAGAAGTAGGCGAATCGGAGAGGAAAAGGAGAGCGAAGCTGATGGTGACCGCTGCGATCTTCGGGCTGCTGGTGCTCCTGATGCTCCTGGGGGTGCCCATCGCCGTCAGCATGGGGCTCACGGCCGTCCTCAGCTTCCTGGCGCTAGGGACCCCCAATCTTCTCATGATGGTGCCGCAGCGGATGTATTCCGGGACCACCAGCTTCACTCTCCTGGCCATCCCCTTCTTCATCTTGGCGGGCAACCTCATGAACACGGGCGGGATCACGACCCGCCTCGTCCACTTCGCCCAATGTCTGGTCGGGCATATCCGCGGGGGGTTCGGCCACGTCACCGTGGTCACGAACATGATCATGGCGGGGATGTCCGGGGCGGCCGTGGCAGATGCGGTCGGGACGGGCAACATCCTCATCCCCGCCATGGAGAAGGCCGGGTACCCTCGCGTGTTCTCCGCGGCCCTGGTGGGGGCGGCCTCCACCATCGGGCCCATCATTCCGCCTAGCATCCCCTTCGTAATCTTCGGCAGCATGACAGGCACGTCAGTGGGCCGGCTGTTTCTCGGGGGATTCCTCCCGGGCGTCCTGATGGGCATCCTTCTCATGATCACCGTGGCCATCCTCGCCAAGCGGCGGGACTACCCCCGGGAGCGACGGGCCACGTTGCGGGAGCTGTTCTGGGCCACCGTCCACGCCGCGCCGGCCTGGGGCTCGCCGATCATCATCATCGGAGGGATCCTGGCGGGGGTCTTCACACCCACCGAGGCCGCAGCCGTCGCGAGCATCTATGCCCTGGCCATCGGCATGTTCATTTACCGGGAGATCACGTTGGCGGACCTCCCTCGGATTCTGTGGGAGACCGTCCGCAACTCGGTGCAAGTGATGTTCATCATCTCGGCGGCCAGCATCTTCGGCTGGCTCCTGATCCAGCAACGGATCCCCACGATGATCGTGGAGGGACTGATGGCGCTGACCTCGACGCCGTGGGTGGTCCTCCTGATTGTCAATGTCATCCTGTTGATCCTGGGCTGCTTCATGGAGGGGATCGCCATCATGCTCCTCACGATCCCGGTCTTCATGCCCCTGATCACCCGGGTGGGAGTGGATCCGGTTCACTTCGGCGTCGTGATGACCCTGAACCTGATGATCGGCCTCCTTACTCCGCCCGTGGGGATGTGCCTGTACGCGGTCTCGAGCATCAGCAAGATTGGGATCTGGCCCCTGGCGAGGGAGTTGTGGCCTTACATAGTCGCCCTCACGGTGTGTCTGGCTCTGATCACCTACATTCCCTGGCTTGTCGTCTGGATTCCGAACCTGGTCATGGGGGCGTCGCGATGAGTCAGTTACCTGCCGGATCGTCCGAAGGCCGTGGGGCCCGGGCCGATCGGGCCGTCGAATCCGGCCTGCGCTGGATGAGCATCGTGTGCATGTTTGTCCTGGTGGTGCTGGTCTGCGCGCTCGTGCTCATCCGCTTCTTCCCGATCATCTCCCTGAGCTGGTCGGATGAGATCGTGGAGTTGGCGTTCGCGTGGATGGTCTTCATGGGCGCGGCCGCCGTCTGGCGGAGCCGGGAGCACATCACCATCGACTTCATCCCCCAGGCCCTGGCCGGGACGCGGACGGGTCGAGCCCTGGAGGTGCTCCTCGGCCTCCTCAGCCTCGGGTTTCTAGCGGTCTTCACGTGGCAGGGCTGGCTCCTCACGCTCCAGGCCCAGGGCAACACGTCGCCAATGCTGACGATGCCCAGGCCATGGTGGTACGCCGCACTTCCCGTGTCGGGTCTGGTGATGATCGTATACACCGTGTCCCGCATCCTTCAGGCCATCCGGCCGGCGCCCCGGGATCGTAATGTCATATAGACCCAACCGTTCGTCCTTCGGCAACAGGCCGACCAGGTATTCGGTTGGGTACCTCTGGCGGTTGGTCTGCGGTTGGACCGAACCGAAGCGGGATCAGGAAAGGCAAGCGTAGCCTCCACAGGCGCACGGTGGGCGTGTAACTTCCGTCCGGATCGGCCGACAACACTCCTGCCCAATTGACCGCTCAGATACATTGACCTCGCGCTGGACAAGCTTCGCCTCCCCTGATACAAGATCCATGGCTGGACTGTAGATCGACAGGGAGAATCTCGGCCGGGGTTTCCTGGCCTCAGACTGGGGGAAGATGATGGCTCCTGTGAGGAAGAAGCAGGCGACCAAGCGGAAATCCAATGCGCCCGTCCGAGTCGTATCGGGCGCAAAAGACGAGAAGGGCGTGATGCCCGATCGGATCGCGATGCTGACGATGATGGTGCGGATCCGGGCGTTCGAGATGAAGCTGGCGGAGCTGGTGAAGGATCTAGTGATCAAGGGGACGATTCATCCCTACGTCGGCCAGGAAGCGGTGGCGACCGGAGTCTGCGCCGCGCTCCGGCCCGACGACTACATCACCAGCACCCATCGGGGCCACGGACACGCCCTGGCCAAGGGCGCGGACATGAACCGCATGATGGCGGAACTCCTGGGGCGGCATACCGGCTACTGCAAGGGGAAGGGCGGCTCCATGCACATCGCCGACCTGGAGTTGGGCATGCTGGGCTGTAACGGCATCGTCGGTGGCGGCATGGGGATTACGGCGGGGGCCGCCCTCTCGGTGAAGCTGCGCGGCACCGATCAGGTGAGCGTCGGTTTCTTCGGCGACGGCGGGGCCAACACCGGGATCACCCACGAGGCGATGAACCTGGCCGCCACGTGGCGATTGCCCGTCATCTTCGTCTGTGAGAACAACCAGTACGCGCTGTCCATGCCCATCGCCAAAGCCGTGGCCATGCCGGACATCGCCGCGCGGGCCGCCGGATACGGTATGAAGGGCGAGGTGGTGGATGGCAATGATGTGATGGCCGTGTGGGCGGCCACGCGACGGGCGGCTGAGCGCGCGCGTCGAGGCGAGGGTCCGACCCTCTTGGAATGCAAGACGTATCGGTGGCTGCAGCATAGCCTGCGGGTGAAGGGGCCGGATCGGCCGGCCGAGGAAGAGGCGGCCTGGCGGGCCAGGTGCCCGATCGCACGCCTGCGGGGAGCGCTCGTGAAAGAGAAACTCCTGGATGGGGCCGGGTTTGCCGCCATCGAGTCCGCGGCCGCGAAAGAAGTGGAGGACGCGGTGGCCTTTGCCCTGGCCAGCCCGGAGCCGCCTCTCGATGAGATCGAACTGGACATCTACGCCGGGAGGTTCATCGAATGACGACCAGCCAGGTTGAAGAAAGGGGAGGCGCTGCGCCGATTGGAACGAGCCGGCGGGAGATCACCTATGCCGAAGCGATTGCCGAGGCGCTGCGCACCGAGATGCGGCTGGATCCGCGCGTCTTCGTGATGGGGGAGGACGTCGGGGCGTTCGGGGGCCTCTTCGGCGGCACCAGAGGCCTGCTGGACGAGTTCGGACCGGAGCGGGTGCGGGACACGCCGATCTCCGAGGCGGCGTTGATCGGGGCGGGAATTGGCGCAGCCCTCACGGGGATGCGGCCGATGGTGGAGATCCAGTTCATGGATTTCACCGCCTGCGCCATGGATCAGATCGTGAATCAGGCGGCCAAGATCCGGTTCATGCTGGGGGGCAAGGCGAACGTCCCCATGGTCATCCGAACGCCCTACGGGACCGGGTTGAAGCTCGCCTCACAGCACTCGCAAAGCCTGGAGGCCTGGTTCGTGCACACGCCGGGACTGCTGGTGGCCATGCCCTCGACGCCCGCGGACGCCAAGGGACTGCTGGTCACCGCCCTTCGTGATCCGAATCCGGTCATCTTCCTCGAGCACAAGCTGCTGTACCCGACCCGGGGGCTGGTTCCCGAGGAGCAGTACACGATCCCCTTCGGATCGGCCGACGTGAAACGGCCCGGCAAGGACGTGACCGTCGTGGCCACCGGCTTGATGGTCAGTAAGGCGTTGGCGGCGGCCGAGACCCTGGCGACCGAGGGGATCGAGGCAGAGGTCCTGGACCCGCGGACGCTGGTGCCGCTGGACAAGGCCGCGATCATCGGGTCGGTCAAGAAGACCGGGCGCCTGGTGGTCGTCCACGAGGCGGTGAAGCGGGGTGGCTTCGGTGGCGAGATCGCCGGCATTATCGCCGAAGAGGCCTTCGACTACCTGGATGCGCCCATCAAGCGGGTGGCCGGCCGCAACGTCCCGATCGCCTTCAACGAGGTCCTGGAGCGGAAGGCCGTTCCCGACGTCGAGGATATCGTCTCGGCCGCCAGATCGCTCATGGGGTAAGGACCGGGCAACCCCCCGCCCCATTTCGAGAGGAGCCCCCGTCGGCTCAAGTTCGTGCGCTCCCGACATCTCGCCACCCCTGAGGGGTGTCCCGGTCTGCCCTGACGACGCTGCTCAGAGGACGTGGCGCCCCCCGGAAATCCCCTTGACGCTCCACGGCCGGCATCGAGGCCACGGGCTCGGGGGCCGTGGAGAAGACCGTCGACGTCGTCGTGACCCACCGGACAAGAAGCGCGGGCTGAGTTGGCGCCGGCCCGGGTCCCGGGCGCTCCTCCAGCTCCGCCTCCTCCGGCTGAACGGGACCTGGGACACGTCCTGGGCGGAGCGGCGGGCCGCGGTCACCCGGCTGGCGGCGTGACGGACAGCCCGCCGGGGCGAGCGGAGGACATCACAGATTCTTGGATGCATCCGGCCGATTCTGGGTGTGCGACATGAATATGGATAGTTGACAAGCCACGAGGAGGCCCATAGAATCCTAGAGTATATAGACTCTAAGATAGGAGGATTCTATGGCCCACTCGATCGAGGTGCTCGAGAGGCAGCGGGCGGAGATCCTGGAGCAGATGCAAGCCCTGGGGGATATGCGCCGGGGGAGCGTGGTGGAACAGTACCTGAAGTGTGGGAAGACCCCGTGTTGTTGCAAGGCGGCCGGGCATCCGGGGCATGGCCCCTACTTCGCTTATACCCGCAAGGTCCAGGGGAAGACCCAGACCCGCCAACTCCGACCGGGTCCGGGCCTGGCCAAGCTGACCCGGGAGGTGGAGACCTTTCACCGGTTCCGGCAGCTCTGCGACCAACTCCTCGGGATCAATGAACGGTTGTGCGACCTCCGACCGCTCGGGGCCGGCGCCCCGGGCCCCGCGATCCCCGCGGTAAAAAAAACCTCGGCGCGGTCCTCCGGGCGGAAGTCAGCCAAGAGCTCGACCGCCTCGTGACGCGCGCCCTGCAGGACCAGGCGACCGGTGGGCATCTGGACCTGGAGGCCACCGAGATGGCCCTCCGGGCCACGATGCACGAGGTGGGCGGCCGGCTGTTGGAGCAGCTCCTCAACGCCGACGGTGGGGGCTACCGGGGGCGCCAGGTCCCCTGCGGTCAAGGGCACCACGCCGCGTTCCTCGACTACCGCGGCAAGGAGGTGCTCACGGTCCTCGCCCCCGTGAGGGTCCGGCGGGCCTACTACTACTGTGCCCCCTGCGCCGACGGGGTGGTCCCGAAGGATCACGAGCTGGACATCGTCGGGACCGTCTTCAGTCCGGGGGTGCGACGCATGATGGGTCGGGTGGGGAGCAAGGCCGCCTTCGCCGAAGGGCGGCGGGACTTGGCCGAGCTGGCCGGCATCCTCGTCCAAACCAAGCAGGTGGAACGGGTCGCGGAGGCCATCGGCCAGCAGATCGAGACCCTCGCCCAGCGGGAGCGGGACCGCGCCCTCGTCGGCACGGTGGTGCCGCTCCGGGCGGTGCCGAAACTGTACATCGCCATCGATGCGACCGGGGTGCCGGTGGTCCCGCACGAAACCGAAGGCCGTCCGGGCAAGGACGCCACCGGGAAGGCCAAGACCCGCGAGGCCAAGCTGGGGTGCGTCTTCACGCAGACCCGCCTCGACGCGAAGGGGCGCCCCGTGCGCGACGCGGACTCGACGACCTACGTCGGGGCCATCGAGACCGCCGAGGCCTTCGGCCCCCGGATCTACGCCGAGGCGGTGCGCCGGGGTGTGGCCTGGGCCGCGCAGGTCATCGTCCTGGGGGATGGGGCGGTCTGGATCTGGAGGCTCGCCGACGAGCACTTCCCCGGGGCCCTCCAGATCGTGGACCTCTACCACGCCCGCGAGCACCTCGCGGATCTCGGGAAGATCCTCTACGGCCCGGCCGGCCCCGAGGCGAGGGCGTGGGCGGCGGCGCGCTGCAAGCAACTGGACGCCGGGGAGATCGAGGCTCTGCTAGCGGTCATGCGGCGGCTCCGGCCGCGCGAGGTGCCGGTTGCAGAGGCAGTGCGCAAGGCCACCGAGTACTTCCAGACCAACGCAGAGCGGATGCGGTACGCCCGCTTCCGCCGCCGAGGGCTGTTCGTGGGCTCGGGGGTCGTCGAGGCCGGCTGCAAGACCATCGTCGGCCAACGCCTTAAGCAATCGGGCATGCGCTGGACAGTCCGGGGCGCCAATTCCATCATTGCCCTACGCTGCGCCGACCTCAGTGGCCGGTGGGAGGAGTTTTGGGAGACTCGTGCAGCCGCCTAGCCATCGGGACCCATAAATTTGTCGCACACCCGCCGATTCTGCTTGACTAGGAGGACGAAGGCTTGTATCCTAAGCTCGATTCTCGGTTCAGACGGTTTCGCCATTTTCTCAACGCCGCGAGGAGCCAAGCCTCGCGGCGTTTTTTTGTCTCCAACGGTGCGATGGAATCAAGGCTGGCGGCAAGTCGCCGGGGAGGATTCATGAGCTTTCGGAATGGACAGAATGGTGAGGGCTCTGCCTCGACCGATGGGGGCGCGTTTCGCCACCGTCCGTTGGAGGTGACCGTCGGGGATCGCGGGGTGGAAGGCGCCCTCCGCTTGTTCAAGCGGCTGGTCCTTCGCGACGGAATCCTGCGGGAGGTGAAGCGGCACGCCCATTATGAGAAACCCGGCGACCGGCGCCGGCGAAAGGTCCGGGAGGCGGCCCGGCGCCTCCGGAAGCGATTGGCGAAGGCCCGGGAGCGGGGAGAACAGATCGAATAGCCGCCGGGGATCGGCTGGCTTGAACCGGGCGCGGTAGGAGCGGTCCCACGCCCTGGAGATAGGACACCGATGACCGCTGACGACGGGACACTGCCCCGCAGCTGCGGGGCGAAGGGAGTTGAGGATCATGGGAACAAGACTGTATGTTGGGAACCTGCCGTTCGACACAGACGAATCGCAGCTCCGCGCCCTATTCCAGGAGGGGGAGCGGAACGTCACCGAGGTGAAGATCATCACGGACCGGGACACGGGTCGCGCCCGGGGGTTCGCCTTTGTGGAGATGGGCAGCCAGGCGGAGGCCGAGGCGGCCATCAAGGCGATGAACGGCCGGGAAGTCGGCGGCCGGGCGCTCACGGTCAACGAAGCCCGCGAGCAGGCTCCCCGCGGCGGCGGAGGGTATGGTGGCGGCGGGCGGCGCGGGTATTAGGCACGAACTTCGTCGCACCGGATAGCCAAAGATGCAACCCCCGCGCACCTGGAACGCATCCATCACCACCAGAGGTGCGGGGGAACTGCTCGCGTCAGTAATACGTTGGCTCCGAAACAATTTGGAGGACGTAGCACGTCACCAAATCTGGGGACGCGATCGTTCTTGTGACGGGACACGGCCGTTTCTTCGATGCCAATGTAAGATCCTCCCTGTGACGCCTGCGCGCCATGCTGTGGTTGTCTTCGCCCGCCCCGAGCAGTCCCTCTCCCAGAAACGCTTCCCCGCCCCATCGTAGTGGCATCTGACTATTGCGGAATGCGGAATGACGAATGCCGGGAGGCTGGAGTGCTGGCCAACCCGGTGTGTGGAGGGCAAGGCATACGGGGCCGCCCGACCCTCGGGCGAAAGCGGTGTGCCGACGCCAGAAGCGGAAGCGAGCTGCCCGGCCCGGGTCGGAGGCTTGTCGGCAGGTCTCTGGAGACTTACGGCGTGCCGAGACGGAGCTGCTCGACCGGGAGGTTTTCAATGGAGACGTTTACGAGGTTTCCCAGCCCGAGAGCCTCCAAGGCATCGAGCACCCCAAGCCCCACAATCCGTCCGCCCGCATCTAGGTCCAAAGTCACGCCCTCGGCGATATCCCGACTCTCTGCGACTGGCACGTCCCGCAACTGAATGTATAGGGCGTCCTCGTTCTTACTGTCCTCGACCCTCACGACCTTGCCTCCCTCCTTTCAGCTGTCGATCAGTCGCATCCGTCGACGGGCATGCCGGCTGAATCGGATCGGCTTCATACGACGGCCAGTGTAATCGGAGCCTGTGGATCGGTCAGTGCATTTCTCAACCCTCCATAGCAGGTTCCTGCCCCCGCAGAGGGGCCAGGGTTCACCGCGTCACGATCCCCCATCCTCGGGTGCACGACAGGAAAGTGACGGGGGAGCGTCACGGCCGAGACCCAGCCTGGGCACGGCGCTCCCAGAACGCCTCGAAGCGACCGCTGAGCTTCGCGCACCGTAGGGCGATTATCGCATTGGCGCCAGCGATGGTCCAATGCATGCCAGCGCGCTTGAGGCGCGTGCCGATCGCCACCTTGCAGCCCGCTTCGACC